>CAYIXG010000003.1:0-131144 GCA_964367375.1 Candidatus Woesearchaeota archaeon | reverse complement strand
CACTCTTCGAAAGATAATTCGGCACATGCCCATGCACCACCACCCTACTCCCTTGCTTCGTCCTTCCAGTCAACCGCACACTCGGCGCACTAAACCACTCCTGCCACACCCTAGCTTCCTTTGGAGCACCAATTCTAGAATCAACAAGCCCAGGCATAAAAACAACATCATACCCAACACCATCCCTCCCAGCCTCCACAGCAGCTAACGCCTCATCTACCCGATCCCCATAAAACTCCTCCGCCTTTCTAAAAGTAAAAGATGGAACCAAAATCCCCTCATCCTGCTGCGTTTGCGACGTTGCCATAACCTTTCCCAAGACAACCACTCCTATATAAAAATTCTCCTTTATTATTACTATGAAAGAATTATCTTCAGAAATAAGAAACTATTTACTTTCTTTCACTGTTTTAATGTATTCAGTGTACCATGGAATAAGCGAGTGAATTCCTTCCTCAAGCCCAATCTTCGGCTCAAAATTCAATTCCTTCTTCGCCTTATCAATGCACGGCGTGACGCCAATTTTATCTGTTGCAGTCACTGTCTTATGGACTATTGAAGACTCACTTTTTGTCACCTTCTTGATAAGGTTTGCGAGGTGAACGATTGTCGTTGCAGACGAGGGATTCCCAATGTTAAAGACTGCATGCTGCTCTTTCAAGGGATAGGTTGCTGCCCGATACACTCCCTCGATAAAATCATCCACATGACACATGGCGCGAATCTCATTCCCAGAATTATACACTTCTATGGGTTTTTTCCTCAATGCAGATTCTATGAAATTGCGAATCACACCAAAGCCAATCTGCCGAGGCCCATAAATATTGAACGGCCTAATAATTACTGTTGCAATCGGAAGTGTATTCACCAAGCTTTCACTTGAAAGCTTTGAATATGTATATGCTGCACGAGGCTCGTGAGCATTCCAACATTTAATATAATCAAACTCGTGCACTTGTAACACACTATCACCATATATCTCGCTGCTCGAGAAATAGACAAATTTTTTCACACCAATTTTTATTGCATGACGAGTAAGGTTCTGTGTCCCATTAAAATCGGCCAACACCTCTGCTACCTTCATCACTGCTGTCGTTGTCCCACAGATTGCTGCAGTATGAATAATTACATCAACAGGAGGAATCTTTTCAACATCTTCCTTTATGGTCATATCACCCTTAATGAGAACAGCCCGTGAATTATGCTGTGTCGAGCGACTGAGATTATCAAAGATATACACTTCATGCCCCTCAGAGATACAGCGATCTACTAAATGCCCTCCTAAAAATCCTGAACCGCCAGTAATACAAATTTTCATAATAATAACCGAGAAGGAAACATTGATAAATGTTCCTATAAAAGTTTATGCATGAGCACTATAAAAACAACAAAAGACGCCCTATTAGTATTATCAGACACTTTAATGCCTTCATCTCTTGTTCCTGGAAGAAATGTCATCAATAGAAATACTAAGCGCAGAGTCGAAAAAGCAGTTGAACTGTATGGAAAGAGAGAAGCGCGCGTTCTTATCATGCAAGGAGGCCCTGGAGTTGTTGTTTCAAAAGGAAACTGGGCTCTTCATCGATCTTTTGAAACAACTGCAGAATGGGTTCCTCTTGGAACAAGACCAGTCATTGCAGACCTTATGAAAACATATGCAGAACACTTAGGAGTTCCTGAAGACAGCATTTATGTCCAACCATTCTCCTGCGATTGTGTGAGTGAGGCCATATTTGCTTATGGTATGTTTCTTCGCCAAGAAGCAAGAGGGTGGAATAATAATATTGTTGTTACCAGTACATTTAATGTTGCTCGCGTCACAGAAATATATCAGCACGTACTTGGTCAAAGGTTTACTACAACAGTTATAGGCAGCTCTGCAGAGGAACCAATATTTGGAGATACAAAAGCTATTCAACAGGCATTAGAAGAAAAAGAAGCAGAGAGCCTTGCAGCATTCCGCAGAGACTTTGGAGACATCTCACCTGGAGACTTGGGAAAATTGGTTGAAAGACTGTATAATCAACACCCTTACTTTAAAGACATTCCTCAGAAATACAGGATGCGTTTTCATTCTGCTTCCTAAAGATTTATAAATACGTATCAGAAATGCTTTATTATGGAAAACACTGTTTTGATCGGAGTATCGAATAGGCACGTACATCTTTGCCGAGCACACTTAGACACTCTCTTTGGTGCCGGATACAATCTTACAATGCTTCGAACTATCCGCCAGCCAGGCCAATTTGCTGCTGAAGAAAAAGTAACCCTCGTTGGAGACACAGAACTCGAAGCGCGTATTGTTGGACCTCTCCGCCTCCAAACCCAGATTGAAATACTCCAAGAAGATCGTGCACTTCTTGGCATTGATGCTCCTGTGAAAGTATCAGGAAAATTAGAGGGAACGCCAGGAATGCACATTCGTGGACCAGCTGGTGAAGTAACGCTCAGCTATGGGGTTATTGTCGCTGCAAAACATGTACACATGGCAACAACAGAAGTTCCTTCTTTTGGACTCGAAGGCATTAAATATGTTGATGTTCGAACTTCAACTGGCACCACATTTGAAAGAATTCCTGTTCGTTCTGGAGACACTCATCGCTCTGAATTTCACCTTGACAGAGATGAAGCAACTGGCTTCGGAATCGCAACAGGGCACACAGGCACAATTATTCACCGCTATTCTCAATGACTCTTTTTATTTGGATATAAGGACAGTTGTCATTCACAAACATAAACCTTAAATAAGATTCTTTTTATAATAAGATTATGGTTGAAAAAAGCAAGCAGCTCTGGACAGAAAAATACAGACCACAAACTTTTGCAGACATCAAAGGACAAGAGCAGATTGTCGAAAGAATTGCATCATTCGTAAAACACCAAAATTTGCCACACCTCCTCTTTACCGGAAGCGCAGGCATTGGAAAAACAACACTTTCTCTCATTATTGCAAAAGAATTATTCAAAGAGAGATGGAGAGAAAACTTTCTTGAACTAAATGCGAGCGATGACCGCGGCATTGACACCATCAGAACAAAGGTGAAAGACTTTTCCAGAACTGCAAGCATCGGAACAACTCTTCCAAAAATTGTTTACTTAGATGAGTGTGACAGTCTCACCAAAGAAGCGCAGCAAGCACTTCGCAGAACTATGGAAACCTTCTCCAATAGCGCGCGATTTATCTTAAGCTGCAATTTTTCCAGCAAAATCATTGATCCCATCCAGAGCAGATGCGCTGTCTTCCGATTTAAACCGCTTGAAAAAACACAGGTTGCAGCAATCATCACGCACATTTGCACTGAAGAAAAAATTACCATAGAGCCAGATGCGCTTGAAGCACTGTACACTGCAAGCGAAGGAGACGTGAGAAGAAGCATCAATATTTTGCAAAGCGCAGCAGCTATCAGCAATCACATCACTCAAAAGCACATTCATGATATTGTCAGCGCAGCACGACCAAAAGAGATCCTTGATGTGCTCCTTCTCACCACAACAAAAGACTTTATTACTGCACGCAAAAAGCTTCTTGATGTCATGCTTGCTTATGGATTAAGTGGGCTTGATGTCATCAAACATATCCAGCAAGAAGTGTGGAATCTTCCCCTTGCAGACGAACACAAAATGAGGTTTATCGAGAAATGCGGAGAAATTGAGTTTCGCATGGTTGAAGGAAGCGACGAATATGTGCAACTTGAATCATTGCTTGCATCATTTATTACCATTCTCTCATGACCAAACCCTGGACTGAACGCTACACACCACAAAAAAGCTCTGATATAGTTGGACAGGCATTGGCAATTAGCCAACTCAAGCAAGCCATTACTCGAAAACATCCTGCACTCATTTACGGGCCTCCAGGCAATGGGAAGACAAGCAGTGTTTATGCAATCGCTGCAGACTTATCTTTTGAAGTGCTTGAAGTCAATGCATCAGACTTTCGAAACACAGAAGGAGTGAACACACTTATTGGCGGATCTTTACATCAAGCAAGTCTGTTCAACAAGGGAAAAATCATCTTAGTAGATGAAATTGACGGGATTGCAGGAACAGAAGACAGGGGAGGCGTGCAAGCACTGCACAAGCTCCTTGCAGACACCCCTCATGCAGTTGTCATGGTTGCAAACAACCCCTGGAACAGCAAATTTTCAACACTCAGAAAGGCAAGCACACTCATCGAATTCAGACCATTACTTGCTGAAATCATTTTTTCACACCTTGCAAAGATTTGCGCAAACGAAAACATCACTGCATCAGAGCAGGTATTACAAAAGCTTGCACGCCAATCGCAAGGAGACCTTCGCTCTGCAATCAATGACCTGCAAGCAATCGCCACTGGAAAGCAGAAACTGCACATTGAAGATCTTAACGTGCTTGGCGAGCGAGACAAAGAAACAAGCATGTTCCGCGCATTGCAGCTCATCTTCAAAAGCGATGATGCACGCAAAACATTAAATGCATTTGAAAACGCATCAGAAGACTATGATGGCGCATTCCTTTGGCTGGATGAAAACATCCCTTTAGAATACAAAGGTAAAAATTTGTCACGAGCGTACAATGCACTGAGTATGGCAGATGTTTTTCGAGGAAGAATACGAAGGCAACAGCACTGGCGATTTCTTGTGTATATCAACCAATTCCTCACTGCTGGAATTGCAACGGCACAACAGCATCCCACTCCTTTTTTCGTCCCTTACAAAAAGACTTCACGCATCCTCAAAATATGGATGATGAACCAGAAAAATGCCAAAAGAAAAGCCATTGCACAAACGCTCAAAACCCATCTTCACAGCTCCACAAAAGACATTGTGAAAAATGTCATTCCTTACCTAAAAATAATGTACCAACACAACATGCAGCTTGATCTCCCCCTTGCAGAAGAACACATTCAATGGCTCACCAAATCATAGTAATAGCACTCCTCTTTTAATATATCATTTGCAGTTCCACATTCTTTAAAACATATAGACATCTGCTTTTTTCTCATGACAACTGAAGATACGTACAGATCATCTATCAGAGACAATCTCAACCGTACTCTTGATTCTGCATTCATCCCAGAATTTGGCGCACCAAAACACGGCAAAGTTAGGGATATTTATTTTGTAGGCGGCAAAGTGGTGATGGTTGCCTCAGATCGAGTAAGCGCGTTTGATCATGTCTTAAGCAGGAGAATTCCCTTCAAAGGTGCTGTGTTAAACGCGTTCAACCAGTGGGCTATGGAAAACACTACTGATATCATCAGAAATGCAACCCTTGCAAACCCTGATCCGAACGTGATTGTGCAGGAACGAATGGAAAATGTTGGGTTTGAGTTTGTTGTCAGAGGACACGTCTGGGGAAGCTTAGCTGCTGACTATGAAGGAGGAAAAAGAATCAAATCAGGCATACTCTTGCCAGAAGGACTTCTTCGCTACCAACCTCTTCCAGAACCACTCTTCACTCCCACAACAAAAGCAGAAAAAGGACACGATGAAGATGTCACCCTAGATGATATTGTTCGCGTTCATGGTTCAGAACGTGCACATAAAATGCGAGATGCTTCTGTTGCTCTTTTCAGAAGAGGGCAAGAGCTTGCACTCAGGGGAGGAATGGTCCTTATTGACACCAAATTTGAACTTGGATTTGATGATGCAATGGGAGGCCTTTACCTTATTGATGAATGCTTGACACCTGATTCCTCACGTTATGTACGAGACACAGAACACGCAGCGAAATTTGCAAGCATTCAAGAGCTTATGCAAACAGGAACATGGAAAGATGTCAGCGCACTTCTCAAAGAAAGACCCGATCTTAAGATAACAGAAGCTTCCAAGCAATTCGTCAGAGACGTGCTCATCCAGGGAGGTTACAAAGATGGACAACCACTTCCAGAATTAACAGATGACCAAGTTGTTGAAACAGCATGGAGATACATTCAGACATATGAACAGCTTACGGGAAGAACCTTTGACTTTGGAAGAAGCGACCTTCCCACTGTTGGAAAAAGAATTATGAATAACCTTGTCAAAGCAGGTCTTGCCTATGGAGGATGCGTTGTTCCCATAGGAGCAAGCGAAAATGATAACGGGCACTGGGAAAAACTAGAGAAAGGATTGAAAGATGCAGGCATTCCATACACTAAACCATTCTTTGCATCTGCACACAGAGAAACAGATAAAGTCCTTGCATTTGTCAGAGAAATGGATAGAACAAGCTTAGAACCTCTTGTGTACCTTACCTTTGCTGGAAGAAGCAATGGATTAGGACCTGTGGTTGCTGGCAATACAACCAATCCTGTTATTACATGTCCTGTGTTTAGTGATGTGACAAGCTACTCTGTTGATATTCATTCAAGCCTCAGAATGCCAAGTAAATTACCATTAATGACTGTCATTGATCCTAGCAATGCAGCGCTTGCAGTAAAAAGAATTCTTGATCTTGCACGAAACTAACGAAGTTCCTTCTGAAGAGCAGGAGCTAATTTAGAATTAGGAGAGAATAGATAGTTAGATTTGATTAGGTTATCTCAATCTTAAATGCAATTATTTCTTTTCAAAAACAAAAACCGTGCAAATGAAACCATTATCATCTAAATCCTTTTTATTATTTAATTTAAACCCATTCTTATCAAATAAATCAATATAAAATCTTTCTTCTCTGTTATAATCTATCACCTTTCCGATTTTTGGAATATCTGAATAATGAAGTATTTCTTCATAGTTTTTACCATTTAAGTAAATAGTATTCTTTTCTATAAAGAGGTCTCTTTTATCTTCTAATTTTTCTTTGAGATATTTTTCATTCGCTACAACTAAAATAAATTTACCGCCATTATCCAACATAGAGTAAATTTTTTTAACAGTTTGTTCTAATTCATCAAATGCAAAATGAGGAAAAACATAAACGGCTGTAATAAAATCAAACTTTTCATTTGATTGTACTTCTAGAAATGTTTTATTATAAGTTCTTAATTTTGTATTATTTTCAACCTTTAATGGCTTTTTCTTCACGAAATAATCATAATTCTTAAGAGAAGGCTCACACCCATCTATTACAATATTCTTATGAGATTTAGTCAACCCAGCATATAACATTTTGATAAAGAAACCAATCCCAAAACCTATATCAAATATTCTAATTGTTTTATCCTTTACCTTTGAAATAATCTCTTTGATGATAAAATTGTTTATCAAGGAGTTTATCTTAGTCTTTTCCTGATTTTCCCAATTTATCTTATTATATTGCAAATAAAAAAACTCTTTATTCTTCATAAATTATCTTAAAATAAGGATATTTATTAAGTTTGCTTTTTGAATCCAAAAATCAGTGTTTAACCTGACGCTAACTTAACAGCTCATTTAACAGATACTTTTATAAACACCACAAGAAAAAAGAGAACAACGGTGTTAGATTATGAACATTGCAGAACTACAGGCACGACAAGGAAAAGTAGATATTGAAGTAGAAGTCGTTGAAAAAGGAGAAGTCAAAGCATTTGACAAATATGGCAAGCAAGGCAAAGTATGCAATGCAACCGTCAAAGATGAAAGCGGCACAATCAAGCTTACCTTATGGAATGAAGACGTTGACAAAGTGAACGTTGGAGATAAAATCAAAATCACCAATGGGTATGTAAACGAGTTCCAAGGAGAAAAACAGTTAACAGCAGGAAGATTTGGGAAGTTAGAGATTATTAAAAACTAGAGATATGACACTTTTTCTGAAAGAGCTGAAGAAGGTGACACTCCTAGGAATTTATGCAAGGGGAATATTTATATAATTTACTTGATAGATCAATCTCTATGAAAAGAGGGCAAATATCCTTATTTGTAATTGTTTCTCTTATATTCATTATTGTTATCGCTTTTCTTATTAATAACTATTTAAATGGACAAAAACCCATAAAAACAGACCAAACAATCGAAGGAGCTTTGATAGCGCCCCACATTCAACAAGCTAAAGAGCTTATTAAGACATGCACCAAAGAGATGGCAACACTTGGATTAAATGTGATGAGCATCCAAGGAGGCCATTTTATACCCCCACCAGAACATTTACGAATAGGGCTGAATTCTATTAGGATATGGATACCTCAAAGGCACAAATGCACTTCCCTCCATAACCCTCTTAGAATACACATTCTCCGATTACCTTGAAAAAACTGTCCCTCTTTGCACTGATTTTAACCAGTTTAAAGAACTCACCATTACCCCAAGATCAATATCCGCACACACTGCTATCCAACAAGAAGGATTTTTTATTCAACTTGAATACGCTTTGGAGGTTGTGAAAAACAACGTTGTTTATACAATTAAAGACCCAGTATCAATACACATTCCGACAGCATTTAAAGAAATGCACTCTATTGCAAATGACATCATAGAAAAACAAGCAAAGGAACCTGGAGTTATCCAAATAAGTCATTTGGCAACGATAGAACCATACACTATAGAAGTAATATCATACTCTCTGACAGATTTTGCCTACTTTATCAGAGATCCAAGGCAAAAACCAGAATTGATACTTGCATTTGCAAATAAGCTCCCATGAAAACAACACTTAAATTACAAAGCTGGATAATGATTCTTCTTGTCATTTCTGTTACTCTCCACACAAGTATTGTTTTTGGGCAACAACCAACAACAGAAACTGTAGAATTTGAAGATTATGAAGAGTTCAAAAATGCTCTTCCAGAAGGCGTTGCAGAAAAACTCCTCAGCCAGTTTGAATTTGACAAGAAACTTCAAATTGGTGAACTTCCCATTGTTGGGAGACCTAATGCTCTCAGTATAACAGGAATAAAGCAAGACAACAAAATTAACACTATTTCCATTCAGTTCAATGAAGCAATCCTCAACCCTGATGAGGTTGCTCGAGTAAAATCATTAAGGATTCCAGATGACATTAAAAGTGAAATAATGAAGTTTGTTGAGAATCCAGAATCTATTTTTCCAACAGGAACAAAATCACTCACTCTTGATGTCAACGCCCTTAACACCATATACAAAAATGGCGGGAAATTCAGTATATCCTACAAAGGAAGTGGGCCACAAAGTCAAGTACATATTCGCGATACAACTATTATTGAGATGGGTAAAGAAAATGAAAAAACAACCCTTACCCTCAATGGAATTAGCTTTCTCAACCTTAACCAAAAAGGAGTGCTTACTGTAGGTGTGTTTGATAGAGAAGATAGGCTTACTAATGCAGGCTTCACCTTGCAAACACCAGGAGGAAATGTGGATATAACTATACCTAAGGTATATCCTTGGAGAGGCCAACCCAACCAAGCTCCGAATGCTGGTCTTGCAGTCGTTGAAATTGATAGCACAACTGGTGGTGTGTTGAGAGGTCAACTTAACAGCTTAACAAAATACACCTTTTCAAGCAGCACACAACCTACAAAGCTTACAATGCATCCAGAAATAGGTCAATCTCTTGTTTTTGATCTTTCTGGTACCCCTTCTGAAGATGTCCTCAACAGCAACAACCTTGTCTACTTCAAAGAGGGAGTATTTTATGGAAAAGGACAACTAACTTTTGACCTCTCTGTACAATCACATCCCACACTCCTTCCAGACACCGTGATTTCACCACCACTCAACCAACTTCTCATCAATGGAATAGATGGAAAGTTTCGCTTTGACTCTCGTAAGTTTGAAGATATGATGAGAAAAGGAAAAAGAAGTGAAGACCCTATTTTTGACGGAACTGAGTTTTCAGGAAGGCTAACATACAGCGACTCAAAGGTCATTTATCAGGAAGGAAAAGTAAAACAACAGGTGAAGTTTACACCACTATATAACACCCCTATCTCTTTTCCTGTTACTATAAGCTCACTCGACGAAGATAACCAGCCCTTGCTTATTACTCTTGATGAAGAAAAAACGAGTGCACGACAACTTACTATTGGAGGCGATTCGCCAGTCCCACGAACTATTTCTTCTGTACATGCACAGGAGAAAATACGCGAACTAAAAGACATTCGAGATGCAATTTCTGCATCTGAAGACGAAGCAGAAACACTTGAAGTGGCATTAGCACGAAACAGAAACGCCCTTCGCAATCAAGATATTCCTGATGTTGAAAGAAGCCCTATTTTACAACAACAAGAACAAATAACGGAAGAGCTTCAGCGCAACCATGATGATTTATCAACACACAAAAAGAAAGCAAGAGAACTATTAAAAGAAGCAAGTTTACTCGATGCAGTCCCTACTGAAGCATGGCTTGGTTTGGCAGGAATTATCGCAGCAATTATTGCTACAATACTCTTAGTAAGTGACTAGCTTACAATTTTAGCACTAGGAACCTTTATATTAAGAATTCATGTTTTATAGAGATGCACAAAAGAGGTGTTCAATACCATCTTGATCCTTTATCTAAAAAAGAAGTAGAGCAACCCATTAAGATTCCAGGAAACGCCTTCTGGAATGTTTTTAAACGATTTGGGAGAGATGAAACACTCGCAGCTCTTCTTGATGCTCTTGTTACAAATTTTATTAGCAAATTCATCTTTTCTCCATTCATCCTTTCTTTTATTGGTCCACTCATAGAAAAAATCGGTTTTTTCCCGATGCATGCGAAGGACGCATGGGACAGTTATAAGGCATCACCAAAAAAGCACAAACAACCCTTTTCCTTTTATTTCAAAAAGGCATTGCGAGGAGGAACTAAGAGCCTCCTTCAAGATCTTTTTATTCATGATCCCATTTACATTTTCTTAGTATATATGGGAATACTTTATTACCCATCGCTTCCTATTTGGCTTATCGCAGGAACAGGTTATCTCATCGGGATATTCATGGTTTCCCTTCTCGAAATCAGTTTTACAGAAACAGCTTATTTCTTCTTCAAAAAAAGAATGAAACGACTCGGCTTTACCCAGGAATCGTTCCTCGAAGCCCGTTTTCTCGTGAGTACACGAAAACGACCGAGCCAAGTCATGAGTATCATAACCAAAAGATTTCGCTTACCCCCTGCGAGACAGGTGATTTATCATGATAAATATTTTCATACAAACCTCCGTACGTATCTTGGAAGAATGCCCAAATTAAGATTGAGAAGTGTAACAAATGCTGTTACGAACAAGATAAGTAGTGTAATACAAATTATTTATACAAAGGCATACGAAGAGACAAGTTCCACTCTAGAACAGCATCGATATTTTCCTGTAAAAAAAGAAAGATTTACTTTTTACCCAAAACAAACTCGACTAAAGGACATTACTTCTATAAAAGAAAAACTTGTCTTAGCACAGCTTAAACGATTCCTTACAAAAAGAGATTGCTATAATATTACATTCGCCAGACTTGTAACACATAACCAAGATATTTCTATCCATACTGACAAAATAAAGTCAATAAAACAATTTTACATTATAGAAATAAAAACCAATAAAAATATCAATCTTCTCAAGAAAATCATGCGGTTTATTATGGTTGAGTTTCCTGTTGTTCAAACAACACAGGAAAAATCAGAATTCATTAAACTGTATTAAAACTTCATCGCTCGTAATCTCTTTATTCTCTCATCATGCGGCGGATGCGTACTAAACAAGCTTGCAAATCCACCCTTAAAAGGATTCACAATAAAGAGATGCGCTGTTGATTCGCTTCCAAATCGCAACGGAAGCCGAGACGTGTTTGCATGCAATTTTTCCAGAGCATTTGCCAAAGGCTTTCCATCACCAATTAAGCGAGCGCCTCTCTCATCCGCAAGATACTCTCTTGAGCGAGAAATGGCAAGCTGAATAACCATTGCAGCAAGAGGTGCAATAATCGCTAACACCAGCAATTCAAGCATATTATGACCACCACGATCATCACCCTTCATCCCACCAAAAATGGCAGCCCACCGCGCCATCATTGCCACATATGAAATCACAGATGCAATTGTTGCTGCAATCGTTGAAATAAGAATATCATAATTCTTCGCGTGCCCAATCTCATGCGCTAACACCCCTCGCAATTCCTCAACAGACAATAAACTTAATATTCCTTCAGTCACCGCAACCACTGCTTTCTTCGGAGAGGGACCTGTGCAAAACGCATTTGCGTGAGGAGACGGAATCAGATAAATGCCTGGCTTTGGCATTCCTGCCTTTTTTGCAATCTCTTCCACAATCTGGTGAATCTTTGGCGCCTTTTCTTTTGCCAATGGCTTTGCGCGATAAATAAACAATACAATCTTATGCGAAAAGAAATATGATCCAAAATTCATGAGGATAGCAAACACAAAGGCTATTGTTAATCCTGACCTTCCCCCAAGCCAGCCTCCAATTAAGAGCAGAAGGCCTGTTAAGGCACCAAGCAGTAGCACTGTCTTGAATTGATTAAAAGACATTGTTCCTCGTTTTGAAAAAAAGAACATTGATTTATAAACTTTTGGATCAACATTTAAAAAAGAGTGCTCTCCTTTTAACTATATGAAAAAAGTATTGATAGGGTGTCCGACCTTTGAAGGATATGAGTATTGCTTGCAGGCGTTTGCAAGCAGAATCACCACACTCACCTATTCTAATTATGAAGTGCTTATTGCGGATAATTCAGCAACTGATGTGTATACAAAAAAGATTCAATCTTTTGGCATCAACACCATTTCAACCCCTCACCATCCTGATGTGAAACAACGCATCGTTGCAAGCAGAAACGCTTTACGCGCCGCGTTTCTTGCAGGAGACTATGATTACTTCCTGAGCATTGAACAAGACATTATTCCACCTTACAATGTGATTGAACAGCTCATTCGCCATGAACAAGATGCTGTGAGCGGCATTTATTATAAGATATACAAAGTCAAAGCACAAGATAAAGCTGGAAATATTCGCATTGTGAACACTCTTCTTCCTGTTGTTTTCACCTTTGCAGATACAGAAGAAAAGATGAACAAGTGCTATCCAAAAGAAGTTGAAGGATCCAAATTCTTTCGAATACGCGCAGCAGGACTCGGCTGCATGATGATCAGCAGAAAAGCACTGGAAGCGATTCCTTTCAAGCATATTCCTGGACAAGACACGTTTGATGACTTTCTCTTTTGTGGTGATTTGTATGCACATGGATTTACACTGTATACTGATACGACAGTCAAATGCAAACATCTTTTCCTGAAAAAGGGAAACGTATTTAAGCAGTAAATGCTCTTTGCAGCATTAAAAGAGGACCATGGCTTATAACATTATTATTGGAAGAAACAAGACTGATCGTGAATTGTTTGGAGACAAAGGGACTGTTTACTTAGGAAAATTGTATGTACAAATGGGACAAGCAACATCTCTCAGTAATCCTATATGCATGGATGTCACCAGAACTCATGTCATGATGATCTGCGGAAAAAGAGGAAGTGGGAAGTGCCTTTTAGGCGATTCGCTAATAACTTTAGCTGACGGTTCTACTATCCCAATAAAAGACTTAGAGAGCAATTCTCAAAATGTTATGGGATTAAACAATGAATTAAAAATTGTTCCTTTTAAAAAAGAAGATTTCTATAAAAGAACCGTAAATGAAATTCTGAAGATAAAACTAAGAAGCGGAAAAGAGATAAAGCTTACACTAGAGCACCCTCTTCTTACTATTAAAGGTTGGAAACCCGCAGAAGATTTGCTTATTGGAAGTAGAATTGCCACTCCAAGAAAAATGGAAGCTTTTGGTACTTCAAAGTTGGAAGATTATAAAATTAAATTACTGGCTTATTTACTTGCTGAAGGGCACATCAAAAATCATTGGGTACTTTTTAGTAATGAAAATGAATTTATTTTAAAAGACTTCAAAGATGCAGTTTTTTCTTTTGAATCTGACTTTAAAATTTCTCTACATGGAAAATCTGGTTGTTATCGAGTTTCTAGAAAGAACAATCCTCATGGCAAAAAGAATAATCCTATCAAAGACTGGTTGAAAAAACTAGGAATTTATGGTAAATTATCAAAAGATAAATTTATCCCAAAAGAAATTTTTATAATTGAAAAAAATAAAATAAAGTTATTCCTTAACCGTTTATTCAGTTGTGATGGAAGCATATATTATGACAATGGATGGGAAATTGATTATAGCTCTAGTTCAAAAACATTAATTAACCAAGTTCATCATCTTCTTCTAAGATTTGGCGTACTTTCTAGAGTAAGAACTAAACAAACAAAATGTAATGAAAAATGGTTTAAAACTTATGAATTAGTTATTAATTCTATAAATGTAGAGAAATATATTAATGAAATAGGTTTTTTCCATCCAGATAAAGCAGAAAAAAGTAAACACTGTTTACAAGAGATAAAAAAAATTAGGAGAAATCCTAATATAGACACTATTCCTAAAGAGCTCTGGGAAACTTTTAAACCAAAGAACTGGGCTGCTATAGGAAGAGCTGTTGGTTATGCTTACCCAAAAGCTATGAGGGAGAGAATACATTATGCTCCTTCTCGGCAAACTTTACTTCAAATAGCAGAGTTTGAACAAAATACTGCTCTCATACAATTAGCTACTTCTGATATTTTTTGGGATGAAATAATTTCCCTTGAAAAATTAGAAGGTGAATTTGAGGTTTATGATATAAGTGTACCAGAACATCATAATTTTGTTGCCAATGATATTATTGTCCATAATAGCTATTCAGCATCAGTCATCGCAGAAGAAATTTCTCGCTTACCTTCAGAAGTCAAAAATAATATTACTGTCTTATTTTTCGACACGCTTGGTGTTTTCTGGACAATGAAATATCCCAACGCTGTTCAAAGCGAGCTTCTTGAAGAATGGGAACTCCAACCTGAAAAGATGGACATCAACCTCTTTGTTCCTGAAGGATATTTTGAGACCTATCAAAATGCAGGCATTCCTGCAGACCACAGATTTGCACTTCGCACAAAAGATCTTGATGCAGGAGACTGGTGCATGACATTTGATGTGAAAATAACTGATCCTATTGGCATTCTGATTGAACGTGCACTCCATACTCTTCAGGAATCCGGAGAAGCTTATGACATTGCAGATATTATCACCACTATTCAAAATGATACCAAAAGCACTCAAGAAATAAAAGATGCAACAGAAAACAGGTTTTCCAGCGCTCAACGATGGGGAATCTTCAGCAAGGAAGGCACCACTATCGAAGAGCTCATGAAACCAGGAAGCGTGAACGTCCTTGACATTAGCGTGTACACTAACATTTCCGGAAACTGGAGCATCAAAGGATTAATCATAGGACTTATTAGCAGCAAACTCTTGCGCGAACGCATTTCTGCACGAAAAAAGGAAGAGGTTGAAGACATTCAACGGCAACGAAGCTACTTCTACGAAGAAAAACAACTGGAGAAGCCGATGGTGTGGATCATGATTGATGAAGCCCACGAATTTTTACCGAAACACGGAAAAACACCTGCAACAGACGCTCTTGTACAACTCCTAAGAGAAGGGCGACAGCCCGGTATCAGTCTTGTTCTTGTCACTCAACAACCTGGAGAGATTCATAAAGACGTGCTTACTCAAAGTGATATTATCTTAAGTCATCGGCTGACTGCAAAATCAGACATTGAAGCATTAAATGGCATGATGCAAAGCTACTTGGTAACAGACTTGCAAGCGTACTTGAATAACCTTCCAAAGCTCAAAGGAGCATCCATCATTCTTGATGACAACAGCGAACGCATTTATCCTGCTGGCATTCATCCCAAACGAAGCTGGCATGGAGGAGAGGCGCCGAGTGCTATTAAACTCAAGAAAGTTATTGAATTTTAACTACTTTTTCAGATCAAGACAAATTCTATACACATGCGGAGCGTAATTCCCACACTTTATTATATTCACTGATCGAAACTTCTTCTGATACTTCTTCTTGATAACAGGAATATCTTCTTCCTTCGCGAAGCTGTACAAGTGAACGATACCCTTGCTCTTCAATTTCTTCAATGCACTATCAAGATATTTTTCTGCATTCTTTGGTAATGGCAATACAATGCGATCAAACTTCTTTTGCATTCTTGGCAATACCTTTTTCACATCTCCTTGAAACAAGAAAACATTCTTCACTTTATTTATCTTCACATTTTCTACAGCATACTTGTGCGCAACTTTGTTTAACTCAATACCATACACTTCCTTTACTTTTGTATTCTTTGCAATTTCACACGGCAATGGAGCAACACCTGAAAAAAGAACGAGCACAGACTCATTTTTCTTCACCTGATTCATAATGCGCAATCGTTCTGTTCCTGTCCTTGCAGAAAAATAGCATTTCTCCACATCAAGCTTTACCATACAATTGTTTTCTTTGTGTATTGTTTCTTTTCTTCTTTCTCCACCAATAATTGTGATCTTTGGTAAACGAAGCTTTCCTGAGTATTTTCTTGCCTTTTTTCCCACAACTTTGATATGCGCGTTTATTTTTAACAATGCTTCTGCAATCACTCTTTCTTTTCTTTTCAATTCTTTCGGAATCTCATTAAAAAGAGCAATATCTCCAACCATATCATATGCAGATGGCGCATATGCTAACTCTTTTGCAGAAAGATGACCCACAAGCGCTTGTCTGAGTTTCATAGCACAATCAAAAGAACTCCAATTACCATAATAACTGTAGCAACCATTTTCTGTTTCAAATGGTGATCATGAAACAATTCACCTCCAATAAAGGTTGCAAACAACACACTTGTCCTGTTAATAGCGGCAATAAGACCTACTTTTGCCACAGGAAACGTCTTTGCAATAATACCCAGAATTCGATATCCTGTGACAATCACAGCCATAATAAAAATAGTGCCACCTGCCATCTTTAATCCGTGTTTAATGCCTGCAAACCCGTTAAAACGCGTGCAGAGCACCACTGTAAAAAAGACTGCAATAATCACATGCTCGACAAAAATAAGAGCAAATGGATCAATATGCAACGGATTTTCTGTTGAAAGCATAAACCGCGCCATCACTGCAGTTATTGCATACAAAAACAATGCAAAGAAAATAAACTTCACATATTTTGATTTGATCATTACTTTAAACGGTTCAAAAAAAGTTATTTTTTTCTTTTGCATTTGCACAATCTCCAAAATATATGCACCGACAATAACTAAAAGTATTCCCACAAGCTGTTGTATTGTTAATTGCTCTTTGAGGAAGAAAAAGGCTAACAAAGCTATTAAGACAGGACCAAACACTAAAAAAGGAGATGATGCTGAAATCTCCATATGCCTAATTGCCTTTGCAATGTACAAAAATGCAATGCTATCCAGAGCACCCATCACTAATAATAACACCCAATACTGCAAAGGCATCATAAAATTAGCAATAAATAGCAATGGAAGAGAGATCAGAAGGATAAAGAGTGACAGCACTGCTGAAAATTCCAATGCATGCTCCTTAAACAACGTCTTTTTTTCGACAAGAGAGCCTATCGCAGACAACACTGCAGCCAAAAACATCAAAATATACCATTCCATCTTACACCCACCCAGACAATCCTTTTTGCTCTCTCTCTTGACTTTTTTTCCCTAGCTTTTGCAAGACAGCATCAACACGCTCCTCAGCAAAATCATGATCATCAACAAGTATCTTCTTCACCCTTTCCTCATTACATTCTTTCCATGTTAAGGAATACTTTTTTTGCACCGGCATTTTCTTAAACACGTCTAGAATTTCCTTCCAATCAAAATCACACTCTACACTTTGAAAGATCTCCTGAGGATTCTTTTTCTCTTTGACCAACTTTAAGGCTTTCTTTGGCCCAATGCCATGCACTCCATTTGGATTGTAATCAGTACCTGTCAATATTGCAATATACATCAACTGGTCTTGTGTAATGCCATTCATTTTGAGCAAGTCATTCAGCTCAATCATCTCTGGGTATGTTTTCACAGTCACGCCAGACGGTAATTTTCTGCGCTGCGACAATGTTAAATTAGTCACCATTCTTGGCGCACCATGAATTAAAGAATCATAATCTGAAGACGCGCATGCCCACACATCACCCTGCTTATTCAGATATGCCATCTGCGCATCAGCCTCTGACGGAGCTTGCAGCACTGGCAATCCCATTGCTTCCATCAACTCCTTTGCCTCAGCAACCATTTCTTGCGTAAGAATGGTGAACTGCTTTGCATATCTTGACATCATTTCCTCATCTCCTTCCTCTTGCGCTTGCTCAAACTTTTCCTTTGCCTCACTCTTCCGCTCGCTTCTCCTTGAGGTTTCCCTTCCTTTCTGCTCTGGAGGAATACCATCCAACACCATGATCAGCTTGATATCTTTTTGGATGAGATTGGTAAATCTTGACCATATTCCCACCAAATGAGAAGTCACCCTTCCCTTTGTATCCATCAGAGGAGTTCCATCAGGCTGCCGAATAGACGAAAGGAACTGATACGCAGAATTTGAAAAATCCACTGCAATTCTCCTCTTTACCAAATCTTCAAAGGTTAATCTCTTTTTTTCCACAAGGCTTGAGAGTTTTACACCCATATTCTTTCACAAGAAAACCTCCTATTTAAATATACCTCAACATTTATATGTAAGTAAGCAATCCTCCTTCTTTCTGGTGAAAAAAAGTGGTGATCAAACACGTTCATCTCAACCATAGCGGAGGATTTTATCTCTATAGAATCCACGATGAAAAACTGGGAACACTCTGCAACGGCAACGGGTTTCACCCCCTTAAGAACTACCTCAACACTGTTTTTCAGAAACGGCCAGATGCGTATTTTGATAGCGGACCGAGAAGCAGCAGCTTAAAATTCACCACACACCATGACATTATCGAAGTGCGCGGCCATGAAGTGAGTACGCTCGCAAAATATGGACTCCTTGAAAACAACAATCGCTTCAGAGACAATCACAGCAAAGTGCAGATGTATATGCTTGAAAATGATTCCGCAACTATTTCTATGGAAGTTCCACTCTGGATACAAGCAGATGAGCTTGAAGGATTCACCGAACTTTTTGGCACTATCCAGCCACTCACCGGGCATATTGACGTGCTTCGCATAGATGATGACAAAATATGGATTTGGGATTACAAGCCGAATGCACACAAGGAAAAGTATGCAAGCACGCAAGTGTATTTTTATTCTCTTATGATGAGCAAGAGAACAGGCATTCCCCTTGACAAATTCAGATGCGGCTACTTTGATGACAAATATGCATTCTTATTCAAACCTAAAGCAGATATATTGCACAAGAACACACGACTGAGCGGTTTTCTTTAACACATTATCTTTGATATCTTCTCACTTGTTCAAGAATTGCATCCATATTCTGCTGGCCAGGATCTCTTCTTCGTGTCGGATCAAGCTCAGAATGAGCTCTTATTGATGCAAGAGGAAGATTATATTGACTAAGCAAGCTTACAACTAATTGTGCAGTCGCATCAATTTGATGCGCAGCTATTCTTTGATGCGCATGTCCTGTGATTTCAATACCTATAGCCCTGTCATTCCATCCACGCACATGAAACGCTGTTCGTGAAGGATGAACAAGCTGCACAATTCTTCCTTCCTCTGAAATGAGATAATGTGCGCTCACTTCTGGAGCATCAGGACTTGTTAAATGATTGAGTGCACCTGCAAAAGAACCTTCTGTTGTGTGCAAGACTATAGTGTCAATAGCTCTTGTTCGTGCACGCTGATCAGCAGCTTGCACAACCTCATCCACTAACGTTTCAGGAGCAGCAATTCTTCCCTGCTCTTCTTGAGGAACTATTCTCTGTTCTTCTTGAGGAACTACATGAAGATATGTTGCATTGACATCTGAACTGGTATTATTTATGACTTGAGGTTTGTTAAATCTCCATCCTTCAACTAACACCCCATATGCTAGGACTCCTGTAAGGGCAAGTAATGATCCTACCCTTGTGCATGGATTCCAATATCGTGTATTTCTCATTTTACTACTATTTAGTAAGTATTTTATTTATAAAGCTTTTGGTCACTCCTATGCCAAATGTTTAAATAAACACCACCTATAAGCCTTCTATGGCCACTCTTGAGTTTTTCCCCATTGATGTGGATTATATCACCACCCTTGCTGGACGCGCTCTCATCCGCATTTTTGGACGCACTGTTGACGGGAAAAAGGTATGCATCTATGATGACACTTTTGAACCTTATTTTTACGTCTTCCCCAGAAAACAGACAGATATCAGACCCCTCATTGAAAAACTCACTACTCTCAAAATCAAAGATACTCCTCACATTAGCTTTGTCACGAAAGTAGATATTGTCAAAAAACACATCATCGGCGAAGAACGTGAAATCTTGAAAGTCTTTGTCAATCATCCGAGTGATGTCAGTGTTTTAAAAAAAGAAATCACCTTCTTCAAAGAAGCAACAGGCGTCGCTGAAAGCGACATTCAGTTTTACAAAAGATACCTCATCGACAAACACATTACTCCACTCGTTTCCTGCACCGTAGAAGGAGAAGAAATGGAAGATACTGTTAATTGTGACATTATTCTCAAAGCACGAAACATCCAACAAACAAACGATGCTCTTATCAAAAATCCAAAAATTCTTGCCTTTGACATTGAAGTGAGCAGCACTCTCGGAACTCCAAACCCAAAAGAAGATCCTATTGTGATGGTTGCCTTTTACGGCAATGAAGGATACAGCAAAGTCATTACCTGGAAAAGCTTTTCCCAGCCAAAAAAACACGTGGAATTTGTCTCTGACGAAGCAGAACTCATCATTCGATTCAAAGACACTATTACCGAATACAAACCAGATTATATTGTCGGCTATTTTTCAGACGGATTTGACTTTCCCTACCTCAGAGACAGAGCTGAGAAATACAAAATAAAGCTCGCCCTCGGCCTTGATGGGAAACCTATCAAGTTTAGCAAACGAACAGATATAAACACCACGCGCATCAAAGGGATTGCCCATATTGACATCTACAAATTTATTGTTCGCGCCATGCGCGACACCCTTGACGTGGAAAGCTTCGACCTTGACACTGTTGCAACCAAACTCCTTGGAGAAGGCAAAGCAGATATTCCTATTACCGAGCTGCATCATGCATGGGAATCAAACGACCAAGAGAAAATTAGAGCTTATTGCGATTATAATCTTCAAGATGCAAAAATAACCTATCGCCTTACCAATCTTATGCTTCCTCAACTCAATGAATTCGTCAAAGTTGTTGGATTGCCTATTGATGAAGTGTCCCGCATGAGCTTCGGACAATTAATTGAAAACTATTTGATGCGCAGAGTACAAGAATTCAATGAAATCATTCCCAACAAACCAGACTACGCTGAAAAAAAAAGACGAGCGACAGAAAGCTATGAAGGAGGATACGTCTATGAACCACAGCCTGGAACTTACAATGACATTATTGTCTTTGACTTCAAAAGCTTATTTCCAACAATCATCAGCGCACATAACATCTGCGTGAGCACGATTACACTCAACCAAGTAGATTCTATTCCATCCCCAGACATTCTCGTCAACCGCAAGTTAACACGCTACTATTTTAGCCATGCAAAAGAAGGATTTATGCCAGTCATCATTAAAGACATTCTTACAAGAAGAAACAGGATCAAAGAAATCATGAAAAAAGACGAGAAAAAAGACCCTGTGCTTGATGCGAGACAATACAGCCTCAAGATCCTTGCAAACAGCTTTTACGGCTACCTCGGGTTTTCTGCAGCGAGATGGTACAACAATGCATGCGCTGCTTCGATCACTGCCTATGCACGACAATACATCAAGAATGTGATTACCAAGGTTAAAGAAAATGGTTTTAATGTAATTTATGGAGACACTGACAGTGTGTTCTTTTCTCTTGGCAACAAAACCAAGAAAGACGCTCTTTTATTCCTCCAAGAAATTAACAGAGAACTCCCAAGTCTGATGGAACTCGAATTTGAAAATTATTACCCTCGCGGCATCTTTGTGATGAAAAAGGGAGATGAAAAAGGAGCAAAAAAGAAATATGCACTCATCGATGAACAAGGAAAAATCAAAGTGACCGGATTTGAATCCATCAGAGGAGACTGGAGCGTCATTGCAAAGGAAGTGCAAAAGAAAGTCTTTGAAATCATCTTGAAAGACAATGATATTCCTGGAGCACTCACATATACACAACAGATCATCAAACAAGTCTATGCAAAAGAAATTCCTCTCGAAAAAATGATTATTAAAAAAAGACTTAAAAAAGATATCAGCGATTACGAAAATATTGGACCTCATGTCGAAGTTGCCAAACGATTGCAACAACGCGGAGAAAAAGTCACTATAGGCACAAAGATAGCATACATTATTAATGAAGGAAAAGGCATTGTCAGAGAACGGGCACGATTACTTGATGAAACAGAAAGCTATGACTCAGAATATTATGTCAAAAACCAGATTCTTCCTGCAGTTGCAAAAATATTTGAAGTCCTCGGATACGATGAAAAAAGCCTTATTATGCAAGAACAAAGCAGCTTGAGCGACTTCTCAAAAAAGTAAGCATACTTTTTTAAAGACTTCCCTATTTCATAACTATATGAGCGAAAAAGACTATATCACCTCTGGAAGCATCGCAAAAAAAGCGCGAGAATATGCTGTCGAGATTGCAAAAACAGGCATGACTCATCTTGAACTTGTGGAAAAAGTAGAAGCACACATCAAAAAACTTGGCGGACACGTTGGCTTTCCCATGGATGTGAGCATTGACAGCACGGCAGCTCACGCAACACCCTCTATTACAGATACCCATATACTTGAAAAAGGACAGGTTGCAAAATTAGATATTGGCGTGCATGTTAATGGACATGTCACAGACACTGCAACAACAGTGGAAATAGGAAACACAACGAAATGGAAAGAGCTTATCACGGCAGCACATGACGCTGTCAAGGCAGGAGCAGAACAAGCAATTCCTGGAGGAAAAATTCGAAACATTGGAAAAGCGATTAGTCAAGCAATCATCTCTGCAGGATTTCAACCCATCACCAACCTTTCTGGACACGGCGTTGGAGAATGGCTTGTGCATTGCCCCCCAACAATTCCTAACTTTGACAATGAGAATAACAACACTCTTGAAGAAGGACAAACTATTGCTATTGAGCCCTTTGCAACAACAGGCGTTGGAAGCGTCAAAGACGGAAAACCCGCAGGCATTTATCGACTCTTACAAAAAAAACCAGTGAGAATAGATTCAGTACGAAAAGTAATAGATTTTATTGAAAAGAATTATATTACCCTTCCTTTTTCTCCTCGATGGATTAAACATTTACCCAACTTCCAATTTGCACTCCGTACACTTGAACAGCAAGATATTATCAAACAATACACTGAACTTCCAGAAAGCAGCGGAGGAATGGTAAGCCAAGCAGAAGTAACTGTGCTTGTAGGAAAAGGAATTATCACTTAACCCAAATAATTTGGCGCTTGCGTCACTTGGCCTGCGCGCGCAGCCTTAATGTAGGTTTCTTCAATCTGCTTATACCTCTTCACATCATCATCCTTAATTGAAGGACTTACCTTCTTCAAGGCTTTCTCAAAGTGACTCATCATAATTTCCTTGTTCTCAATATTCTCTTTCAATGATTCCAAGGCAGCTTCCCTGCATAACGCTTGAATGTCAGCACCATTAAACTTTTCTGTCTTCTCCACAAGAGTTTCTTTTGACACGTCAGCACCTAAAGGCATATCTTTTATATGCACTTCTAAGATTTCTCTTCGTGCCATCTCATCAGGCAATGGCGTTAAGATAAGCCTGTCAAATCTTCCTGGACGAAGCAAGGCTGGATCAACCAAATCTGGACGGTTTGTTGCCGCAAGAATTACAACATCGTGCAGATCTTCCAACCCATCTATCTCTGTCAATAATGAATTCACGACACGCTCAGTCACATTGTTTCCGAGATCCATTCCTCTTCTCGGTGCAAGAGCATCAATCTCATCAAAGAAGATGATTGCTGGAGCTGTCTGGCGTGCTTTTTCAAAAATCCTTCGCACTCCTTTCTCACTTTCTCCTACCCACTTACTCAAGAGTTCTGGACCTTTCACTGAAATGAAATTCGCTTCAGACTCATTGGCAACTGCTTTTGCAAGCAATGTTTTTCCCGTTCCAGGAGGGCCATACAAGAGAATTCCTTTCGGAGGCTTAATTCCCATGCGTGTAAAGACTTCTGGCTGCTTCAAAGGAAGCTCCACAGACTCTTTCAAGTTCTGCTTCACTTCTTCTAAGCCACCAATATCCTCCCACTTTACTTCAGGCGTTTCAATAAGCACTTCTCGCAACGCAGAAGGCCTAACAATCTTCAATGACACTTTAAAGTCATCAGGCGTCACTCTCAACTTGCTTAACAACTCTTCAGAAAATACCTCATTTTTCTTAAAATTCAAGTCTGGCAAGACTCGACGCAACACATTCATTGCCGCTTCCTTACACAGCGCCTCCAAATCTGCACCAACAAAACCGTGTGTAGTATTTGCTAATTCTGTAATATCTTTTTCTTTCCATCCTTTTTCTCTACATTTAATATAAAACTCTTCATTAATTATATCCCAAGATTTAAGTTGAAAAAGACATTCTATTATTTCGTTAGACTTTTCATCTTTTCTTTTATTTAAAAATGCTGTTCTTCCAACTTCATTTTGTTCATTATTTTCTCCAAAAACTTTTATATTATGCTCTATTGAGATAATAATTTTAATAGCATCCTCTAACTTTTCTTTATACTTAAATAATTCTATTATATTTTTAAGCTTTTGAATTTTTCTTTCTATAAAATTTATTTTGTTTTTTAATTCACTTAAGAAAGACTCATTTCCTCTTTTTTTATCTAAAGATTCAATTTCTTTTTCTGCTTGTTCTTTGGATAAATTTGATTTTTTAATCTCTGTTTCTATTACATTTATTAATTCTGTACCTATAATACTAGGATGCAATCTCCCAACAATTGGCATGTTTCTGGTGTGAATCTTCAGAATTTTCAGTCTTCCTTCCTTGTTTGGCACACCAATCACAATTTCCCGATCAAATCTTCCCGGGCGTCGCAACGCAGGATCGAGCGCATTCGGACGGTTCGTTGCGCCAATCACAATCACTTTTCCCCGAGACTTTAATCCGTCCATCATCGTCAACAATTGAGACACCATTCTTCGTTCTACTTCTCCAAATGTCTCTTCACGTTTTGGAGCCAGAGAATCAATTTCATCAATAAAAATGATCGAAGGCGCATTCTTCTCTGCTTCCTCAAACAAGTCACGAATTCTCTTTTCTGTCTCGCCATAAAACTTTGATGTTAATTCTGGACCATTCACTAACAAGAAATTCGCATTTGACTCATTGGCAACTGCTTTTGCAAGCAATGTTTTTCCCGTTCCAGGAGGACCATGCAACAAAACTCCTTTCGGAGGACTAATTCCTAATCGCTCAAAAAGCTCAGGATTCTTCAATGGAAGTTCGACCATTTCCCGAATCTTTGTTACTTCCTCATCAAGACCACCAATATCTTCATACGTGACATCAGGAACTTTTTCTTCAGTTACTTCAACTGCCTTGCTTGACACCTTCAAATCCGTGTTTTCAGTCACAATAACAGCAGCACCCTTTGGGTTAGTGTCTGCAACAATGAACCGTAAACTTCCAAAGCCACCGACAAAGGCTTCCTCAAACATTTCGTTAAAATTGAAAATATCTTCAAAGGGAGATCCAGACATCGTTCTCTTTCTTCTTCGCACTCCCCCTAATGAAATAATATCTCCTTTTACAATTGCACGACCTAACAGTCCCTGCTTGAACACATTCGGATTTGCCTGCACCATCACGCCACGCTGCGCAGGAGCAACAATCACCATCTTTGCCTCGCGCACTTCTGCTTTTCTTACCTTCACTATTTCTCCAATCCCTGTCTTTGCATTTCTTCGAATAATACCATCCATACGAATAATAGACTGCCCAATATCTGAAGGGTATGCTCTATCAGCAATGCCCACTGTTTTCCTTCCACCCTCAATCTCAATAATGTCTCCTGGCTTTGCCTCAATCTGGCGCATCGTCTGCGTATCTATTCTCACAATGCCTTTATAGGCTTCTTCTTGCAATGCTTCCTGCACTTTCAACTGAATATCTTTCGGTTTCATTTTGACTCCTTTGTACAAAGCAATTAATAAAGTTTTCTTAACCTCCCTCTAAAAAACAAACTTAACTTCTCTGGATTTTCCAGAGACATATTAATCATAGTATCCACATCTCGAAAAAATTCTTCCTGAAAATCAATAATTTCTCGTGGAATGGAAACAGTGTATGAGTTTCCCACCAGCCTCAGTTTTACTTGGAACTGCTTGTGTTTGAGCTCCTGGAAATTCTTGAACTCCTGCAAGTCTGCGGGATGATACCAGACATTCTTACATGAAGTGCACACCCAGGAACGCAGTTCAAAACCTTCTTTCACCATCTTCTGCTTCTCTGTTTTTCTCTCACAGCGGTCACAGATAATGGTATTTTCAAATATATCTTTCATGTGTATACGTCTCGTGTATATAACTTATATATAAAGCTTTTGATACTATGAGCTTTGTGTATATTACTTTGCTTGACACACCATCAGATACCGTTCCAAACCTTCATACAAATTTCTTATACTAAAATATTCTCCAAATTCCGCAACTGTCTTTTGTATCGGCTGACGTTTAATTGAGTTTGACACAATCACTATTCCTGAAGGCTTTAACACCCGTCTTGTTTCTCTTAAGAGAAGAGGTTTATTCTCTTCATGATACCTTTCAACTATTCTTTGCCGAGCAATTGCATCAGTTATGCTCGCTGCACCACTCTCATTAAATAGTACTTCTTTATCCATTTTCCAATCTTTGCAATCTCCATACACACCTTGCATTAACACTAGATCTATTGAAGCATCAGAAAAAGGCATACGTCTTGCATCCGCTCTTACGAAAGCAAAATTTGGCGGCAAAGCACCCCTTCTCATTTCTTTATGAAAAAAATCTGCTATGGAATTAGCGTTATCAATACCAATAAGCCTTTGTACTAAACTCGCCTTATTTCCCGAAGGATTCAAAACTGATATTCCTACATCAAGTGTTATTCCTTGTCCATATATATTCAATAAGCGCTTAAATGTTTCTACATGAGCATCATCAAGTGTACCATATACTTCATTAACCATATCAACTTCTTCTTACACATTGATTAATAAAGAATACCTTTTTTCTATGATTACTACTTATATTTTAATCTTAAACAACTGAAGCTCTTTAAGAAATTCTTTTTTGCCTGCTGGACAATGAATTCCACAATACACAAAAGTTATTTTCCCACACATCACATTTTCTCTTGCAGATAAACCAAACTCCGCACGCAACGTCCTTTCATTCCTTGATTGATACGAGATGTAATTCCCTTTTTCCTTCTTCAACCTTTGTACAGTATTCTCTTTTTTGTGATGCACCAGAAGAACATAAAAAAAGTTTTTCCATCTTTTATGTATATATTTGCTAAGATAACAATTTAATTCCTTTTTCCTAAACTCAGTGTATATTCTTCTTGCATATCTTGGCCAATTATCATATTTTCTTTGCAGAAGAATAGCATATCCTCTTTTTTTCAGAGAAACAACAACCTTCTTCTGCTTTCTTGCAACCTCTGGCTTTATAACCAATAAAGAGATATCTTTCATCCTTCTTCTTCTAGTCTCATAATCTTTTTATAGATTACTCCTTTTCTTTGCTCATGACAGACCTGCCTTCTCTTCTTAAAACATTCCAAAAACAGATCACACTCGTCTATGGACCTGGAGGAAGCGGAAAAACAACCCTTGCCAAGCAACTTGCGTACCTTACTACAGTTGCCAAAGGAAAAGTGTTCTTTCTTGACACTGAAGGCACCTTCTCCTTTGAACGATTCAATCAAATCTGCGGAAAAGAAAAAAAAGCCTGCCTTGAACGCCTTTTTATTCAAAAAGCACCAAGTCTGCAAGAACAGTACACGCACATCACACAGCTTGCCAAAATTGCATCTCATTTCAAATTTATTATCATTGATACACTAGGTATTCATTATCGAGCAGAGGTCATACAGAACGCAAGAGAAACAAACAATATTATGGATATACATCTTCGCATTATTCATGAAATATCACGCACAACACCTGTTCTTCTCACTAATCAAGTTCATGCAAACATTGCTGACAACACTATCGGAAGCGTTGGAGGGAACATGATCAAGAAATGGTGCACCACCATCATCGAGCTTCAGAAAGATCCACGACGCATGATCATCCATAAACCAACAAAAGAAAACTATTCATTCACTATTACTGATGAAGGCATTACTCTCTTATGACTTTTCAAGACTTTTTTCTTCAGCACTCTTATTTAATTGCTTCTCCTGCTGCTGCTTGATCCACTCCAACTTTTTTGGACACGTCTTGCTCAAACAATACGGAAATGGCCTCTTCCCTTTTCGAATTGCAAGCACTGTAAAGAAATTACACGAAGGACAGGGAGTTTTTGTTGGCTTAATTAAGGCGTTTGACGGCACCGAATACGTTGTCTTGCATGAAGGATATTGATTACATGCTGCAAACTGCCCAAATTTTCCTCGACGCAACATAATCATCCCTTTTTTACATACTGGACATTCACCAATTGTATTCTCTTCTTGCTGCGTCTCTCGCGTTGCAAGCAATAACCCTTTTCCAATCCCTTCTTCATTTTTCTTGAACTTATCTAAAATTTTCACCAATTCCTTTTTTGCTTCCTCCAAGATCTCATCTTCCTTCTTTTCCTGAGCACGAATCTCCTCCATTTCCTTCTCAAAATGCTCTGTCAGTTTATCATCAATAATCTCCGGACAAAACTTCTCCAAGGTTTCAATTGTCGCAATGCCTAGCTTTGTTGCCTTCAAGGTCTTCTCAGTCACATAATGACGCAAGTATAATGCATCAATAATTGCCGCGCGCGT
This sequence comes from Candidatus Woesearchaeota archaeon, assembly GCA_964367375.1. GTDB lineage: Archaea > Nanobdellota > Nanobdellia > SCGC-AAA011-G17 > UBA489 > CAYIXG01. Next base: position 102,276 of record CAYIXG010000003.1, on the reverse strand, counting down.
CGCCTTTGTCCCCAAATTCCTTTTCTCAAGCTCCTTAATGATTGAGGCTTGTGTATACCTCTTCGGAGGCTGGGTTTCCTTCTCCAAAGATTCAATTTTCGGCTTCTTTATCACCTGCTTTTCTTTCAAGTCAGGAATTTTCTCATCCTTTATAGGAGTATATATACCATAAAACGCATGCCACCCTTTTTCAACAGTTACTGCACCTCTTGCAACAAACAACTCGTTGTTCACATCAAGCACTGCTGTAACTATTTTTCTTTTCGCCGGAGAAGCAAACGTTGCGAGCGTCCTGCGAACAATCAAATCATACACCTTCACTTGCCGTTCTTTTATTTTTCCAAGCTCACCAGTCGGGTAAATAGCAGGGTGTGCAGGATCGACCTTCTCCCCCTCATGAGGCACAAGCTTTCCTTTTAACAATTCATTACATAATGCTTTATATTCCTCTTGCTTTGCCAATCCTTGAATAATTTTTTTTAGATTCAACGATGGAGGAAGCTTTTGAGAGGATGTTCGAGGATAGGAAATCAAACCTGCAGTGTACAAATCTTGTGCAATTGATAACGTTTCTTTTGGAGTAAATCCGAAGCACCTGTATGATTCTATCTGCAATGTTGTCAGATCAAAAGGATGTGGAGGATCCTGTAACACCTCTTTTTCCTTTACTGTAGTTACGAGAGCATCCTTTCCCTTCGTCTTCTGCAGAATATCATCCACTCGCTTCTTTTCAAAGAATTTTCCATCCTTATGCGATGCAATAAAATCTTTTGTCTGCAATTCCACCTCCCAAAAAGGCTCTGACTTAAAGATTTGAATTTCCTTCTCTCGCTGCACCACAATTTTCAATGCAGGACCCTGCACTCTTCCCACAGACATAATCTTAAACGCGCCAGCAGTCTTGATTGCAAGCGTCAATGCACGCGACATTGAAATACCCCAATAATAATCCATAAAGTGCCTTGTCTCCCCAGCCTCAATAATGGGAAAATCAAGGGTTTTTGAGGCATTCTTGTAGCTTTCAATCAGCTCATCCTTTGTTAACGTGGAAAACTTCATTCTTTTTGCATTCTTCTTATGACAAATGAACCGAATACAATTAAATCCTATGACTGATCCTTCAGTATCATAGTCACACGCAACCGTAAAAACATCTGCCCTCTTTGCCAATTCTATTAAAGTTTCTGTATATTTCTTTGAAAACTCTGCAGATTTCTTCACTGCATACGCAGGCTTCCACTCAATATCAAACACAGGATATGTCCAACTCTTCCTCTTCTTTTCTGCAAGCGTAAACAAATGGCCAACAGCACATCCCACAATAATGGGATGCCCATCATGCTCAATTTCATAATACGGAACCTTATTCAACAATTTCTTCTTTGCTTTTGTGTCTGCCAAAGCAGTCGCTATTTTTTCTGCCTGTGCAGGTTTTTCTGTAATGATGAGTTCAGACATTTTCTCTGCCATTTCCTTCCCTTAGTAAAGAATAGATATAAAAGTGTTTTGATCGAAATATTCAAATACTCATAACCTCTTTTGAGCTGATATGCATGAACAAAAAATAGCTCTCATTACTGGAAGCAGCAGAGGTATTGGTGCAGCAATTGCAACTCTCTTCGCACAGAAAGGATATGCTATTGTATTGTGCGGAAGAACAAAAAAAGATTTAGACATCCACGCTGAAGCTATCAAAAAACTCTCTGTTGAGTGCCTTTCTCTTCAATGCGATGTTACCCACATACACGATGTCAAAAAAGTCATTCATGAAACATACAAGCATTTTGGAAGGGTTGACATTCTCATCAATAATGCAGGCTATGCTGTGTATAAACCCCTTCTTGAAACAACAGATGATGAATATGAAACAACAATGAATACAAATGTGAGAGGCATTTTTTTCTTTTGCAAAGAAATACTTCCTCTGATGAAAAAACAAAGGTTTGGCACTATTATTAATGTGAGCTCTGAAGCTGGAAAAAGAGGATTTCAAGGGCTTTCAGTCTACTGCGCAAGCAAATTTGCAGTTATTGGACTAACCGAAAGCATTGCTCACGAAGTCTCTGAAAACGTGAACGTGTGTACAGTCTGTCCTGGATCAGTCAATACAGACATGTATCGAGGCCTTTTTCACGGAGAAGATTATACTACTATTGACCAGCCAGAAGATATTGCCCAGCGCATCTGGACGATTGTTGAAAGGGGCGTTAAAAACGGAGAGAGCTATACCATTTGATCTTAAATCATATGCCTGATATCAAATGCTGCAAAAAAAGTATTTTCGTGAGCTGTAAAACTTAACGGCACCTATTTAAATGTAAATATCCCTTTATCAGCATGGAAACAAGCGATAATATAGATATAAACGATAAATGGTATGAGGGAAGGAAAATAGCGAGTGCTGGAAGTTCTGTTACACTTGAAGCGGGTTCACAAATAATATTAGATTATTCAATAGATTTATCACATGATAAGCCCCATCTAAATGTAAAATTAAGGGTTGCCAAAGAAGGAGAAAGACCAAAAGGCAAAGATGTTGAAAAATTGTTAAAGGAATTGCATTTTGTAGATTTAGAGATAGAAGAATAAATTTTGTTCGGGCACCAACAAACTTAAAAAGATAGGGCACCTAATTCTTTTATGAAGATAATAAAAGTTTTTGATAAAAAGTAACAAATCTTTTTATATGCTCTTCTTATACTTCAAGAATTCGTCCTTTCTTTCCAACATTAATCACGCGCGTCTTCCCTAACTTTTCCTCAATTCCCTCAGCCTCATGCACGTGACCACACACCACAATATCTGGCTGCAACTCATAAATCGCTTTTGTTAATCCTTTACTTCCTGTCACAAAGCGAGAAAACTTTTCCATGGCTGTTCCTGCAGGATGAATATGCGTCACCATCACCTTCGTTTTCGCATGCTTCACTTTTTCAAATCCGCGCTTTAATATTTCAATCATCTCCTCATCTGTCACTTGCGTTAATCCAACGTTTGCTCCACCACATCCAAAAATACCAACATTTTTGTAGATCATATAATATCCATGCAAATTAAAGATATTATAATGCTCTTTGAGAAACTCTGCAGTTGCAGGAGATTCATGATTCCCTGGAATAATAATCACCTTCTTGTTTTTATTCAAGAAAGGACCAATAACTCCTGTAATAGGGTTCTCATCCTCAACAATGTCACCGTTCAAAATAACTAAAGAAACCTTTTCCTTATCTGCTTGATTTGCAAGTCTTTCTGCAAGACTGCTATCTCCATGAAAATCTCCTGCAGCCAATATCTTCAGTTTTTCTTCCATATAAATACTAGAAAAGAGAAGGTTTTTAAGATTTATGCCTTTTTCAAAAAAAGAAGGTTTTTATACTCTCTTCTCTTCCCATTCCAAAAAGAGGGATTTCATGCGATTTACCAATTTTAACTTCATTCCTGGGTTATTTATCATTATTTATCACCTTCTCCTTATTACTACCATTCCATTGTATTTAAACATGCAACTTCCCAGCCTTGGTATTATCCTTGCCACAATTATCATGGCATTCGTCTTTGGCACAAGCATTTCTGCAGGATATCATCGCTTATACGCGCATCGCACGTATACCACTAATAAAACTGTTGAAAGCATCATTCTTTTTCTTGGAACTCTTGCCACTGAAGGAAGTGCACTCCAATGGAGCTTTGACCATCGCATTCATCACCGCTTTGTTGACAGCGAGAAAGATCCTTACTCCATCAAGAAAGGTTTCTTCTATGCACACATTCTTTGGATTTTTAGAAAACAACAACCTATTGATCCACAAGTAGTTCCTGACTTAACAACAAATAGACTTGTTCTGTTCCAGCATCGATGGTATCCTTATCTCCTCTTTGTAAGCAATCTTCTTGTTTTTTCACTTTTTGGATTTATTTTTAATGATTTCTTTGGTTCATTTGTCTTCTGTTTTTTGTTGAGAACCTTCCTTGTCCACCATCTTACCTGGTTCATTAATTCACTTGCCCATTCTTGGGGATCACAAATTTACTCAAAAGAACACTCTGCAGTTGATAATTATATTATTTCACTCCTCACATTTGGAGAAGGATATCACAATTATCACCACACTTTTGCATCAGACTATCGAAATGGCGTGAAGTGGTATCATTTTGACACAAGCAAATGGCTCATTTGGATTCTCTCAAAAATACATCTCACCAAAAATCTTATTAAAATTAATCAGTATACTATCAAACATCGATTGATTCAACAAGACAAAATTCTTGCCATCAATAAAATAAAAAATTCTTTTTATGTAAATAAAGAATTGCTTCAAAAAAAAGTATATGAAATATCTGAACGTATAAACAGCACTCTCTCTTCCTTAAAAGAAATGAAAAAACAATTCTTAGTTGCGAAAAAACAGCATGCAAAAAAAGAATACCTCACACTTCTTCGTGTTCAGTTCAAAGAACAAAAAAGAATTCTGAGAAAAGATTGGCATACATGGTGTGATATCATCCATTATGTTATGACTCTTACGTAAATCGTTTTTACGGAATTTTCTTAAAACCAGTATATGGCTGCAAAACTTCAGGAATCGTGACTGAACCATCCTTTTCCTGAAAATTTTCAAGAATAGCAACCATCGCTCGCGATGTCGCAACCATCGTGTTATTTAAAATATGCACATATTCCCTTATTCCTTGCTTTTCGTACTTAATATTCAATGGTCGCGATTGGTAATCCGTACAATTGCTTGCAGACGTCACTTCCTTGTATGCATTCTGTCTCGGGAACCACGCTTCAATATCATACTGCTTTGCCTGCTTACTGCCAAGATCTCCTGAACAAATTGCAATCGTTCGAATCGAAAGACCAAGACTTTTAAAAAACTCTTCTGAAATCTTTTGTATTTCCTCTAAAAGAATGTAGGAATCCTGAGGATCACAAAAAACAACTTGTTCAACCTTATTGAACTGGTGCATTCGAAACAAACCCTTTGTGTCCACACCATGCGCACCCAATTCCCTTCTAAAGCAAGGCGTGACTGCAGTCACCTTCACCGGCAAATCTTTTGCCTTGAATACTTTATCCTTAAACAAAGGAACAAGCGCATTCTCTGCTGTACCGACTAAAAATTTATCTTCGTTTTCAACCTTATAGATTGTGTCTTTGAAGTCAGTCATATTGACCACTCCCTTCATTGCCTCTTCCCGAATCAACAATGGAGGAACAACCACGGTAAACTTCTGCTTCAAGAGGAAATCAATACCATACCTTTGCAAGGCAAGGTCAAGCAACGCCATTTTTCCTAGTAAGTAATTAAATCCCTCGCCAGCGACAAGACGCCCTGCATCAAAGTCAGCTAACTGATATTCTTCAATCAACTGCGCATGATTCTTTACTTCATACTTCTTCTCTTGGACTTTCCCTATTTTCCGTACTTCAAGATTTTCTGTTTCATCCTTTCCTTGAGGCACTGACTCATGAGTAATATTTGGAATCTGCCGCTGCTTCTCCTTCATCTTCTCTTCCAATAAAGTGATTTTCTCCTCAACTTCCTTAATCTTTCCAGGAATGTCTTTGACTTCCTTCAACTGCTTCTTTGGATCCTTCTTCTGCTTTTTGAGCTTGTTCACCTCTTCTGAAAGCACGTTTCTTTTATGGCGAAGGTCATCAACCTCTTTCTTGAACTTTTTCAGAGTATTATAGTCTTCAAGAAGCTCATCAACAAGCCAAATGCGGTCTGCTTTGAACCTCTTTTTTAGATCATCCTTGATTACATGCGGATGCTCCACAATAAATCGCACATCAAGCATCTTCTGACTAGCTCTTCTTATTTATTTAAAGATTGTGGGAAGATATACTTATAACTATTAAGCAATGGTAACGAGATTTAATAATGTTATTAACTATATATTAAGAAGTATATTTGAAAAGAAAAAGGTTTAAATAGAAGCACACGTTTTCCATACTTCAACTGGGTAATAACACAAGGGGGGACCTTAATGAAGAAAAAGGAGAAAGATATTTTTGAGGTGTTTTTTAGACGAAAGCCAGCAATGATGCTTGTTGCCTTGCGAAACAGCAACAAGGCGCGATACGGTTCTGTTCTTGCAAAAGAAGTTGACTGCACCTATTCTCATGCAGTAAAGATCCTGCAAGAAATGCAAACCGCAAAACTTGTCGACTTTGAAAAAAGCGGCAGAATCAAAACCATCAAACTCACCGAGGCAGGACATCGGATTGCAGAACACATCGAGCGCATCCGCACCCTCCTCTAAATTCTCTTTCTTTTATTCTCTTTTTACAATCGCAATTCATATAAAACAATCTATAACTCTAGAACAGCATGGTCTCCTTCGGATTCGAAAACCCATTAGGATGGCTTGCATTTCTCAGCCTTATTCCTCTTCTCATTCTCTACATTATCAGACCAAAACCACAGCAGGTTGAAGTTCCATCGCTCATGTTCTTCAGCAAACACATCAAAACAGAAAGCAAGACAAGCTTCTTCAAACGATTCACCAAAGACTGGCTCTTCATTATCCAGCTGCTCATTATTCTTTTGCTGAGCATGTTTTTTGTCGACCCATACCTCAAACTCAAAGGAGACTTCTTCACAGACAATGCAGTCATCGTTCTTGACACGAGCGGAAGCACAACTGTTTTTGACAACCAAGTCTTTACACGCCTCATCTCTGAAGCAAAAAAGGTTGTTGGAAAACAAAACACCCTTATTCTTGTCGCAAGCACTCCACGCGTTATTCTCGAAAACGGAAACAAACGAGAAGCACTCGCTGTTCTTAACAGGCTTAAACCAGCAGCAACAACATCAAACATCGGCGAAGCATTACTTTTCGCAGGACAATACACCCAAGGAGACCAACCTCATATTTATCTTATTAGCGACCTTCTTAACACAGGAGGAGTTGACATCACTACTGCAACCAAAGCTCTTGAAAGCAGAGGAATTGCTGTTACATACATTCCTGTAAGCCCACAGAAAGAAGTAAACAATGTTGGCATTACTAAGGTCAAAATAACTGATGAAGGCATCGACGTTTTTGTCAAGAACTACATGAACAAGGAAGCATCAACAGATGTTGCTCTCGGATCAGAAAAAAAGATACTGATTATTCAACCAGGAGAAACACAACTTGCACATTTCCAACCGATTAGCAAAACAGGAACCATTACACTCTCTGCATCAGACGATTTTCCCATCGATAATACTGCATACCTCAGCATGCCAAAAGAAAAAGACATTACTGTTCTTTTGATTTCCAATACTCCTTCCGTGTACCTTAAAGCAGCACTCACTGCAACAGAATCAGTCGTTTTCGACCTTGCACAGCCACCTATTATCTCTAATGAACCTTATGACCTCTACATCATTCATGACATAAAACCTGAACGCCTCATCGCCGGAAGCTTCTCCACTATCACTCAGCATGTCAAAGAAGGAGCAAACCTCATCATTCATGCTCAAAAAGACAGCAAAGACATTTCCTACGGAGAACTTCTCCACTTAACACTCACTGAAAAAAAAGGATTTTCTCCAGTGACTATTGCTCAAGAAAACCAGATCACCAAAGATGTTGAATTTGGAGGAGTGAAACAGTACTTCGCCACAAAAAATGACAAAGGAATTCCACTCGCAACAGCAGATGAGTCAAGCGTCATCTCCCTCAGCCAATATGGAGAAGGGAAGATATTGTATTATGGAATCCTTGAAGAGGCAAGCGACTTCATTTTAAGCCCTTCGTACCCTGTCTTTTGGGATCAAGCAATCACATTCCTCGGAGGCATTAAAACTCTCGCCGATCTGAACAAACAAGGGGGAGAAACACTCTTCTTCAGCAAGCGAACAGACATCACAACACCCTCAGAAAAAATGAGTGTTACTGGACTTACCCTTACAGAACCAGGATTCTATACTGTCAATGGCGACACTATCGCTGTAAGCCTTGTCAGCGAAGAAGAATCCAATTTTGCAGTCAACAGAGAAGAACGAAAAAACATTCTTACCCAAATTGAAGACCTTTCCAGCGACAAAATAAAAAAACCATTTGCACAAACACTCATTATCATTACCCTTATCTTCCTTCTCATTGAAATTATATGGATAAAAGGAAGAGGAGACATCTAGATGAGCATTTCTTTACTCTTGGAGTCCTATTTTGAGCATCCTTTTTATCTTATAGGAATTCCCCTCATTTTCCTTATCCTTCTTTTTCTTTTTTCATTCAAGAAAACACGCGCGGAAGATCGAGCTCACTTGCACAAACTGAGACGCATGCGCATCCTGCTTTTTATCACACGATTCCTTATCCTTTCACTCTTATTTATAGCGCTTGCATCACCTTATGGATATGATGAACTCTTTAAGAGCGGTGATCCACGAGTGACCATCCTTACTGACAACTCAAGCTCTTTCAACCTTTATGACAGAAGTATGAGCACCACCATTGCAGAAGCACTCAAAAAAGTTGTTAAAGTAAAAGCACATACCATTGGACAGCCATATAAAAGTCCGCTCGCAGATGACGCGAGCGTATACCTTGACAAAGGAGGAAGCGTGCTCCTTATTAGTGACGGGCAGAACAATGCAGGCGCATCACTTGGTGACCTCGCACTGACTGCAAGCAATCTTAACATCACGATCAACGCACTCCATCTTGAACCTGTTGAAAGTGACTATGCAATTGAAATCCTCGGACCATCAAAAATAACAGTCGGTGTTGAAGCATTATTTACCATTACAGTAACTGGCACCAAGCCTACAGCGCACGGGATAAAAGTCTATCTTGACGACGAGCTTATCGCTGATGAAACAACAGACCAAGACATTACCTTCTACCGCACTTTTACTGATGGATATCACACCATTAAAGCAGTTCTCAACGAGGATGATTATTTCCTCCAAAATAATGAATATTACAAAACGATCAAAGTCGTTGATAAACCACCTATTGCTTTTGTGAGCAGCAAAGAGAGTCCACTTCTTTCCATACTTGAGCAAGCATATGCTGTTGCACAACCATCAACCATCAGCAATCTTGAAGAGGCATATGCACTTGTCATTAACGACCTCACTATCGACCAACTTCAAGGATCAGTCAGCACTCTCAGCGACTTTGTCAGCGAAGGAAACGGCCTCGTTGTATTCGGAGGAAGCCAATCATTCGATCGCGGCAATTATGAAAATTCTGTTTTTGAAAGCATTCTTCCCGTTCATGTCGGCAGCGCAGAAAAAGAAGAAGGAAGTTCGAGCATCGTGATTGTGATTGATGTTTCTGGAAGCACAAGCCAAGCGTACAGTTCAGGAGGACTCGCTGCTGATGTTGAAAAAGCCCTTGCTATAAGCATCCTTGAAGATATTAAGAAAGACTTTGCCGTTGGTGTTGTCGCATTTGATACTGAGCATTACACTGTCTCTCCGCTTGATATGCTCCATAAAAAAGACATTTCCTTACTTAAAAATCAAATTGCAAGCCTTACGCCTCATGGAGGAACACTCATTGGAGTAGGACTTGCACAAGCAATAGAACTCTTAAAATCAGGACCTGGAAGTAAAAACATTATCCTCATCTCTGACGGAAACACGCAACAAAGAGACCAAGCCTATGCAGCAGCAGCGTATGCGGCAGAGCAGCATATCAAAATATACACCATCGGTGTTGGTGAACAAACAAATGAGATTATCATGAAGGACATTGCAACCATTGGCGAGGGCACCTATTTCCAAGCAAGCCAAAAAAACAAGCTTAAACTCCTGTTTGGAGATCCTGAAGGAGAAACAACCACAGACACATACGGTGTTGTCATTTTTGACGAAAATCATTTCATTACTGAACACTTGAACATTCTCGCATCTCTTTATGGCATTAATGAAGCAGTCCCCCGCCCCTCAGGAAAACTCCTCGTCATCACAGACAAAGGAGACCCGCTCATTGTTGCAGGACGATATGGACTTGGCAGAGTTGTCGTGATCCTCACTGATGATGGAAGTGTATATGCAGGAGAACTGCTCAACAATATTAACGCGCGCCTCCTCATCAGAGCACTCAACTGGGCAGTGGGAGATCCTGAACGCAAAAAAGAAACATTTGTTACTATTCCAGACACATTTGCTGGAGAACAGGCTACCATTCTCACCAAATCATCAGGACCTCCTTCACTTGAAGGAGTTACCTTTTCCCGAGTGGACAATGACCTTTACAGCGCAACCATTCCCGCAACAACCACCGGATTTGTTACCCTCCTCGGAGTCACCTTTGCGGTTAACCATGAACAGGAGTACAATCCTATAGGCATCAGCCCTGAACTGAGCAATCTTGTCAGCAGCACTGGAGGAACATTCTTTGATCCTGATGATATTAGGAGCATGACCACTGAAATCAAGCGACAATCAAAACAAAGCCTTTTTGACAAAGATTCATACGGCTGGATTTTCGTTTTAGAAGCCCTCTTCCTCTTTCTTATTGAACTTTATGTGCGAAAGATCATGCAATACAAACATATTTAAATGAGTTTTTACAGGCCAATGGTAACGATGGGAATGATCAAACGATGGCTTGAAAGAAGACGAAAAACCCAACTTGAACAGATAAACCAGCAAATTGAAGAGCTTAAACGCAGAGGGCCAGATTACACCTCCATTCCTGATAAAACCCTCTCTTCTCGCTCCCAACGAAACGCCAATAGCGGCTCAACACCTATTCTTATTATGAGCATCTGCATCATTGCGTTAATTGCAGTCAGCATCTTTGCATGGACAAGGATTACCGCGCTCAACAAAAAGTATAGCGAAGTTGAAGAGTCCTATGAAGACATCCTTGCACAAAAAAAGACCCTTCAAACCCAATTAAACCAAACAACAAGTCAACTTGAAGAAAAAAAAGAAGCAGCACAAGACTTAAGCAAACAATACATTGATCTTGAACAAGAGATTACATTCCTTGAAGGAAAAATTGACGACTTAAATGATACCATTACCAGCCAAACAACATCCATTAAAGACCTTCAAGAGCAAGTTCAAGAGAGGGACAACGTGATTAACCAAATCGAAGAATGCATTCTCAACAGCAGCATTGAAGACAAAGAAGACTGTATTTAACGAATTCATACTATGAATAGTATTCGACGAGCCCTGAACCATGTACGGCGAACCCTCATTTTCGTAAGCCTGTTTCACGTATTTATCAATACTGTTGTTCTCTTCCTCATCTTCGCAACGATCACTGTCTTTACCATCCTTCCTCTCTTTTATGCGACCATTCCTGCAGGCATTTATTTTATCCCTGCAATTTTCATCACGTACAGAAAAATCAAGCTTAAAGATGCTGAGGAAAAGATTCCCGATCTTGAATGGCAATTGAGGACAGCGGAAGATAACATTATGAAAGACAATGAGGTTACGCAAAGCCTTAATGACAGAGTCACTGCTAAAATAGCCCATCTCCGCAGCCTGACCCTTTTTGACGGCAAAAAAGTCGGACTCAAATTCTTCGGCATTTTCGGACTTGCCCTCCTCTTCCTTTTTGTCTCGAGCTCTGACTTCACCTATGACACACTCAAAGACGCAAATGCAGTCACTGGATTCTTCAACAAAATAGACGACATTGGAAGCCTTATCAAAGCAAAAAAACTGAATATTAGTGATAGCGAAGGAGACCGCGACATTTATGGAGATCCCTCAGTTGCGCAACCAGGAACAGATCCCTTACTCCTTGAATTAACTCAAGAACAAAGCCAACCAGACCTTTCCAAAATCAATGACCCACGAAACCTTGAGTTTACAAAGAAAAGCCAGGCAGAAGATATTGGAGGAGCCATTGCTGACTCCACATATGAAGAAACCATCAAAAACAAGAAGCTCGTTAAGAAATATTTTGAACAATTAGCAGGAGAATAACTATGAAAGTAAACGACGTTCAAGAATCCTTTGCAGAAATACTCGCACACGCAAGCAAGGTTATTGTCGGACAAGAAGAAATGCTCAAACAAATGATCACAGCCATCCTCTGCGACTCCAATGTTCTTCTTGAAGGATACCCTGGACTTGCAAAAACACTCAGCATCCGCACACTCGCACAACTCATGGACCTCAAGTTTTCTCGCATCCAAGGAACACCAGACCTCATGCCCTCAGACATCACTGGAACATACATCCTTGACGACACAAGCGGAAAAAGACAGTTCAAATTCCAACAAGGACCTCTCTTTGCAAACATCGTTCTCATGGACGAGATCAACAGAGCAACTCCAAAAACCCAATCAGCACTCTTGGAAGCCATGCAGGAAAAACAAGTCACTGTCGGCACCAAAACATTCCTCCTTGAAAGGCCATTCTTTGTCCTTGCAACCCAGAATCCTATTGAACAAGAAGGAACATATCCCCTCCCTGAAGCACAGAGTGACCGATTTCTCTTAAAAATAAAAGTTGATTACCCAACCATCGAAGAGGAATATGAAATTGTTGATAGATATACCGAATCAATACAAATTCCAGATTTAAAACCACTGCTCAAAAAAGAAACACTTGCAGCCATGCAAGACCTTGTACGGAAGGTTCCTGTCGCCAATGACATCAAACGATTTGCTGTCGAACTCGTCAATAAAACAAGAAAACACAAAGAACTTATCGAGTACGGGGCAAGCCCTCGCGCAAGCATCGGGCTTATTCTTGCATCGAAAGCACGAGCACTCCTTGAAGGAAAAGACTATGTCAATAAGGACATTATTAAGCACATGAGCTTCCCAATCCTCAGGCACCGCATCATCCTCAACTTCGAAGCAGAACGCAACAACTTCAATGAAGATGATGTGATTCGATACCTCTTGAAATAACATGCTCGAAACTGGATTCCTCAAACACCTGAACAGACTTAACCTTATCATTGAGAAAAGAATCTCCTCAAATTATGTCGGTGAACGCCAAAGCATTCACACTGGCAGAGGAACCATGTTCAAAGACCATCGCATCTATACTCCAGGAGACGACATCAGAGACATTGATTGGAAAGTTTTCGCTCGAACTGACAAGCTTCATGTGAAGAGATACGAAGAAGACAGAAACCTCACACTGCATGTCATCATTGATTACAGCGGGAGCATGAACTTCGGAAAAACAACAAAGAAATACGAGTATGCAGCCATGCTTGGACTGGGATTTGCATACCTTTCCTTCAAAAAAAACGAGCGCTTTGTACTCAGCACATTCTCACACACTCTCGAGCAATTCAAACCACACAAAGGAAGAAAACAAATAGTTGAAATTATTGATTACCTCAAGAACAAACAAGCGCAAGGAGAAAGCAGGTTCAAGAATTCCCTCATTACGTACGCAAAATCTATCGGATCACGCAGCATGATTGTTGTCATCAGCGACTTCCTCTACGATGCAGAAGAAGTAAGACAAGCACTCATTGGATTCAAAAACAACAAGATTATCCTTATTCAAGTCCTTGATGAAGACGAAGCAGAGCTCAAACTCAAGGGTGAATTTAACCTTAAAGACAGCGAAACAAAAAGTCTTCTCAAAATGTTCGTCACGAGCAGCGTGAAGAAAAAGTACAGTGACCAGCTTCAAGAACATAAACAACGCCTCACGCACGTTGCACACGGACTTGGTGCACATTTTTACAGCTTTACAACCGGGCGTTCCATCTATGATGCCTTCTTTGAAATACTGCACCAATAAACTTTTCATTAAAGCAAATATATAAAAACGAACCTCTTTTTTACACACCTATGAAACGCATTGTTATCATTGGAGGCGGATTTGGCGGAATTTTTACAGCAAAACATCTCTTGAGAAAAATCAAAAATGATACTACTATTGAAGTCTATCTCCTCAACAAAACCAATTATTTTCTCTTTTCTCCCATGCTCCATGAGGTTGCAACCGGAGGACTCAACAGGCAACACATCGTCCAGCCTATCCGAGAGATTTTGAATCAGCATAATTTCCATTTTGTTCGATGCCTTGTGACGTCCATTAATACAAATGAAAAAACAGTCAACACTGACTGCGGCGCTTTCACCTATGATATTCTTGTCATTGCCACCGGATCAGAAGTCAACTATTATAACGTTCAAAACGCAGCAGCATACACCATCCCTCTCAAAACACTTCAGGACTCCGTTGCTATTCGCGATAGAGTCATTGATGCTTTAGAACTTGCAGCAGCTTCGAAAAGTTCGAAAGATAAACAAAAATACCTCACTTTTGTTGTTGTCGGCGGAGGACCTACAGGAGTTGAACTCGCCGGAGAATTAAGCGAATTTCTCCAACAAAGCTTACAAGAAAATTATTCACACCTTGAAGCAAAAGACATTCATGTTTATCTTATCCAGCGCGGAGATACAATCCTCCCCTTCCTTCGAAAAAAGTCACGAGAAAAAGCAGTTGCTACTCTCACAAAAAAAAGAGTTACTGTTCTCACCAACTCCCCAGTCACCAAAGTTTCAAAAGAAAGCATCGAGATTAATACACACAAAATGATTTCTGCGTATACCCTTCTCTGGACTCCAGGAGTAAAACCTATTGTCATACCTCTTATTCCCAATAGGAGAACAAAAGAAGGCTTTCTTCCTGTGGACACATTTCTCCATGTAAAAGGTTTAACTGATGTATATGCTCTTGGAGACGCAGCACTCTTTATGAATGAAGGAGAAATAACCCCTGTGCCTGCACTCGCACAAACAGCAGTTGCACAAGCACCAATCCTTGCACGCAACATCATCCATTCCCTCCGTAATGAACCCGAAGAACTATTTTTCTTCAAAAAACAAGGACTTCTCGTTTCTATTGGCCAAAAATTTGCTGTCGGAGAAATCGGACAATTTTCCATTCAAGGATTCTTTGCATGGTGGCTATGGAGAACTATTTACTTAACAAAGCTTGTTGGATGGTCAAACAAGCTGAAAGTCGCTTGGGACTGGACACTCAACCTCTTTTTCCCCAGAGATACAACACAAATCTAAGCAACGCCCTGAATGATATTCAAACATGCGTAACCCATCATTATCAGAGAAACAACCATTCCACAAAATGAGAGTATTTGAAATTTCCCTATTGCACCAGGGACCTTAAAAGGCCTTTTTGTATACGGAAGTGCATATCGTAATTTCACATTCGCTGCGTTCACTACTGCAAACGTCAGAAAGAGGAACACATCATTAATGTTTGCAATGATATCAATTTTTCCTATCAATGTAAATATCATTGTTAATATCATCAAGACAAAGATTGCCTTGCTCGGAGTTCTTGTTCCCTTATGAACCTGAGCGAAAAAACCAGGAAATCTTTTTTTTACAGCCATCCCGTACATGATACGCGATGTTGTTACTAAAGTCATTAAGACAGTATTCGCTGTTGAAAAAAGAGCAATTACTGCAATAACAACAAAAGGAAGTACATTATTCCCTAGTGCGGCAGCAGCAACGTCAGCGAGAGGAGCATTCGACTTGCTTAGCACTTCCCAAGGAACCACACTTAATGCAATGACTGCAACAGTTAGATAAATTAAAGAGCTAATGATAATCGCAAGAATAATACTCTTAGGAATAGTCTTTGTTGGATTCTTTGTCTCCTCACTCAATTTTACCATTGTTTCAAAACCCATATAGGCAAAGAAAATAAGCGCACTTGCACGCAACACTCCTTGTAACCCGAAGGGCATTTCCATGTAATCAATTCTTCCAATAAATTTTACTCCAATAATTATGACAAGAAACAGCCCAAGAGTCTCAATTATTGTACATATAACATTCAACCTTGTTGACTGTTTAATGCCAATAAAATTAATCAAAGACAAGACTGCAATCAATCCAATTGCCGTCCATAACAAAGGAATATGTATTAGCGCACCCGCATAATGCGCAAACCCCAATGCAACCGTCGCTCCACTGCTTATACCTGTAAGGATTACCATCATCCCAATAACCTCTGCCGTCCTCCTCGAAAATGCTTTCTCTACATATACTTCTTCGCTGGCATCTGATGGAAACACTGAAGACAACTCTGCATAGCTTAACCCAGTAAGAATAGAAACAACTGCTGCAACTGCAAAAGCCATCCACGTTGCGTTTCCCGCATATCCAGACGCAATTCCCAAGAGCACATAAATACCTGCCCCAAGAATGATTCCAACGCCAGCAGTCGTTACCTCAAAGAGTCCTAATGTGCGCTGCAACTTTACTTGTTTTCCCATTCGCTCATCACGTACAGAAAATGATTATCTCACTTCACATTTATATGTATACTGCTGCAAAGACGTTTTTGTTCTTACCTCTCTGACTCCACAGGTCAATGTTGGACATGTCTTTGCAGATTCGTCAGGACAATTATTAAATGTCTCTAACTTCTTATTGGGATAAATTTGTTGTGCTTTTTTCAAGAGTGTTGGCAACAGTGCGTTTACTGAACATTGACACTCTGCAGGTGTTGCATACGCACCTCCTATTCTCATGTTCTTCTCTTGTGATTCTTGAGAATTTTTTTCTGATCTTGAACCATACAAAAAACCAGCAATAACAATAAGAAGAATTATTATAAACACTCTTTTATTTTTATGACCTTCTTTTTTCATCATATAAACAGCTATGTTTGTGCTATAAAAGGTTTTCTCTTCATTCATTATCTTTATAAGGAAAGGATTAAAAATTTGTACATATTTGGATGAACATTAACTTAATATTTATTCTTCAAAAAAGTGTATTACCCAATCTTAATTTATTTTATTACAGTTTACATTTAAAGTCATAGTCCATACTAATAGGACCAGTCATACCGCCATTTGGAGTTTGTTCCCCAATTCCACATGACATTCTAGGACACCAATTATTTGAAACATCACAGTCATTATAGATTTCTAGTTTTTTATTAGGATACTTTTTTTGAGCTTTAGCAAGGTATCCTTGCATATTAGCAGGACAAAAACAGTCTCCAGAACTTTGATATACCATTCCACTTATTCTCTCATTATCTAACTGTTGCAAACCTCTATCTTGTTTTGCATTGGATAAAAAAACAGCAGCAATAATAAAAATAAAGGCAATTAAGAATATCCATTTACTTGACTTTACCTCTTTTTCCATATATTTATCTACATTAAAGAGTATAAAAAGTTTTCTTCGAAACAAAAAGCGGGCCCGGCAGGATTTGAACCTGCGACCCCTTGGTTAAGAGCCAAGTGCTCTAGCCAGCCTGAGCTACGAGCCCACAAAAAAACGCTTTCTCTTTCTCCTTTAATAAGCCTTTTTATTTGCTCTAAAGGAAAGATTAATAAAAGAAGATCAACCTTAAAAAGATATGCAGTTAACTATTCAAAAGAAGCCAAAAAACCCCATTATCATCGAAGGATTTCCCGGATATGGACTTGTTGGAACCATTGCAACAGAGTTCCTCATTAAGCATTTGAACGCAACCCAAATAGGCAGCATTCGCATCGAAGAAATTCCTCCAGTGATTGCAGTACACAAAGGAGACCCTGTTGAGCCATTAGGCATCTTTTATGATCCAAAACATAACTTTATCATATTACATGCGCTTGCAAGCGTGCAAGGATTTGAGTGGAAAATCGCAGACCTTCTTGTTAAACTAGCAAATGACCTTAACGCAAAGGAATTCATCAGCCTTGAAGGAGTTGGTGCAAACGAGATAACCAAGGAGCCTCGTCTCTTTTATCTCAACAAAGGAGGAAAATCATTCAAAGACAGTCATATTCAACCGCTAAAAGAGGGCATTATCATTGGTGTTACAGGAGCACTCCTTCTTAAACAAGGACTCAAATTAACATGCCTTTTTGCAGAAACACACAGCGCACTTCCTGATTCTCGCGCAGCAGCAAAAATCATTGAATTCCTTGATGAATATCTTACATTGAATGTTGACTTCAAACCTTTAATCAAAAAAGCAGAAGAATTTGAAGTAAAAATTAAAGATCTTATTAACAAATCAAAACCAGTTGATCAATCACTACCAAAAAAACCAGCATACTTCGGCTAAATGAAAGCATTCTTGCTCCTTCTTTTCCTTGCTTTTCTTACCGGATGCGCAGGACCTGCAGTGATTATTAACGGAGAAACGATTACTGTTGAAATTGCTGATTCTCCTGAAGAACGAGAACAAGGACTCATGTTCCGCGAATCTTTATGCTCCACTTGTGGCATGCTCTTTATTTTTCCTGAAGAAAACATACAAACGTTCTGGATGAAAAATACAAAGATTCCACTTGATATGATTTTTATCAGCAAAGACTTTAGAATTGTAGACATTACTCAAGCAGAGCCATGCACCAAAGATCCTTGCGTCCGCTACACTTCACAAGACCAAGCATTGTACGTTCTTGAAGTACCTCAAGGATTTAGCACAGCACATACTTTTTCTATCGAAATGCAAGTACGCATTCGATCTTGATTATTCTTTCAAATCATCAAAGGGAGACTTAATCTTCTTCAACTGCTGCAAAGACACTTTTGTATAAATCTGCGTTGTTGAAATAGAGGAATGCCCTAATAGCACCTGAATATACCTAAGATCGGTTCCCGCTTCCAACAAATGTGTTGCAAAACTACTCCGCAACGCGTGACAAAAAACCTCTTGTTTAATGCCTGCACGCTTTCCTGCATCCTTCACAATCCGCTGCGCCATGCGCACTGACAAACCTCCTTTCCCTCCTACAAAAAGATATTCTGACTGTTCTTCTCTCCTCTGGAGATATTCCTGCAAGCTTTTTGAAACCTTTTCAGACAAAATAACCATACGATCTTTTTTCCCCTTTCCGCTCACTACTTTCACCACATTCTCCTTAAAGTCAATATCATTCACTTTCATCTTCACTGCCTCAGAAACCCTCAACCCAGAAGAGTACAACAGCTCAATAAGCAGCTTATGTTTCTCATTCCTCATTACTCGAAGCATGTCACTAATCTGCTCCTTTGAAAATACAATTGGTAACTTCTTTTCTGATTTTGGTGAGTGAATATCTACAAAAATATTTTTTTTCAAGACTCGCTCATAAAAAAACTTCAATGAAGAAAGACATAAATTTACTGATGCAGGCTTCTGGTTCTTTTCTGTGATTAGATATACTAAATATTTTTTCACATCTGCTTGAGTCATCTCTTCTGCTTGCTTATTACTAAAATCAAGAAAGCGTTTATTATGCGAGAGATACGATTTCACTGTTGCGCCAGTATACCCTCTCAACTTCAGCTCCGTTTCTAAAACATCAAGAATTGCCATCACCTCTTATTATTAATCATTATCTCCTATAAAAATCTTTATTTTCTCCCATAGATAGCTTTATAATAATTATTGCTCCTTTTTCTAGAGGATTCAATGACACGAAAACGTTTGCTCCTCAACCCAGAACAAGAAGCAGCAAAAGTTGAACGAAGCCTTTCTGCTGTTGTGAAACGACTTGCACAAGGCCTTGTCCTCTTTGACACTACCGTGTTTCACCAAACAGATCCATATGGCAGAGATATTGTTCAGCAATTCAGGAAGGCAGAGCGCGTCTATGACATTCCTATAGGACTCCTAAAATTTGAAACACATTACATTGAAAGCCTTATTACTCTCTTCCAGAGAGAACACCCTCCTTTTGTTGTTCCAGGCGTTGAAAGAGAATTTGGTGATAAAGTGCATATTATTGAAAAACGTACTATTTCTCTTCAACACACAGAGAGGGAAAAACAACAGAGGCACTCTCTTCGTTCTGAAAGACTCATTGGTCCTTCTGAAAAACTTGAAGATCTTGAAAAAAATATTCACCAGTATCTTCTTGCACTCCACCACCTCTCCACTGCGCTTACCCACCACATTTACTCTCCTGCTCATGAAGACCGTTCTCTTATAGATATCCTTCGCATCATTGATGAACGAGAATGGACAGGAATAGCTGATGTTGACAAAAGAGTGGTTGCATCCGCATTCTCCTTTGCTCTTCATACCCATCAAGATGTCGCGGTTGTAAGCAATGACACGGATATTCGACACCTTACACAATTTCTCTGGCATGTTTTTGACGCTGCAGCAGAAACAATGCATATTCCGGAAGCCACTCTTTATCCTCATCGAGGGATTATTCTCTATCGGAACACCCTGTCTCGGAAAGGAGTGAAAGTAGCGGGAAGATACCACCCTTTTCTTAGAATAAATTATCCTCCAGGAAATGAACTGACACACTGCTCACCACACCACACTCTTGGTCAAGAAGATGAACCTCTCATTGAAAGAGCAAAAGAAGTGCTCGAACACCTTGTTGCTCCTCATGAACCTGCACTCACAGGAGCATAATAACATGCATCATCATAACTTATTTATATCCATTCCTTCCTTTCTTTTCTATGAAATATACTCTTATTGTTTTTCTTTTATTCTTCATTTCAGGATGTGCCAGCAAAACTCTCGAGGAGGGAGTTAATCAGATGAAACTTACAAGCTCTGCATTTTCAGAAGGAGAAAAGATTCCTCTTCAATACACTTGTGACGGAAAAAATATGAGCCCTCCTCTTCAAATGAGTAACATTCCTCAAGGAACACAAAGCCTTGCGCTGATTATGGACGACCCTGATATTCCTGAAGCTGCAAAGAAACAATTTAACATCCAAGTATGGGACCATTGGATAGTATTTAATATACCTCCAACAACAAGAGAAATTTTTGAAGGAATACAACCTCAAGGAATGATTGGAAAAAACACCCGAGGAAATCTTACCTACACAGGACCTTGCCCTCCTGATAAAGAACACCGCTACTTCTTCAAATTATATGCCCTTAATACAATGCTCTCACTCTCTGAAGGAGCAACAAAAAAAGAATTAGAAACTGCAATGCAAGGGCACATTCTTGCACAAGCACAACTGATTGGAAGATATGAACGACAGAGATAGAAAATATTATAAAGCAAGAATATATTAATTACTCTTAAAAATGATAGAAATAAAAAAAAGAAGTAATACCATAATCCTTGTTTTTCTCCTTATTAGCATCGCATTTTTCCTTACTACCATTTCACCGACGGGGGCTTATCTCAATTTTATTACCCCACAAACCCCTCAAGGAATCTTCACTACTGTTACTCCAAGCAATTCTCAAATTCCTCCTTTTTCTGCAAACCTCTATGTATTATCTGTCACAACTCCTCTTGACGCACAAGGAAATCCAACAGGACCAAACACTTACATTACTCAAGACGGAGGAACAAACCCTTTTATGGTTGAAACAGTAACAGTTACTGATTATTATAATGAACAAGGACCACTTAATCCTCCACAAACACAAACATTTACAGAACAAGTAGAATCTACAAATCCTAATAGACTCCTCGAATTTATTCCTACTGGAGACATTCCAAACCCTCAAGGTGGAGGTGTATATCCTAATATTGGCGTTGCAGTTGTCTCTATTGATCCTTCAACCCTCACTTATGGTTCTGGCATTATTCAGAATGGAGAAGTTTTATGTGGACCTCTACCAACACCCATTACTACTCCTCTTCCAACAGCAACCTCTTTACGACATATTGCTGACATTAATGGAAATTATGTCACATATACAGAAGGTACTCCTGGCGCAGGATATACTCTTAATCTTCAGGCACTCACAAATCTTGGAGGAGCAGCACTTACTCAACTTATTTCAACACCAGTTAACATCGGAGCTTTATCAATTGCAACAAACCCACAAAACCCATCAGAATACCACGTCGCAGCTTTTGGAAATCTTTTCAGTTCACCATCACCACCAAACCCAGGATATATTTACACCTTTTCTTCACTTAATCCAGGAATTCCTACTCAAGTCACTTCTTTTACTAACATCTTCGGTGAATTGCGCATTATTAAAACACCGGATCCTCAACGAGGATACATGCTTGTATGGACACGTTCTCTAGGCACCGGAGGATTCTTTCAAACATTTACTCTTGAATTTATGTATTCAGGACCAGACAACCTCTTTGGAACTCCCGATGACTCACCTCTTATCTCACAAGGTCCTACAGGCCCCTTCACATCTGCATTTGGTGTTGAATGGCCTTATCTTGTTTATGCTCAAACAAATGTAGTAACAGCAACGACCACCCTCTTCGGTTGTAATCTCGCAATTACTCCTTTGAATAGTCCTTGTAATCCTTTCCCTGTGACAAACCCCCTTCCTGCACAAACAGGAGGTTTTGGAGTAGCCACATCAATTAATTTTATTGATATAAGTGCATCAGGTCTTGTTGTATATCAGCAATTACTTCCAGGAATTACTACAAGTATTGGATCCATCTCAACTGTTCAGTTCCCACAAACTCAAAACCAAATTAATCCCTCAACAGTTATCGGTACAGGAATTAGGCCAAAAATAGATCATCTTACAGATAAGATCATATACGAACGACAAGATGGACAACTTATCATGCGTAGCGCAAGCGGCGGATTTGATCACCTTATATTCACCCAACTTCCTTCTCTTAGTGCAACATTTTACTATCGTGATCATGATATTAATCAAGATACTATAATTTATACGCGTGGCACTGGAGTAACAATTCCTTTTGGAGGTGGTAATATTCCACAAGTAGATCTCGATTATTATCTTACTGCTGCCTGCTAAAGCACATTTATTTGCTTCTCAATGTAACTTATTTTTTGAGTGAAATACCTTTATAAAGGAATGATTAACTTCTTTTGTATCTCATGCACAGCCTTATAGCAATCAAAACAAATACAGGCACCTCAGGCATTGTTCTCCTTGCTTATCGACCATTTCCTGCTATTTCTGATTGTGAGGAAACTCCTCAGCCTACCCTTTCTTCTGTTGGAATTTTTCCTGAAGGAGCACTCGCATGGCATTGTCTCAATCCTACAGCAGCAATCTCGGCCTTTTACCAACAGCTTCGAGAAGAACCAGGAATCCTCCCCAATGAAATATCCTCCGCAAGTGATGATGAGACTTCATGGACTCGAGTGAGGGACTTTAATGAAGAAATTGCTGAGACAACAACCAGAGACTCTATCTGTGACTTTGTCGCTGCTGTTTCCATACTCGGAAAACCACGCATGTTTTACATCAACCCTTTTGGAAGAGTTTATGAATCTGAAAATAAAGATGAATCCCCTTACATCACTGTAGGTTATGGTGTGGAAGTTTTGAACACCCTCCTTGAAAGAGATCTTGCTGAACAGCAACCAGGAAAAGGGCGCATATCCCTCGAAGCCGCAATTAGATCAGGAAGCAAAGCCTTTCATAACCTCTTTCCCTCATTTCCTTTCGCAGGCATTGCAGACCTCGTTGTTGTTACTGCAGAAAAAATACAGTCGTATCGTCATCAAATAGAAGACACTCAAAAAAATAGTTACCTTACACTTCTCAATTCTATTTGCAGAGAGCATAGAGGAGACATCACAAAAACTTTTACCCCCCAGAATAAAGCTCCTCATCCAAGAGAAGACGATACAGAGAAACAATAAAACTTCTTTTTAAACAAAGGTTTTATCAATACTTATCTCTTATTTACCCTATTCACTAAACGATGGCACACACCAAGATTAAGAAAAGAGTCCATACAAAATACCATGAAGTTAAAAAAAGAGTATCAAAGCATATTGATGATGCTGTTCGACTCCAAAAAACACCCCATGAACTTGCAATAGGGTTTGCTATCGGAACCTTTATTGCCCTTCTTCCCCTTCCTGGACTTCATGTTCTTGTCGGCCTTTTGATTGTTATTCTCTTTAAGAAAGTCAACAAATTTACCCTCTTCGCAGCAATAGCTATTTTCAATCCCTTTATCGTGACTGCTCCCATTCTTCTCGCATCAAACGAGCTTGGAAAAATTTTCGTTCCCAAGCTCCACCCGGGAGATCCAGGGTATTTTTTCATTCACAAAATTCTTGACACTACCCTTCGCATTTTTGTCGGATCTGTTATCATCTCATTTGTAACCTCCATTATCAGCTATTTCATCTCAAAGCCGGTTGCCGCAGCCCTCTTGAAAAAGTACGGACAAAAACAAAATGCTCTCCTTCCTCAAGAAGCACCCCCAGAACAAGAAAAGTATAAAAAGGCAGCATAACTTTGTTTATTCATGAAAAAAGAGGTTCAGCATTCTTCGCAATCCTTTATTTTAGTGATTCTCTTACTCCTTGGCATCTTATTCCTCTTCTCTTCACTCTCTCCTTCCTACACTGGATTTCAAACAAGCAAGCCTGCAAGCACACCTGCACCTAATCCTTGCTGCACTGGAGCAAACAAACCAACACCCCCTGCACCTACTTGCAATACTGATGCAAATGGGAATATTGATCCAAACAATCCTACATCCCCAGTCCCGACTGCATCAAGCACTACTCCAAACAGTGGAGGTGGATCAACAACAATCTCCACACAAATTACTGGCGCAAAAAATCAGAATACTGGACAAGGATTATGCTACAAAAAAACACCAGACACAATAACCTGTGAATGTAAAGATCATTGGTGCAGTGAAAGCCCACAAGCACATTGTGGCAAGTTTAAACTCCAAACACAAAGCCTATCTCGAGGAAGATCGCGAGGAACGTGGTCTACAGTCACTTCCAATCAAGTTCCTGCGTATGTTACTGTTACCATTACCACATCAACTTCCTCATCCGCAAGCACGCGACCATCATCAACAAGCACGCAAAATACTGCACCTGCAAACCTTCCTTCTTCATGGACTGCACCCTGCGCACCCAGCCAGAAATCATGCTAAAAAAAAGCAACTCTTTTTCTCAGGATAAAGTTTAAAAAGAGTACTACTACCCTTTTTTTATATGAAAAAAGAAGGTGTTCAGTTTTTCTTTGTCTTAATTGTTATATTATTTGTAAGCCTAATTGCATCTCGCTTCCAAGAGAAAAACGCCTCTTCCATAACCGGCTTCCAAACGCTTGGCACGCCATTAACACAAGCTCAAATTGATGAAACAAATGATTATATAACACAAATTAATAACAAATATGGGAGCTATATTGATGATATCATTGAAGAGCTCGATGACAATTGGGCACCCCATTCTGATGTCGTTGGTGCATTTTGGACGAAATCGAAAGAACTTATGAAACTCGTCGGGCCTTGCTGGGCCTTACCCAATGACTTAAGACCTATTGATACTTCTTTTTTAACAACTTTTTTCTCAGAAGCAGAAGATGCAGCAGACACAGATGGAGATACCCAATGGATTATCGCAAGCCACAACCTTGGAGATTATAACCTTAACAGGGTTCTTGATGACTACAAAGCACGAGCAAAGAAGAAAATAGCACTCTGGTGCAACCTTGGACAGCATTCCAGTTTACGAGCTTTCTGTGAGTGCAATTTCAACTGCGCCGGAGGAGATAATACTAACAAAATATGGAATTCTCTCCATTATAGCTGCAGAGATGACTGCTCTACTCTTTCCACAACTGGATTAGCAACCAATTGTGCACTCACATGCAATACTGCCCTCTGCTTATGTGAAATTCTTCCTGTCTGTACCCCCTCAGCCACAGGCACCGGAACAACGACAACCCAACCATCTGGAACAACAGGAGGAACTCTTCCTCCACGAGGCACTGGTGGAGGTGGAACACCACCCACATTTCCCTGCAATGCAGCGAGTAACCCTAGCTATAACTCACAATTTCCTAATACATGCATTAATAACTGCAATTCAAACACCCAAATTTGCAATAAAGCAACTTGCCACTGTGATCCAAAGCCGGAAAAGAAGAGGTCAACAGGCTCATGATTAACAAACAAATATTAATTCTTGCAATTGTATTAATGAGTGCAGTTCTTTTAGATTCACTTACTGATGCTCCCCTTTCTTCAACAGGCCGTGCATTTTACATTTCTTCAGAGCTAGTAGAAGATTGTGGATGCCCATGGATTCAACCAGGAACTCCTCTTTTATATTATCAAGATCGGTGTGTTCGTATAGGCAGCTTTTGTTATGATGGTGGATGTGCTATTATTGTTCCAATAGGGTTTGATCCGAACCATAAAGGGTATAGCACCCCTCAGAATCCTCAATGGACTCCTGTAGAAGATGTAGATATCCAGGCTTTCTTAAGTTTCCCTACCGGTCATAAATGGGTTGCTGAATGCGAAACATAATATTAAATAAATATTTTAATTTTTGCTTATATATTTTATTCTAAATAGGTTCGTATAACACACATTATGCGAATATATGAAAGAAAAACCTTTTTAGATAAGAATACCTATCTCTTTTGTATGAAAAAAGAGGCTCTGATGGTGGTCTTGTTAATCGTATTTGCATTGTTTATCTTATTTGGCCCTGATCCAGACACCGTTGTTGCATACGTTCGTTGGAGGCTTGCAACATTATAAGATTAGGAAGAAATTTCTTAAAAAGTATATTTATTTAGCTTTGAGTTTCCTTATTAAATTCATCAAAATATGCTTTTTCTGATTGCTGCAGGAACGCACGAAGTTTCAAAAGAATGATTTCTTCTCGTATATTCTTATTTTGTGAATAGACTTGATCACTAATTGACCCATCAGGATTCTTAAAAATACTAATACCAAAAGTAAACCGTGCTATTTCGGTGGCTTCCAATTTTTATCCCATCCTAGCATATCATATACCCAATCAAAATCAGCAGGTGTAAGCTTGCGTTTTGGCTTTTTTCCTGTTGTTGTTATAGTAACCCATTCCATCCTTGGTTTCGTAATTGTTTTTGTTTTTCGAATGATTGGTTTTTGATATTGTGCATGCATATCTTAATCTTAATAACATGTTGTTAATATGCTTTTCTTGAGAAAAAGCGAAAATCTTTCAGATAAAAATTATTATTTTTACTTAAAAGTTTTATTCTTCAAATCTTTTTACCAAAAATTAAAACTTTTATCCAAATGTTTTTGGTAGGGGAGTTCTGTTCGAAACCCGCATTGTTTGCAGTGTTCCACCATATATTTGCCATCTCTAAATGTTTCAGTGCCTACATGCAATTTTGTATGACAATCTGGACATAATCTTCCAATGTCTTGAAATGGGTCTTGATGAAAAAACATAGGTTTCTAGCATCGTTTTCAGCTATAAAGTTTCTGGTTTATTAAACCTTATTTTATTCTGTTTATACTGTTTATAATAAAAAGAATCAGTTTTCCAGTTCAAAATGATATTCCAATTGTTAAGAAACTCATTTTTATCAATTTTAGTTTTTCTATAAAAAGTACCATTAAGATCAGATTCATAAAAGCTTGTTACACCTGATTTTTCTCTAGTTGTTACAGCACTTCTTGGAAGTATAAAATATGCGATAGGAAGCTGTTTTACACCTTCTAAAAGGACATAAACATAAATATCATTGGCACTTTGTTTCGGATGACTAAGTCTAAACTGCCAAGATTTATAAGAATAAGATTTTCCTCTTACTGTCTTCTTTGATAACCCAGGAAGAGCAGTTTTTACTTCAATTCTACATAGGTTTTCTCCGATTAAATCACAATAAAAGCCCTTTGATAATATATCAGTACGAAAGCCATATTTAGCAAGTTCTAATTGGACATAACATTCTCCTAAATAAGCAAGCTTTTTTAGATGTGAGCTTATTCTTTTTATCATTAAAGTGTTAGGTAGAATACTCTTAATAGAATTTATTAACCAATTTGAATGATAAATATTGTTTATGAAATATATATTAAAGAATACAGGCGCACAATATATCTTATACGAACCTAATAAGATTAAATGTTTTAAGAATTGCTTATAAGTTTATAAAAACTACTAAAGTTTCCAAATACAACCTACCTCAACTTCTTCCCACCCCTTGGCAGTTTCTCTCAGAACAGTACAAGGCCTATCTTCACATTTAGGAATAATAGTACCCAAACAATCATCTTGGTTTGGTATGGGTTGATCTCTTGGTTTTGTGTTACATACACATTGTGGAGGCTCATCAGAAGCATCTACAGCAGTATATGACTCTCTTCCAATTTTTGTGGATCCTTCATCAGATCTGATAAATACACTTGCCATCCCCGTTTCCTCAACAGGAGATGTAACACTATATGAAATTAAAGTAATCGCTCCAAAAGCGACAATTAATAGAATAATAAACTGTTTTCGATCATCTTTTTTTTCCATCATTTTTGAAGACCTGTTTTCTATATAAAAATTTATCTAAATTTTTCTGTTTACTGCGTTAAGCATGTTTGTAATTTGCTCTCGCGACAACCCTTGCTGGCGCGCATGGTTTAAAAGAGTTTTTTCGTAATTTATGCCATATCCAATCGGAAAAAAACCATAGGCTTCCATCTGTCTCAAGATTATTTTCACTTGTTTTTCCTCATTTTTGAATATTTCTCCTAAAGGATGATTCATGAGAATTTTTTTGTTCATATTCTATCAACAGGTCTTGATAATCTTCTTGGTGCAAAGCCTCCTTGGCTTGCACATACATTATCTATATACTCTTTACCATTTACATGCACCTTACATGCATCTAAGCATGCTACTGCTGCTATTTCTCCTTGTCCATTTCGCACCAAACAATTTCCTGTGCCTGGATCATAGACTATTCTTGAAGCTGATTGAGTATACACCTCTCCTTGCAAAAAAGGTGTTTGATGCCATGCTTCTGTTACATCGTCAGAAGCAATTCCTGTTATTAAGCCAGTAGGTTGCGCATCAAATGAAGGTATGTTTACCTTTTCTCCAAGTGCAGCAACAACTGCGCCTACTGCTATAAGAATTACTAATCCTATAATTGCTTCTCGTTCAGACCTCTTTTCCATGCTCTTTCTTATCTCTTAACGCTATATAAATATTTCTTGAGCTTATATTTTTATCAATAATTAAAAGTTTTGTCTTTTTGCTATAAGCTTTTTCAATCCCTCTTTTTTATTTGCATCAAAGAACTTTACTCCTTTCTCTGTTATTGACACATATGTTAATTTTCCTTTTCTCTTTTTTTTCACTAAAGCAGCCTCAATAAGGATCCCAAAATATTCAGAAAGGGTTGACCTTACCATATTATATGGCTTATCTGGATATAACTCCTGAGCGAGCATTTTTATTGGAATCCACTGCTGCTGTGACTCATTCTGCATTGTCGCCAACCGAGAGAATATGACCTTTTGCGTTTCTGTTAATATATCAAGTTCATTCACTTGAATCTCTTTTTCTTCCTCAGCTATCAAGACCTGCATAGGCCTTTCTTCCCTTTCTTGATATTTAACGAGCTCTTTTTTCTCGTACACCTGAGGAATTTCCTGCATCATAGTGATTACCTCTCCCATCTCTTCAAGCCTATTTTCCATCGCTTTTAACCTCAGATCTTGATCGTCTTCCTTTGTTTTAAAGTAGTGCAACCAGTCCCTAATCGAGACCATATCTGCTTTAATTCTTTGAAAAGATGCTCTTAGGCTTTGATGAATATCTACTAAATCAAAAGGCTGATTTTCTTCTTTTTTTACCTCTTTTTTCTTAAATAACCAAAACACCATCTTCTTCAAATTTAAGATATCTCTTTTCCTTTTAAAGATTTCGATTGTTCGAAGAACCGTCGTAGACGTCTATAGACTGTTCGTCGACGCGTCGTAGACGTCTTCGACGCATTAAATTAATTATTTTTCTGATAAAATAGGCATATTTAGGATTTTAGATGATAAAATTTAATGAATAAATGATAGAAAGGGGCTAATTAAAGAAAGAAGAAGATAGAAAAAATAAAAGGGCTACAAAAACCTTCTTAAAAAAGCAAAAAAAGGCTATTTTAAGCACAAGTGAGAGAAAGTCTTCAAAAGAACCAAAAAACATTGATTTATAGAGAAAGGAAGAGTTGAGATATACTTTAAAATTTAAGAGATTTTAGTAAACAAAAAATAGAAAAAAACATAAAAAAGCCTTTTTACTGAAAAGTGAGTTTATTCTATATCTAAAAGGGTCTTTTGTTCTCCTGCGTTTTGCCTTAATGAGATTAGTTTTTCAAGCAGATTAAGGTCAAAAAAGTCTTTATTTATAGAAAGTGAGACTTTCTTATTCAAAAACCTCTCTTTTTTAATAGGAAGCCCTTTTCCAATAAGACGATTCACCACTACTTTGACAGTTGTTTCATTAATGGAAAGGTGTTCTGCAAGCTCTAAATAGGTTGTTTCAGGTACTTTCTTTACTATTTCATAAAGGGCTACAAAAACTGAGAATTCCCTATCTGAAAGGGTTCTAAACTTAAAAGTGAGAGCTTGATCAAGAGATTTTACTGTTGATTTTAATCTTTTTGAGAAAAGTGAGGGTTCATCGTTCATCGTTGTAAATGGTTGTTCATCGTTGTCCATCGTTGCTGATCGTTGCGCATCGTTGTTCATCGTTGTCCATCGTTGTTCATCGTTGTAAACCCCTTCATTTCCTATGGAGATTTCTTTTAAGTCTAAATTATCCTTATTTTCTTTTTTTATGACTAAAAAGTCTTTAATTTCGTTTTTTAAAGAATAAATTTGCTTTTTTTGGTCAATTATCTCTTTTTTTAGCTCATTTATATCATCTTTAACCCTTTCAAAAGCTTCCTTGATCTTATTAGATTCCGATCCCCCAGCCATTATTAAGGCTAATCTTAGGACTTTAATAAGTATTTAGCGTTCTAAAACCATAAATTCAAAAATTTCATCGTTTGGCATCGTTGCACATCGTTCTCCATCGTTGCGCATCGTTGTTCATCGATTACTGTTGATAATCATTAATTTAATTTGATTAAATAACTCAATAAATAATGATTTTTCAAGAGTTAAACCCGCTTCTACGCACTTCTTAGCAAAATCCTTTGCAATCTCTTTTTCCCTTGCCCTTGGAAGAATATAGAAAAGAAGCTGTTTAAGGGCATATGTTGACAGAATCCCTTCATTTAGCTTAATACACACATTTTTCCCAGAGATTTTATTCTTAATTGAAGGTTCATAAAAATCAATGATTATTTCTTCTTTTACCCATTTTTCTCCTTCTTTATTGAAACCATAAGACTGCAATTCCCGGCAAATAAGATCTTTCAAAGCCTCTTTTAAGGACTTTTTTGCTATTTCTTCAAGAGGATACACCTCTTTTTCTTGTACTTTTGGAAAGACAAAAACTCTTCCTAGATACTGCTTCACCTTCTGCTTTGGCGTCTTTGTTTTCCGATACTTTGTTGTTGTAATGTATGCATAAGTGTATTTTTTTCCAGAAGCATTCAACCTTGTTTTTGTACGTATATACATATCAATGGGCACTATATTAGAACTTATAATCTTACTGGTTTTACAAATACCTAGAAAGGATTACGAGGCCTTTGCTTGTTTTGTTTCTGGAGCTGTTTGCTCCTTTGTCCTTACCCTTGGCACTGGAATATGAAAGGGAAGCTCCAGCTCTTCTTCAAGCTTTAGCGCCTTAATATTACACCTACTCAGAATTGCATTAAATACTTGGGCTGCTATTCCCTGCTCAATCTTTTTATTCTTCTTCCAATTATCAAGAATACCTTTGACTGTTGCATCATCACTCATGTATACAACATTTCCATCAAGCTCAATTGATGCAATATTTGGCTTATATGTGACTCCATACATGAACTTGAATGTCACTGCCTTCTGATCAGACAATGAAGCAACTGATTCTTTTTCCACATCAATCACTTTCACATTATTACTGGCTTCAATGTTCCCTTTCGGGAGCTTCTGCTTGGTTGCAATAATCTTATCTAACTTAAAATTGATAATCATTGATTGACATCAATTCAGTGTTTTTATAAAGATTGTGTTTGATAAAAAATACTTTCTTTTAAAATAAACATCTAAATTTAAATAACAATTTAATTGATATTAACTACTATTAAAAGGTAACAAATAGAAAGTTTAATAAACTTAAAATTGAAATCTTAAAGAATGGATCTCCATCAACTTGTAAACTCAGCATTTGAAGCTTATAGAGATTTACAACAAACACATCCATTATTAGGTGCTATATTAACAGCTGGAATAGTTTATCCTATTGGTGACATTACTTCTCAGTTATTAACAGATAAAAAAATAGATTGGATAAAAGTTCGATTTACCGCTACACTTTCACCTTTATATGGTGCTGGTATTTATGGTTTAATGGAAACTGGCAATCTGGTAGGCGATCATATTTCAGAAGAACCTCTGGCAAAAGCAGCGTTAGGTCCTAACTTTTTGGGAAATCTCTATAACACCTTCTTTTTTGTTAATAATACTGTTGGTGAAAGAACGAGATATAGACTAAAAGATTTAGTTAATAATTATAGTGCTATTTTTAGAGATAGAAGGCTTGGAACTATTTGGAAAAATTTTAAAGAAAGATATGTTAAAAATATTCCAGGTAAAGAATATTTAAATTCAGTAATAGGTACTCTTACTGCATGGAATGTTTTTCAATATTGCAATTATGCTTATATTTCTGATGAAATGCAAACACCTGCAGCATTAGGAGCTGGTTTTGTATGGACTTCTTTCCTCTCTTTGTGGTCGTTAAGAGGGAGAAGAAAGATTGTAGAAAAAGAAAAATCATTATAAGTTTAAAAGTATAATAAATAAAATTTAAAATATTTAGTTATTTCCTAATCTTCTTCAAAATAGCCTCTTTACCTTTCCACACCAAGGCTTCCTTCAACACATCATAAATTGTTGATACAGGTATAATCTCAATCTTTTGCTTCACTTCTTTTTGCAAAATAATATCATCCACATTCACTTTTGGCACAATCACTCTCTTTAACCCTGCTTTCATTGCAGCCTCCACCTTTTGCGTCACACCACCCACTGCAAGCACCTCCCCCCGTACTGACAACGACCCTGTCATTGCAGTATCCTGACGCACTGGAATTCCTTTCAACGCAGAAATAATTGCAGCAGCAACTGCAATCGAGGCAGAATCACCCTCCACACCACCATGCTCTGATGCAGTTTGCAAGAACTGCACGAAAATATCATACTTCTCCTTAATATCCTCACCAAAATACTTCAAAATAATAGCAGACACATTCTTTACTGCTTCTTGAGCAATATCTCCAAGCTTTCCAGTCGCAACAAACTCCTGCTTTTTACCCCCAGGAGTCACTTCAGATTCAATAGGCAACACAATTCCAGAAAAATAAACGTCAGCACCCATCACCGCAAGCCCATTCACTCTTCCTATTTTACTTCCAGAGGTTATAATTACCTCATACTTCTTCTTATTCTCAATATACTTATCCACCATCTGCTGCTCTAACGTTCGCGCAAGCAGTTTTGCACGCTGCACCTGATCTGCAGTCACTACTTCTTTTTTCTCTTCAAAGGCAAGATCACCAGCAGCACGCACCAAACCACCAAGCTCCCTCAAACGCAAGGTTAACTTTCCTGCAATACCAGCCCTTTTCCTTGCCTCCTCAATAACAACCTCAATTGCCTCCCTCGAAAAATGGGGAATCTTTTTGTCCTTGTTTACCTCCTGCGCCACAAACATTGCAATCCTCTGCCTATTTTCAGGCGTATCTGACATGGTGTTATTCATATGCACCTCATACCCATATCCTCTAATTCGTGAACGCAAGGCAGGATGCATCTTCTTTATACTCTCTGTTGTGCCTGCAGCAACTAAAACGAAATCTGTTGGCACCGGCTCTGAACGCACCATCGCCCCTGATGAACGTTCGGACTGCCCTGTAATAGGATACTTCTTTTCCTGCATCGCTGTTAACAGCTCTTGCTGTGACTGTATCTGCATGTTCCCAATCTCATCAATAAACAACACCCCTTTATTCGCCTTATGAATCATTCCCGGCACCAGACGCTCAAAAGCAGGCGTTCCCAAACCACCTGACTGGAGAGGATCATGCAACACATCCCCTAACAATGAGCCTGCATGCGCCCCTGTCGCATCCACAAAAGGCACCTTTGACTTCTCTGTATTATCAATCAACAACTTTGGCACCTTTGCAGCCATCTTCATCTTCTTATTCAAGCTCATAAACAACACAAAGGATGCAAGAAAAATCATTGACCCAATTAATGAAGCAGCAGCCATAATATCCCCATATTCCACACGCACCCACCACGGAGTGATCAAGGCAAGAATCATCAACCCAAAAAAGAAGATGTTTTGATTCTTCAACGAAGACATTGTCTGGATTTTTGCCTGCTGAATAATTTTTTGCCCTTCCCCTTTTGCAACAGCCTTAATTAAAGGGTTATTATCATCAATCTCATTCGGGAACGATAAAATATCTGTCAAATCCTCTTTTGGCAATAATTCAGCTAAACCTTGGCTTGTTAATGACTTTCCTGTGCCAGGATCTCCAATTAACAATACATTTCTTTTCTGCTTTGCAGCCTTCTTCACAATATTAATAGCCTCATCCTGCCCAATAATTTGATCTATAATATTCTTTGGAACAGTCAATTCTTTTGTTGTTTTAAAATTAAGTGACATCTTATCCACCACTTTCTTCCTTTAGAAA
This sequence comes from Candidatus Woesearchaeota archaeon, assembly GCA_964367375.1. Lineage (GTDB taxonomy): Archaea > Nanobdellota > Nanobdellia > SCGC-AAA011-G17 > UBA489 > CAYIXG01. The sequence goes on along the minus strand of CAYIXG010000003.1, from coordinate 67,828 downwards.
AAACCCCTTTATAAAATATCTTCTTCAGACACTACAACAAAATCACCCACCGCAATCACTGCAGAAAAAGGAATCATCATGTCGCCTTGCACGTTCTTCTCCAATTCCAACCCTTGAATATAACTTGTTGGATTCTTCAAGATAATATGAATAAGTTCACCTGTCCTTGTTTCAAAGGTTAAATTTCCGACTTCACCAAAACGCTTCCCTGATTTTGTTACAACTGTCTTTCCGAGAAGTTGCTTTGAGTATTTTTTGTCTTCTTCAGCCATTTATCTATTGGAGAGTACTCATTTTCTATATAAACTTTTCTACGTTTTCTCTTCCTTTTCCTTACCCACCCCCACACCTTTATTTCCTTTGGAACTCTCTTTCAGATCTCTTCATTCTTTTAAATCCACCTTCTTTTCCTTTAGAAACCTCTTTTCTTCTCATTTCCTTTTCTCTCTTCTTTTTATTTTCTTTTATCTATAGAAATTTATTTATTATTTAAAGATTATATAAGAAATACGCTTAAATTCAACTCTTTTCATTCTTTTTTTTTGTTTTTCATAAAATCAATTTAAAAATTTTTCTCTTTTCTAATATTTATATTTAAAATACTATAATTATCATATTTCATTTTTTATTATCTACATTTCAATTTCCATATGAAACAAAGGTGTTCATTTTATTGTAGTAACATCTTTTTTCATTCTTCTTTTCCTTTTTTTTCTTTCTACATGAAATCATAGGGTGGGTATTATATCATACTACCTATAATCTTAAATATATCTCACCAGTTCTCCTCTCTATGCCACAAAAACTTTCTGACTTTTTTCAAAACTATATCACAAATGAATCCCTCTTCAAAAACAAAAAAGCCCTCCAAAGCAATTATACACCAAAAACAGCCCCTTATCGACAAGACCAGATCAAACAAATTGCCAGCATTCTCGCACCCTCCCTCCGCATGGAAAAACCAAGTAACATTTTCATTTACGGAAAAACAGGCACAGGAAAAACTCTTGTTGCAAAACACGTCGCAGAAAGCATCCTCGCAACAGCACATGAAAATAAAATTCCCCTCAAAATAATCTACCTTAACTGCAAACTCAAACGCATTGCAGACACTGAATACCGCCTTATTGCCCAACTCATCCGAGAACTCGGAGAAGAAATACCCGCAACAGGACTCCCCACTGATGAAGTATACAAAAGCTTTGTCAAAATCCTCGAAAAAGAAAAATTCATGCTCATCATCATTCTCGATGAAATAGACCAACTCGTCAGCAAAACCGGAGATGAAATACTCTACAACCTCACCCGACTTAACTCAGAACTTACCAAAAGCGAAATTTCATTCATAGGCATTAGCAACGACCTCCTCTTCATAGACAATGTTGACCCACGCGTCAAAAGTAGCCTCAGCGAAGAAGAACTTGTCTTCCCCCCTTATAACGCACTCCAACTCCAAAAAATACTCAAACAACGCGCAGACCTTTCATTCATAGAAACAACCATTGAAGAAGGAGTTATCGAGAAATGCGCAGCATATGCTGCCCGAGAACATGGAGACGCGAGACGAGCACTCGACCTCCTCCGCGTCGCAGGAGAACTTGCTGAACGCAATGGAGAAAAAAAAGTTACAATAAGCTATATAGACAAAGCAGAAGAAAAAATCGAACGAGACAGAGTTTTTGACATCATCATAACCCAACCCAAACAAGTCAAACTCACCCTTTATGGCATCTTCACCTCATGCAACAACGGCGAAAAAGGAGTCTTCACTGGAGACATTTATAGCATTTACAAAGACGCTTGCATTCAATCAAGTATAAAACCGCTCACCCAAAGACGCATCAGCGATATCATCGCAGAACTAGACATGCTCGGCATCATTAACGCAAAAGTCATCAGCAAAGGACGATATGGCAGAACACGTGAAATATCACTTGCTATTCCTCCCATCACCTCTCAAAACCTTCGAAATCTCATCAAAGAAAACCTCGGGCTTTAACTAACACTATGGATCAAACCCCAAAAACCATTGTTACCACATTCCTTGACCACGGATATCTCCTCTCCCCAGATATTCTCCACCCCCTCAACATAGGATCTCTTGATAAAGAAGTTTTCCTCAACAAAACACAACAGTTTTTTACCAACAAACAAGGACCACTTGTTCTCACACTTGATGTATCTCAAGCAATCATCCAAGAAAATACACTAGATATTAACTGGACAGAATTTGAAAAAACTCGCGTCCTCTCAGAAAAAAAAAGAAACCAAAAATCATACACCTCTTTTCTTCAAGTCATCACCAAAAAAAGAATTAACACCCCTCCCACCCTTCCTCAACCAACACCCCCTTCTCTTCATTCTCCTTTACCATCACCAGAACAACAACCAACTCATTCACCTCTTCCTGTCATCATTACCAAAAGCTACACCAGCGAAAGCAAACATGTTACTGTTAAAGACTTTGTTTCCTATTTCAAACACCGCTACGAATTCCTTAGCAACATCCTCAAACCACGACCAGAACTCTCCAATGTTATCTCCATCTCACGCCTCACCACCCACATGAATCCTTACGAACCTGTCGCGATCATAGGATCTGTCTACGACAAAATCTTAACAAAAAGTAAAAACTACCTCTTCACCATCGAAGACCCCACAGGCAGAGCAAAAGTCCTTGTCTCCCAATCCTCCAAAGACCTTTACACCGCTGCAAAAAATACAACGTATGACGAAATCATTGGCGTTACTGGCACCATCAAAAACAACCTCCTCTTTGCAGATTCCCTCCTGTATCCAGACATTCCCACACCCCAAACCCTTAAACGCGCACCTGATGAATCTTATGCAGTATTCATATCAGACATCCACGTCGGATCAAAACTCTTCAAAGAAAAAGAATTTCTTGCTTTCATCACCTGGCTCAATGGAGAAACAGGAGACAAAAACCAGCAAACACTCGTCAAAAAAATAAAATACCTCTTCATCGCAGGAGACCTCGTTGCTGGCGTCGGAGTTTATCCCGGGCAACAAGAAAATCTTGCCATACCCAACATTCATGATCAATATGCAGCACTCACACATTACCTTCACCTCATCCGCAAAGACATTGCTCTCATCATTTGCCCAGGAAACCATGATGCTGTCAGCCTTTCTGAACCACAACCCCCTATTCTTAATGAATTTTCTGAACCCCTCAGAAGCCTTTCCCACGCACACTTTGTCAGCAGCCCGAGCTACATTACCATTCACAAAACAGACACCTTCGACGGATTTTCTGTTCTCCTCTATCACGGCAGCAGCTTTCACTATTACATGAGCTCTGTTGACGAACTTCTCAAAGCAGACGCGAAAAATAATCCAGCACCTGTCTGGAAATACCTCCTCAAACGCAGACACCTTGCGCCCACCCATGGGTCAACACGCCATTTTCCCACATCAGCTATAGACTACTTCTTAATTGATAAAGTACCAGACATCGTTGTTAACGGAGACATTCACAAATCAGGATTCGGTGAATACCATGGAACTCTTATCATTTGCTCTTCTTGCTGGGAAGACATCACCCCTTTCCAAATCAAAGTAGGCAACAAACCAGACCCCTGCCACGTTCCTCTCCTTAACCTCCACACCAGAGAAGTTACTATCCTTGACTTTACCACACCCTTATGAAAGACTATTTCACCCATATCCAAGAACAAACAAATGCTTGCTATGCTCTTGCACATACTGCACGCTCTAAAGGACTTGACCCTGTAAAAAATGTTGAAGTAATTCTTGCAAAAAATATGGCCGAACGTGTCCTTGGACTCATTAGCGTCGTATCAGAACAAATCCGCACCAGTAAACTCGTTGAACGCATTACTGCACTCGAAAAACAATACGGAGCACAGGACTGGAGAGTAGCTCTCAGCATCGCACTCGAAACCGCACAAGGAACCATTTGTCCTTTTTCAGACCCCAAAGAAGCCATGGAAGTGGCTATCCGCATCGGCCTTGCATACATCACTAATGGAGTTGTCAGCAGTCCACTCGAAGGATTTACCCAGCTTGAACTTAAACCCACACGCGACGGCAAACAATATTTTGCCCTCCACTACTCAGGACCCATCCGCAGCGCAGGAGGCACTGCAGAAGCAGTGTCACTCATCATTGCAGACTACGTACGAAAGAATATGGGCTATGCCCCCTATGATCCTAATGAACCAGAAATCAAACGCATCGCAACAGAACTTTATGATTACCATGAGAAGGTTACCAACCTTCAATACCTTCCCAGCGAACAAGAAATTGAGTATATGATTGCACACTTACCTGTTCAAGTCACTGGAGACCCCAGCGAAAAATTTGAAGTCAGCAACCACAAAGGACTTGAACGCATAGGAACAGATAGAATTCGTGGAGGTGTCTGCCTTGTTATCGGAGAAGGCATCTGCCAAAAAGCAGCGAAAGTCTTGAAACAACTTTCCAAATGGGGAAACAGTTTCGGCCTTACACCATGGGTTACCTTCCTCGAGGAATTTGTTGCACTCCAAAAAACTATCAAAGCCCGCGCAAAAAAAGTTGAAACTCCGCAAACACAAGAGGCCACTCTCAAACCAGATTATACCTTCATCAAAGACCTCGTTGCCGGAAGACCTATCCTCACCGATCCTCTCGGACAAGGAGGGTTTCGCCTCCGCTACGGACGATGCAGAACATCAGGACTCTCCGCACAAGCCATTCACCCCTCAACCATGATCATCACTAACAAATTTATTGCCATCGGCACCCAACTCAAAATCGAACGCCCCAGCAAAGGATGCGTCGTTGCCGCATGCGACACCATTGAAGGACCTATTATTAAACTTACCAATGGCGATGTTTTACGCGTCGAAGACGTCGACGTCGCAACCAAAAACGTCGATGCCGTTGCCGAAATCCTCTACCTCGGAGACCTTCTCATCAGCTACGGGGACTTCTTCAACCGAGCACACGTCCTTGCCCCTGCAGGATACTGCGAAGAATGGTGGGCCTTAGAACTCGAACGCGCAATTCGCACAACCCCTCCCTCTTCCACTGAAGAGCAAAACCTCATCACTTCCTTTCTTTCAGACCCACTTCACATCAAACCCACAATCACTCAAGCACTTCTCATCACTAAAATATACGCTATTCCCCTTCACCCTCGCTACACTTTTCATTGGGCATCCATCACTCCAGAAGATGTTCTCCTCCTCGCCGCATGGATCACCCAAGGATCAACTGACGAAGGAAAAATCATCCTGCCCAACCCCCAACGCAAAGAAAAACGCACCCTCGAACTCCTCGGAGTTCCTCATCGCGTTATTAGTAATGAATACATCGTCATTTCAGATGAATGGGCTACTGCACTCCTCACCAGCCTCACCAATCTTCGCAAAGATGCAACAACTGTCCTTGACATGCTGAACCCAGAACTTCACATCAGAGACAAGAATGGGACATTCATCGGAGCCCGCATGGGAAGACCAGAAAAAGCAAAAATGCGCAAACTCATCGGTAGCCCCCAAGTTCTTTTTCCTGTTGGTGAAGAAGGAGGTAGACTCCGCGCCTTCCAAGCGGCACTCGAGAAAAAAGTCGTGACAGCACAATTTCCCCTCCGCTTTTGTGACGCTTGCACTACTGAAACTATCTATCCCTCTTGCGAACGCTGCGGAACAGAAACCCGCTCCCACTTCTCCTGCTTCATCTGCAAAACAGACAGAAAAGAAAAATGCCATGACACTGCAACCTCCTACAAACTTCGTCCCATTAACATCACTCACTATTTCACCCACGCTTTATCACTCACCCATTCCAAACAATACCCACAACTCATCAAAGGCGTTCGCGGCACCAGCAACAAACATCATATTCCTGAACATCTCACCAAAGGCATTCTTCGCGCCATTCACAATATTTACGTCAACAAAGACGGGACTACGCGTTATGACATGACTGAGATGCCCATCACCCACTTCAAACCAAAAGAAATAGGAACATCCATTCAAACCCTGAAAAAACTCGGATACACTCATGACATTCACACCCTTCCACTCACCAACGATGACCAAGTTCTCGAACTTAAACCCCAAGATATCATCCTCCCTGCAGCATACGAAAGCCTAGATGAGACAGCAGACAATGTCTTTTTCCGCATTGCAGCATTCGTTGATGACCTTCTTGAACACTTCTACGGCCTCAAAAGATATTACTCCCTTAAAACAAACCAAGACCTCATCGGACACCTCGTTGTTGGACTCGCACCCCACATCAGCGCAGGCGTTGTCGGCCGAATTATCGGCTTCAGCGCAACTCAAGCACTTCTCGCACACCCTTACTTTCACAGCGTTGTCAGAAGAGATTGCGACGGGGATGAAGTCTGCTGCATGCTCCTCCTTGATACACTCCTTAACTTTTCCCGCTCTTATCTCCCCAGCTCCCGAGGATCCACACAAGACACACCACTCGTCCTCACCAGCACCATCATCGCAACAGAGGTAGATGATATGATATTTGATATGGATGTTGCTTGGAAATATCCTCTCGATCTTTATGAAAAATCTCAATCTCTCGCTAATCCTTGGGATGTTAAAGTAGAGCAACTTAAAGAGAGACTCGGAACACCAAAAGAATTTCAGCAGATCGGATACACTCATGAAGTCAATAACTTTAACCAAGGTGTTCCCTGCAGCGCCTACAAAAGCATCCCCACCATGCAAGACAAAGTTAAGGGACAGATGCTCCTTGCAGAACGCATCAGAGCAGTCAACCAATTTCGGGTTGCAGAGCTCATCATAGACAGACATTTCCTTAGAGATATCAAAGGAAACCTCCGCAAATTCAGCACGCAAGAATTTCGCTGCGTCAAATGCAACGAAAAATATCGCAGACCTCCGCTCATCGGAGTTTGCATCAAATGCAAAGGCAATCTTCTCTTCACCGTTTCCCAAGGAAACATTGTCAAATACCTTGAACCCTCAATGAGCCTTCTTGAAAAATACAACCTTCCTCCTTACCTTGCGCAAACACTCTATATCACAAAACAACGCGTTGAAAGCATCTTCGGAAAAGACCCAGACAAACAAGCAGGACTTGGTAAATGGTTCTGACTTTTTTCTTTCGAAATCTATATAAATAACATTTCTCGCATTTCACCATTCTCTTTCCAAGAGGTGCTGCAGTGACTACATACAAAGCGTATAAAACCTGTTCTAAATGTGGAGCCATCGCATATGGCATCACTCGATTCGGCAATGACGACTGGATCTTTTGCACCATCTGCAAAACCGTATTTGAATCCCGCTAAACTGAAAACACATAATATGCCACCGTTGGCACCATAATACAACTCATCAAATGATTCCTCTGCACATCCACAATTGCAGTTACCATTCCAATGGCTGTTGCAGTTCCCAATACTATCAATCCTTTCACTCCAGATAATATTCCTGTTAATAAAATAATCAACCCTATCACTCCATAACACACTTTTTTATAATTCATTTTTCCCAACACTTCCCCACATTTTTTTGATATTATAATAGTTATTAAGACTGCAGGATACACCACGCAGAGAATCACACCCATAAATAATATCAGCTCACTCATTGCTATTTCTCCTATTAACTTCCCAATGGCAACGACGCTCCCATTCCGTGCCTTGTCAATCACATACATCGTCACAAATCCAATAATCATGCTTACTGTGTTTAACCCACCATTGATCATCAAAAACATCTTCTCTGCCTTCTTCTTTATCATTGATGCACACACCACTGCAGCCTGCGACGGTCCTAACCCAGGAAGAAACGAAAAAAGAGATCCTGCAACGAATGTCATAGCCATTGTTAATCCTGCTCTCTCCAACTTTGGAAATGAATGTACCTGCTTCGGAATACCTCCCTGACTTTTTACCCCCCTTATCAATCCTGGCAACCCAAACAACCCACTTAACATCGGCAAAAATGGCTCTTTGATTCCTAATTCATTCAACGTAAAAAAACCCAAGACTGCTGCAAATAAAGTTACCATTATTGCATACCCTATCCTCCTTGCCTCCTTCTCCCTTCCAATCAAAAATATAGTTACCCCTCCCAACACCCAAGGAATTGTTGGCTTCACTACCATTTCTAGCTCATCCAATGTTACCAGCAATAACGGCACACTTATGCACGAGATCACCACTCCTGCAAGCGCGCTTATTACTGTCACTAATACTGCCTCATGCCCCCTTCCTTGCAACATATACTTGTGCGCAGGCAATACTGATGTTACTGTTTCATCATCAGGAGCTCCAAGGTATGTTGCAGGAACAAAATTCACAAAACCATTCACCATGCTCATCGCAACAACCATCACTGCAAAACCTACAACAATACTTCTTTCACCCTGAAAAAAACCCAATCCACTCACTGCAACAGCTATTGATGCGAGCAGATTTGGATGCACCCCTGGAATAACACCTGCAACTGCACCTGCAATGATTCCTGCTATTACTCCAAAAAAAATGATTATCCATTCCATTTCCTTAATACACCTTCACCTCATCTGCAACAACCTGCTTTTTTCCCTTGTACTCATCTGGTTTTCCCCACACCTCAATAGTATTCCCTTTTCTCATCCCTACTGGCTTTCCCTTCGCAAAAATAACCACCTCATGAACCTGCACCCCATCATCTACAGAAACTATTGTCACACTCTTTCTTTGCTGTACATTCTTCACTTCCCCTTTCACCACTATTTCACCCTCCCCATTATTTACCCAGGAACCATTTTCCTGCTTTTTTTCTTCCCACATCCCTATTCCAATCACTATTGCAAGCCCAATGAGACTTATTACCAAAGATACTCTTAAGAGGACTTTTTCCTGGGGAAGCATTTCCGTAGAAACATTTATAACATTTAAATCATCATCCCCTCTCCAGGCGGAAGAATTATGGATGCTGCGAAAAAAATTGAGGTCATCAAAACATTTGCCGAAGAAATCGTTACTGAGGAAGAGCTCTTGCGCCTTTTCGAAACAAAAAAAAAGATTATCGCATACGATGGCTTTGAACCATCAGGAAAGATTCACATCGCTCAAGGACTCCTTCGTGCGCTTACTGTCAATAAACTTACTTCTCTAGGCATCACCTTCAAATTTTGGGTAGCTGACTGGTTTGCCCTGCTCAACAACAAACTCGGAGGCAACCTCGAGAACATAAAAACCGTTGGCAATTACTTCATCGAAGTTTGGAAAGCATGCGGCATGAACTTAGACAAGGTTCATTTCATTTCAGCATCCCAATTCATCAGCACACACCCTGAATACTGGGAAACAGTCCTCAAACTCTCCAGGCAAGCAACTGTCCAACGAGTCCTTCGATGCAGTCAAATCATGGGACGAGAAGATAGTGTTAACAATCCTAGTGCACAAATATTATACCCTCTCATGCAAGCAGCAGATATTCACCATCTTGGCGCAGACATTACCCAACTCGGACTTGACCAGAGAAAAGTAAACATGCTCGCTCGAGATCTCTTTCCTAAAATAGGACTTCAACCCCCTATTGTGATCTCCCACCACATGCTCCTTGGACTTCAATTTGCTGAAACACATACCACCGGCATCGAACGCAAAATAGCACTCAAAATGTCCAAATCAAAGCCACAGACTGCCATCTTCATGACTGACACTTCTGAAGAAGTTCTTACCAAATTCAAAAATGCCTATTGTCCTGAAGGAGTAGAGCAAGACAATCCTGTCCTTGAATACGCAAAATACATCACTTTTGAACTTTTTGACGAACTCGCTATTGAGCGGCCAACAAAGTTTGGCGGACCTCTCGCTGTTAATTCCTACGAAGAACTTCGCAATCTCTTCCTCACAAAAAAAGTTCACCCTCTTGACCTGAAAATTGCTGTTGCACATTCTATTAATACTGCACTTGAACCTGTCCGAAAACATTTCATCAAAAACAAAAAAGCACATGCACTTCTGGAGAAAGTGCACCACCTTGACATCACTCGCTAATTAGCTATGAGACTCTTCATCGCTTTTACGCTTCCTTCAGAACCACTTAGATCCATTCAACAACTTCTTTCTACCCAAGGCATCCGATACACAAAAACATTTCATTGCACCCTTGCATTCTTGAGAGATACTTCCTCTTCTCAAATTCATACCATTACTGAACGCCTCAACACTGTCTCTTTTTCCACATTCACTGTCACTCTCTCCCACTTCAATTTTTTTCCTGACACCCACAACTTCCGTGTCATCTTCATTGCACTTGAACCACAAGAAACAATCATTCACCTCCATCAATCCATTTCCAAAGCACTTTACCCCCTTTTCATTCCAGACAAACCTTTTGTTCCTCACATTACCATCGCACGAGTTTCTTTTCATACTCCTCACCTTCTCAGAGAAATACCAAAGAAACCCCCATACCTCTCCTTTCCTATAACCTCTTTTGCACTTATTCAAAGCACCCTTACTTCTTCTGGTCCTGTGTATGCAACGCTCCAGCAATATCCTCTTCGTACACTTCATTAATGACCTTCATTATCATCTCAGCCTTTTTCTTCCCAATCTTCTCTACTTTCATCAATTCATCATCTGACGCGTTCACTATATTCTTTACTGATCCAAACCTCTTCAACAACTCTTTTGCCATATTTGGACCCACTAAAGGCAATGATTCAATCATAAACTCCTGTTGCTCCTTTATTGTTGTCGGCTTTCTTTTTTTCATCATTGAAATAAGAGGCCTTGGCTTTTCCAACCTCCTTGCCATCACCTCAAGCAATGCAACCGTATCTTTCGGACTTTTCGTATAAATAATAGGTACTTGAAAATCAATTGCTATCGACGCAAGCATTCCCCTAATCGCATTCGGATGAAAATTTCTTAATGTGTACATATTTTCAGACCCCTCAATAATCAACAACGGCACAGAAAAATTCTCCTTCAGCTCAACAAGCTGCCTTATAATCCTTCTGTCAATAATCGAGCTAATAAAATCACTTTGCGTCTTCCTCTCAATACCTACTGTCCTTATATTATTCCCTTTATCCCTTGTTTCAAGAATAACATCAGCAAATGGCAGCTGCTTCACCTCTACACTAAACCCTCTCTTCTCCAACTCCCTTATCATTCCAGAAGCTTTCTCCCGATGATCAACAATGATGTTCATTCTTCTCCTAACTCTTTTTGTACATATCCCTGCTCCTTCATTTTCTTCAACATCACCCTCATCTTCTTCTCTTTCATATGAGAGGACCAGTGATACACAATATCTCGCGTATCTTCAGTTAACAAACAAATTACCTTTCCAGGCATTGTCCTTCCTGTCCTTCCACTTCGCTGAATTTTTCTTAATTCATTTGGCGTCGCCTCAAACAAAATCACTGCATTCACCTCTGGAATATCAAGACCCTCTTCAGCAACTGAACTTGCAACCAACACACTAAATTCTCCCTCTCTAAACTGCTTAATAATCTCTGCCTGCTCTTCTTGCGTCAACCCTTTATCCTTCCTATCTGCTTGACCCACAAACTTTCTTGCTTTAATACCCTCTTTTTCAAGCATATCGACAATTTCACTAATTGTGCCTCTCAATGTTGCAAATACAATCCCTTTAAACTGGGGATTCAGCTCACTTTCTCTCTGTATCACCTCTCTCACTTTTTCCATCTTTGGGTGATCCACTCCTTTCTTCAATAAACTCTCTATCCTCCCATATGCAAGACTTATATTCCTCTCATTCATTATCGCTTTTGCAGCCTTTGTTTCTTCTGCCTTTAATTTTTCTAAGAAATCCTTTGCTATGCTCAATGGTTGCGTTTCTAATAACTCCACCATGTGCGCTAATTTTATGCACTGCGCAGTTAATGACACCCCTGCATACGCTGCTCTCCCTCCTTTATCAATCTCGCTCCTTAACCTCATCTGCATCGCCAAAATATCCCTCTTGTTTACTATCGACGCTGGCTTTGTCAACCCAAAGTTTCTCAGTTCTCCTACTCTTCTTTTATATACCTCTTTCACTAACTTATGCACTGCCTTTACTTCCTCTGAAAGATACACTTTCACAAACTCAACCTTTTTTTCCTGCACATACGGCGCAATATCCTCATCCTCTTCAGTTCTAATCTCTACCTTCTTAATAAACAAGTTCTTACAAATCTCTTCAACCTTATCCTTCGACGCGCCTGGCGATGCAGTCAACGCAAGAATAAGAGTGTTCACACCTTCTTCGATGTATCTCCTTGCGATTGCTGTATATGCATACTTTTGTTTTGACCTGTGACATTCATCAATAACCAATAAAGATGTATCTTTCAACGTGATCAACTCATTTTCCATGTCATTCCTAATTGTTTGCGGCGTGGCAACAACCACATGTGCATCCTCAAATATTTTTTTCCTTTCCTCAGGCTTTATCATCCCTGTTACTATTTGCACTTTTTCTTCAGGCATATCAATGCACTCTCTGAACTCATTTGCAATCTGATTCGCCAATGGCTTTGTTGGAGACACCACAACCACTTTAGAACTTGGAAACTTGTTCAACCTTTCCACTGCCACCAAAATTGCACTTTTTGTTTTCCCTGTTCCTGTTGGCAAACACACCAATGTATTTTCTTTTTTTGCAGATTCAAGAATATTCTTCTGATATTCCCTTGGCATAAAACTCTTGATTGACACCATTACCCTTCATTTTGCCGAAAAAGCTTTAAATACTTATTTATGGGCAGCGCTTTATGATCACACAACTCTTCGGCATCCTTGATTTTATTGCAGGAACCACTCTCTTTCTCCTTCACTTCTTTCCTAGCTCACCAACACTCTCTCTTATTGCATTCATCTTTGCCTTTTATCTCATTGTCAAGGCAGCAGTCTTCTTCAACTTCTTCACCAGCACACTTGATATCCTTTCCGCAATTTTCCTTTTCCTCGCAACTATTCCTTTCTACCCTTCATTTAATTGGATCTTTGTCCTTTGGCTTCTTCAAAAGGCTTTTTTTAGCATCCTTACTTAGTCACTGATGTGTAATGCCTTGCACCTACAACTCCTATACCTAAAATCACACCCAAAAGAAGGCTTGCCCACGCAGGAATCACCTTTATTGACAATGCAATAATCACCATCATTGCCATCAAAAAAATGTACATCAACGGCGCACCAAAAAACACTTTTATTCCATGCAAGCCAGGTAGCGGAACCATGTTTGCCACCCCAAGATACATGTTTGTCCTCACTATAAGACTTGCAATATGCGTTTCTCCCAACACCATTTCCGCCAAAAGACCGAGAAGCATCACACTTACAGGGCCTGCACTACTCATCACTGCTATTTCGAGCTCAGACCCCTGAGGAAACCGAAAACCAATTCTTCTTGCGGGCTTCACCATTATCTCTGTTGATGTTACTGCAGCGAATTTTATCAACCCATTTGAGATTATTGCAAACAAACAAGGAACAATGACACCTAAAGGAACACTCTTTACCGGACCCCTGAATTCTCCTGCTGTTTTCAAGAATATTCTTGTCAAGGACCACGTTTTCACCTCGGTGTCGCACGAAAACTTTCTTGCCACCCTCTTTTCTATAAAACTCATGATAACCAATGAAACAACACCTATTACTGCAGCAATGACTATATTTCCTAACCAATACCATACCTCAAACTTTTCCCTTCCGTCATCAAACCCAAATATGAAACCAAGCACAATCCCCCCTATAAGTATAGCCCCCCATTCACTCTTTGATAAATGACCCATCACTTTAACTCTCTTTTTTCTTCTTTTTTTACTACTTCCAGAACCTCTCTCTCATGCCCTGCACCTACTACTGCAACAATCTTCTCCTCATCCTTCATCTTCATCAATTTATATAAAGCTTTTCCCATCACCTCATTCCTCTCCACGATCAAGACTTGATACAAGGAAGGATACCTTTCCCTCACTTTTTCTGTCATTTCACGAATGATTTTCTCATCAGGCACTTTTTTCAAATCAATGCCTACATTTCCTCTTTTCAATAATACTCCTGTTACCACATCACTTATCATCCTTAGCTTTTCCCTTATCCTCATTCTTGCAGACACCTTTCTTAAGGTTACATCAATATCCTGATCAATCAATGCAATATTTGCCCCTATTTCCCTTGCACACTCTGCAGCCCTCTTCATCTCAGACCCTGGAGCAATACCCGTAACCTTGCTTAACCTCCTTTCCACCCATGCTCCTATACTATTAAAAAGAAACCCCTTCACCCCTAATCTCGAGATATCTGCTACTTTCGCTTTTCTTTTCTTTCCAGACATCAACATAGTAAACCTCTTCTGATCTAACTCAAGAGCAACAATATATGGCTTTATTCTCTTAATAACCTTCTCCACCTCTTTTACAGACTCATTTGCAATATGCGATGTTCCAATTACATATATGCCCTTATATCTCTGCATTTTTCAACGGAAACGTTTAAATACTTTAAAATACTTCGCATCCTCACTACTATTCAATGAAGGTTTCGATGCTCAAAATAAAACACATCTCTTCCATTTATGATATGAAGGTGTTCACAGACAGTGGTGATTACTTCGGAGATGTTGAAGAAAGTATCATCACTTCAAATAAAATCTTCGGATGGAAAGTGAAAGCAACCAAAAATTCAGCACTTCACAAGGTTCTTGGAGGTGCAAAAGGAGTCATAGTTCCTCATCGCCTCGTCAAAGCAGTTGGTGACATCATGATCATCAGCAAGAGTGCAATTCCCAACTACCGCGAAGAAGAAGGCGAAACAGCACAAAACCAAGAGGAACACGTCGCGACTTAACCGAGTCCGAGCTTAAAGAGGTGAACTGTGACTCAGCGCCATCAATTTTCATTCCTATATTTAATTGCAGTTCTCATTCTTGTTGGCATTGCAGGATACGCCACCCAAGGATCTTACACAGGCTACCAAGTTTCATTACTCTCCCAAGATCAAGTAGCCCCCCCAAACACACCCCTCAATAATACCATTGCATTCCTCCAAGCATTTGGATTCTTCACTGTTGTATTACCCTTCCTTCTTATCTTCACTGTCGTCTTTGGCATCCTTGAAAAAACCAAACTCTTCGGCACGGAAAAAGTTAAAGGAGAAGACCAGCCTCGAAAAAGTTTAAATAGCGTTGTTGCATTCTGCATCGCATTCTTTGTTGTTGCTGCATCAAACATTGTCAGCGTCATCCAAGCGAGCCTCCCTCATGTTGCTCTTGTCCTTCTTGTCATTATCGTTTTTCTTCTCCTCTTCGGATCACTTATGTCTGAGGGAGAAATAGACAAAGGAATCACCATCTGGAAACACAAGGGATTGCGACGCATTTTCGTTGTTGCCATCTTTATTGCGGTCATTGCCATCTTCCTCGGCAGCTTTAATGTCTTAGATGACGTTCTCTTCTATGTCACGAGCAACCTTACAGGAACCTTTATAACCTCTATCATTCTCCTTATCATTATCGTTGTCAGCGTCTGGTTTGTTGTCGGAGGACACAAAGAAAAAGCAGGTGAAAGCTCATGAGCATTACCGGATACCAAACATTTAATCTTTATGATACTATTCGCGTCTGGCAAGAAGTAGGCGTGTATGACATCATATTACCATTCATTTTAGTTTTCACCATCTCCTTTGCCATCCTCCAAAAAGTCAAGATCTTCGGAAAAGAAGCGAAGAATGTGAATGTTATTGTTTCCTTAGTCCTTGCATTCCTCTTCCTGCAAAACACCTATCTCATCTTCATCCTCCAACGCTTTTTACCTAATGTTTCTATTATTGTCATAGGATCTCTTATGTTCCTCTTACTCATCGGCATCTTTTCCGGAGAACACAGCGGATGGAGCGGCACCGCACTCAACATTGCGTTTATCTTTTCTCTCATAGCCATTATTGTCGCACTCAGTGTTGACTTTTTCCCCACCGGAGACGGGTCACCCTATGGGTTTCTTTCCTGGTTTTACCAACTCGATCCCACAATCCAAAGCATGATTATTTTTGGAATACTCATCGTACTCGTCATTTCCATTGTTACCCGAGAAAAAGAAGAAAAAGGCTTCTTTGATAAGGTCATCGAAGGCATCAAAAAGAAATAATACCCTATGGCAACCATTCTCGATGTTGGCTTCTTAGGAACCTTAACACCTATCTTTGTCCTCGTCTTTATCTTCACCGTTACCTATGCACTCTTCCACAAAACAAAATTCTTCGGAGACAACACCGCATTCAACGCAGTCGCAGCTATTGCGCTTTCACTTCTCTTCATCATTGTTCCTGAAGCACAAGTCATCATCACTACTTTCACCCCTTGGATAACCATTCTTGGAATCCTTGTTTTGTTCATCTTCATGTTCTTCCTCTCCCTTGGAGTCAAAGGAGATGACATGGTTAAGGTTGCGAAAGACTCCACCTTTGTTACTTTCACAGTTATTGCCATCATTGTCATCTTCCTCATCGCACTCACCAAGGCATTTGGACCTTTACTCGTTACCAATCAAGAACCAGGATTCTGGAATGCGCTGAAACGCGTTCTTTTTCATCCACGCATTCTCGGCGTGTTTCTCGTACTTGCAATAGCAATGTATACTGTCCGCTTTGTCACCGGAGAATCAAGCAGTAAATAATTATTTCTTCAACTTTTCCGTGATCTTTTTCAACTCTTTCACATTCGTTGCAAGCGGATCAAGAATGTTCTGCAATAACATCTCCACAGCCTTAATGTCGCTGCCAACATCTTCAATTCCTCTATCATAATCGCGAACCTTCTCCAGAACAGCCTTCTGCAAGGATTCAAACCTTCCCTGAATTCTTACAACTTCCTGCTTTACTGACATTATCTCACGCACCATTCTCTCTTTCCACGAAGACAAGTCACCCACATCCTCAATCACCTTCCTCCATTTCTCATCAATGACTTGCTCTGCAATCTCTTCAATCCTCTCTTCAATCTCCCTTGCATTTGAAATATTATCCATTCCCATTGGACGAGCAAACTGCTCCTGCATTACTGGCTGAAACCTTGCTTCTTCACCACCTGCATTCAACATTGATGGTTGCATTCCTGGAACTGGCGGCGGAGGAATTTCTTGCTGTATTGTTCCTTCAACACTCACCTTTGTCTGCGCTTGAGCCAATGCGTCCTGAATTTGCTGGTTTGAATATCCCTCACCTTGCAATGCTATAATAATCTCCTGATTTGACCTTCCTTGATCAATCATATCCAATACTTGGTCAGTTGGCAACTCTCTTGGCATTTTTCAGTTCATCAACTACTCTTTTTAATTCTTCTTCAGTCACAAAATTTAATGGAGATAACAACTTCACATATTTTTCCAGAGATTTCACCGCATCCTTCTTTGCAAACCCATTCAACTCTGCAACCACATTCCTTATGACATCCTTCATTTCAGCAGTTTCCCTTCTTATCTCTCGCAACTCTTCATTCATTATCTTTATTTCTGTTATCACTTTCTTATACTCCTCAATCATATTCTTATTCACAATCAACACCCTTTCTCCAAGCAAATTATATTTAGTCTCTACAGTTCTCACTCTGTTATTTAAGTCAGCAATCACAAACGTCACATCTTGCACTTGTTCAGTTACCATCTTTCTCCTCTTTTCATTCATCAAGATTTACGCCAATAACATATTTAAACCTATCGATACCAAAACTATATAAATATACCACGCCACAACCTCTTTATGCCGGATGCTCAAAAAAAAGGTGATTCTCAACTCGTCTATGAGGGCAATGAACAGATCATTGTTGTTGATGCAAACTCATGGAGCTACAGCCCCAGCATCGAAAATAGTCCCCTTGTCATGGGATATTCAATTGACAAACTTGTTGAAACTCCCGGTGCAACACGCATTGTTTTCACCCAACGAAAAAATTTTTCCTATGATGCACACCAGGTAAGTATCCTTTCTGAAATTGCACGCCTCTACAATTATTTTGTCAAAACAAAAAAAATCCTTAACCTTGACCAGCTTGGCTTTCGCGAAGAATACGCTGCATTTTTCGTTCAAAAACGAGGAACTCTTCAGTACCTCATTTACACCCTCCTTCGCACTGATCCTTTAGGATGCTATGTTGAAATAAAACGCCTCATGCGCGAAGAACGTATTTTTATCACTAAAGAAATAGACACCTCCTTACTTGAAACTCGAAACACTTATCTTGCCATCCTTCAATCTCTCCTTTCCCTCCTTGAGCAGACAAAAATGGTTTCCCTTGCTCGCACAGACTTGGAAGGATATGAACTTGGCGACCGCACACTGTACAAAAATATTTTCCACCCACTCGTGAGCCCTGACTTCGTATACACAAGGCTTAGAAGCAGCCCCCCTCTTGATGGAGAACAAATTGACGTGTACAGCGCTGGCGATGCAGAAATCAGTATCTACAAAACACCCGGAGACATCAAACTCCTTTACCATATTTACCCCCTTGAATTTAAGCTCACTGAAGATGAATACGCACTCCTCGATCTTGCTCGACGCGTCCTCAGCGAAAACACACCCCGTGAAGAAGAATTCCTCCAACCCGAACGCCTCCGCATCACCTTTTTCAACATTGGAAAGGATTTGCTTGAAGAACTTGCAGAAAACCAAGGCATTTCCCTCTCCTATGAACGCATCGAAATACTTGCCACTGTCCTTGTTCGCTACACTATTGGATTTGGCATTCTCGAAAGCATCCTCGCAGATGACAAAATTCAGGATGTTGTTGCGAACAGCCCCATTGGAACGACACCTCTTTTCGTTGTCCACCAAGAATATGGGGAATGCACCACGAACATTCTTCCCAGCCGCGACGATGGTGAGGGATGGGCAACTAAGTTTCGCCTTCTTAGCGGAAGACCCCTTGATGAAGCAAACCCTGTTCTTGATGCTGAACTCATTCTTCCCGGAGCGCGCAGCAGAGCATCCATCATCACCACTCCCTTAAGCCCGAGTGGACTCGCATACGCATTTCGCCGACAGCGAGACATGCCCTGGACGCTGCCTTTGTTCATGCAGAACAAGATGCTTGATAGCTTATCCGCAGGGCTCATCAGCTTCCTCATTGATGGCGCACGTACCATACTCGTTGCCGGAACCAGAAGCAGCGGAAAAACAAGCCTCCTTAGCAGCTTCATCATCGAAATTATGCGAAAATACCGCATTATCACTATTGAAGACACTCTTGAGCTTCCTGTTGATTATTTACGCACACTCGGTTATAACATCCAACACCTTAAAGTTCGTAGTGCTCTCACCACTGGAGGCATCGAACTTTCAGCAGATGAAGGAATCAGAACAAGCCTTCGCCTTGGAGATAGCTCGCTCATTGTGGGAGAAGTGAGAAGCGTGGAGGCACGAGCACTCTACGAAGCGATGCGCATCGGAGCCCTTGCAAATGTCGTTGCCGGAACCATTCACGGCTCAAGCCCTTATAATGTCTATGATAGGGTTGTTAATGACCTTGGCGTTCCCAAAACCAGCTTCAAAGCAACTGATGTCATCTTTGTTGCAAACCCTGTCAAAAGCGCAGACGGCTTAAAGAGCACAAAAAGACTCCTCCAAATCACAGAAGTGCGGAAACACTGGGAGGAAGATCCCCAAGCTGAGGGTGGATTTGTAGATCTCATGACCTATGACATCAAAAAAGACACTCTCGTTCCTACAGATGACCTCCTCAACGGAGAAAGTGAGGTGCTCAAAGCCATTGGAGGAAGTGTGCGTGAATGGGTTGGCAATTGGGATGCCATCTGGGAAAACATCCTGCTTCGCGCAAAAATCAAACAGCACCTCTTAGACACTGCAACCAAAACAGGAATCCCCGAGCTCCTCGAAGCATCCTTTATCGTGCACAGTAATGACCAATTTCATCGCATCAGCGAGCAGGTGAAAACAGAAGTCGGAGCCCTTGACAGTACCCTCATCTTTCGCGACTGGAACACCTGGCTCCACCGCGAAGCCAAACGATTCAAATGTAAGTAATAATACTTATTATGTAAGTATAGGTGACCTTTTGGACTCATCCCTTGATAAAGACGCAGCAGAAGTTATTGCCAAATACAAGAAGCTTCTCGAAAGCCAGTCAGGCACAGACCTCTTTGAAGACTCCCTTATGTCTCAGGAATATGAATCCTTTCGCAGAGACGCACTTGAAAAACGCGTCACTGTCTACGAAAATGCGTGCACCTTTAGCGAAAGCATCATTCGCATCAACCCCGGACAACAGGAAAGCGCTGCACTCCAATCATCCATCAATACTGCACACCTTGCCATCACCCCCGGAGGAGCAGCAAGCTTCGCGACACTCGTTGCATTCAGTTTTATCTTCATAGGACTCCTTATCGGAGGCATCACCTTTTACCTCGGAGAACTTTACCTTTTTTCTACGCTTCTCTTTGTCATTAGCGGAGCATTACTCCTCAAGCCATTAACCAAACTCCCCCATTACTTTGCCAACCGCTGGAGACTTGCAGCAAGCAACCAGATGGTACTTTGCATTCTTTACATTGTTATGTACATGCGCCACACCAGCAACCTCGAACGAGCCATCAAATTTGCAGGAGAACATGTTGGTCTTCCCCTTAGTTTGGACTTGAATAAGGTGCTCTGGGAGGTTGAAACAGGTAAATACATTACCATCAAAGATTCGCTTGAACGATACCTCCGCACCTGGCAAGGATACAATCTTGAATTCATTGAATCATTCAACCTCATCGAAGGAAGCTTGTATGAACCTGCTGAACAAAAACGACTTGAACTTCTCGAGAAAGCAATTGATGTCATGCTCGAAGGAACATATGACAAGATGCTGCACTATGCACGCACTCTTCAAAGCCCCATTACCATCCTCTACATGCTCGGAGTGATTCTTCCTATTCTTGGACTCGTTGTCTTTCCATTACTCGGCAGCTTCCTTGGAGGACTCGTGAAGTGGTATCATCTTGCTATCATCTACAACCTTGTTCTTCCTGTCTTTGTCTTTTCTCTTGGGACAAACATCCTCAGCAAACGACCCACAGGATACGGAGAAAGCGACATCATCAGACAAAATCCTACATATGCCACTTCAGCGTCATTCGGACAAGAAAAAAAAAGCTCACTTTTTATTTCCCTTTTCCTTGGAGGCATCCTCCTCCTTGTTGGATTCTCTCCACTCATTATTCACATTGTTGAACCAGACTACGAATTTGAACTCCTTGGATGGAAACTCATGGAATATATTAGCACCGGGCAAGGACCTTATGGATTTTATTCGCTTGCACTCAGCCTTTTCATTCCCATTGGAGTTGCTGTTGGTGTCGGATTATACACCTGGCTCCGCACCAGAAAACTTATTGGCATCAAAGAGAAAATAGATGCGCTCGAAACAGAATTTAGCGGCGCACTCTTCCAACTTGGCAACAGAATAGGAGATGGCGTTCCTGCAGAAATCGCATTCAGCAAGGTCAGCACAAATATGCGCGGCACCAACACTGGAGACTTCTTTGCCATCGTGGATGCAAACATCCGAAGAAAAGGCATGAGCCTGAACAACGCAATCTTTGACGAAAAACAAGGCGCAACACTCTACTACCCAAGCAAACTGATCGAGAGCAGCATGAAGGTGCTTGTCGAAAGCAGCAGAAAAGGGCCTGGAGTTGTCAGTAAAAGCTTGATTACCATCAGCACCTATGCAGACCGCATCAGAAAAGTCAATGAGCGATTGAAAGACTTGCTTGCGGAAATACTCAGCAGCATGGTGACACAAACCAAATTCTTAACACCTGTGATTGCAGGCATTGTTGTTGGAGTGGGAAGCATGGTTGTTACTATCATCAAACTCCTCAGCGAACAATTCACTGATATCAGCACCCTCAATGAAGGAGGCGTTGCCGGAGGATTAACTGCAATTACGAGCTTATTGAACATTCGCGATGTCATTCCCGGATTTTACTTCCAAGGCGTTGTTGGATTGTATGTTGTGGAAATCATTATCATTCTTACCATATTGAGCACAGGCATTGAACGAGGAGTTGACGACACGACTGCACACTACCGCATCAGCAAAAACTTACTGACCGGAACAACCATTTATGTCCTCATTACATTCATCGGCATCATCGTCTTCAACCTCCTTGCAAACGCTGTCGGCACCATTGGGAGTGCACCCTAAGGAATCTTTATAAAGAATCGTTTCTTTTCATTTCTCATGAGACAAAAGAGGGATCTTCCTGAACCGCCTTCTCCCAGCGCTCCATCACTCGCAGGTATTCACGAGGCACATCACTCCTTCGCACGCCACGGGATAAAACATGGCATTACATGGAAAGACTTTCACCCTCGAAAAGATTACTTAATTCTCTTTCTCGCCATCACTCTTCTCATCATTTTAAGCATTACACGCATTCCCCAACCCACCGGGGCAGCATACTATTACGACTACGGCTATGGAGGCGGAGGATTCATCGGACTTGGGAGCTTTTCTGACATCTATTATAGTTATGGCTACATCATTGACACTGTCATCTTCCTCATCATCTTCCTTGGCATCGGCAGGGGACTGTTCAAGAAACACTTTGGCGAAGGTGGAACTTCAGTCTACACTGGCATTGGACTCTTTCTCGCATTCGCACTCCTCCTCTGGGAAGAGAGAACAGGCATCCACCTCCTTGAAGAATTTGGCGGATTCGTCTTAGTATTCTTTGTGATCATCCTTACTGTCGGAGTTTACAAATGGCTCAAAATGGCGGGAGCATCCACTCCATGGTCTATTGCATTAATGATTATTGGCTTTTTGTTCATTCTTTTCTTCATGAAAGTGAGCGGCACTGTTGTCTATAGATACATCATGGATTTCCTCTGCACCTACATGCGCCCTGTTTGTCAATTCATTGAAGAAATATTCACCTTTTCTGAACAAGTTAATACTTGGCAAGGCATACTCCTCATTGGAGGGATTATTGTCTTTGCCCTTTTTATGTTCCGCAGAATCTTTCGAAAAGCCAAGCAAAGCACTCCTTAATTTTTTCTATTACTATTAATAGAAACCTTTATTAATTGTAACTTTGCATGAGTAGTTACATATTAGTATTTAATACAACCTAAGGAGGCACACTCAACATGCCAACACCAAATCCATTCACAGGTCTTGGAAACCTTGTACGAACCTACTGGTTGCCAACCGTTGTTGCAGGAGTAGCAGCAGGCGTCTCTTATGCTCTCGGTGGAGACCAAGAATTTGGTCAAGGAATAGCAAAACCTAATATTATTCGAGGCGTTCTTGGCGCAGGAGCAGCTCTTCTCGGCTATAGCAAACAAGATCCTATCGGATCAATTGTTGCTGTTGGACTTGCTTTAACCGCAACAAGCGCACTTGAAGAAGCTTTAACTGAAGACCCTGCAGGAACTCCAGGTAAACTCACTTGGGGAGAATTCGGCGGACAAGCAGTTACCGCAGCTATCGTCACTGGTAGCGCTTATGCTGTCGGTCGAGGCGCACGAGCTTCTCGAGGACCATAATTACTCATTAAAAGCGGAACCTTTCCGAGGATTCCGCATCTTTTTTCTTTTTTTAACCCTAACTCATTTTAAGACTCTTCTTCTCTGCACTCTCGGTGATTAACCTATGAACATGATACCTTTAGAAGAAACAGTCAATACTGAACACCAAGGTTCAGACCTCATTGATTCCCTCATTGGGAACTCAACACCAGGAGACTACATCAAAAGCGTCGACTTTGGATCCATCGCAGACATTAGTGGAGTGGTTGGAGGATTCCTCTCTGGATTCTACAGACGATTTGACTTCGCAGCCAAATCATATGTGATTGCAATACTACCTGAAGTTGTATCCTTCATCGGAGACATTGTTTCCCCAGACAGCAAACTGGAACGACAACAGGCCATAGCCACAGTCATGACTGCAGCAGGAAAAGACCTTGCTGTTATAGGACTTGCAGCACTCTCTGGCTATATGGTGAGCAGAGCACGAGACTTCTATCGCTTCGTACGGGGCTAACACCCTGTACACTCTTTTTTCCCCTCAAAACATTTAAATATCTGCATTCTCCTTTTTTCTCTGGTGTTTCAAAAGATGGTTGATATTGCTCCCCTCCAAAAGATTATTGATGAAGATCTTCTCAAACTCAAATTCCTCCTCAAAAACAAGATTGCCTCTATTGAAGAAATCAAGGCAGAAGAGGAAACTATCGTTAACGACATAAAAACACTCATGACATCCATCAAAGAAATTGAAACCTTCCTCGAAGAAGAAATCAACAGCTACAAAAAAATGAAAGGAGGATGGACAGAAGCATACAAAAACAAACGCTTAAAAGCCATCGGATCAGCAATCCAGAAAGAAATCGAACTTTTCGACAAAGAATACGCACAAACCAAAAACCTCTACACAACCGCAATGAAACTCCGCGAAAAACTTGACCACATCATCCGCATCCTCACCACAATGAATGAGACCAACAAAGAAACGAAGGGGAATGAACTCAAACTCCTTCAAGACTTCAAAACACCCACTGGAGGCATTTAACATGCGATTCATCCTTACACTCTTCGGCATCATCACCATTCTTCTTGGATTATATCCTCTCCTTCTTGCAAAAAATTTCATCCCTGAACAATTCGCTTTAATACCTCCCACAGGAATAGTTTACCAAACCATCATCGTTCTTGTTGGCCTTGCTGCACTCATCATCGGCATCAAATCAAAAAAGAAACCCCTCATCACTTAGGCAAATG
The DNA here is from genome assembly GCA_964367375.1 of Candidatus Woesearchaeota archaeon. Classification (GTDB taxonomy): domain Archaea; phylum Nanobdellota; class Nanobdellia; order SCGC-AAA011-G17; family UBA489; genus CAYIXG01. The sequence goes on along the minus strand of CAYIXG010000003.1, from coordinate 43,061 downwards.
ACTGCAAAACAAACCATCATCCTTCTCCTTATCATCATCTTCGTCATTATTGTTTACCTCATCACAAAAACAATTTTGGAGGCATTTTTTCGTGGCACTACTGGATAAGAAAGGCATTGAAAAAGAAACTGTCAAATTAATCCTCCTTATAGTCACCTTTATCGCCCTTTATTTTCTCGTTACCCAATGGGGAAAAACTGCAAAAGAAACAAGCCTCAGCGAAACCTGCAAGCTCACTGTCGAAGCAAAAGCAAAAACTAAAATACCCCTTCTCAGCCCTGAAGGCATTGTGAAACTCAACTGCCCTGCACAATTTCAAAACATTCTTTTTGAAGACGAAACACAAGTCAAAGAATATTTAGCCCAAGAAATGGCCAATTGCTGGTGGCAATTCGGAGAGGGAAGACCACAATTTGCAGACGAATCTGAGACAAACCTCCAATGCGCCCTTTGCGGAGTATACACCTTTTCTGAAACACTCAAACAGAAATATCCGAGAGGCATCTTCGGATTTGACACCTACCTTGCAGCACACACCGTTCCGAACAGCAAAGTCACTTATGCAGCATACCTCACCCGAAATCCTGATGTGCAAGGAAGCTTGATCGCACCTGTCCAAACCCTCGGAGAAACACCCATCAATCTCAATGAAGACTATGCCATCTACATTGCAGCAGGAACAAAAACCTCTCTCGGACAAACAGCAACCTACGCAGGAGTCGGCGGAGGAGCAGGCGCAGTTGTCGGACTCGCACTCATGGCCATTCCAGGCATCGGATGGGGAACACTGCTTGTTGTGACCAGCGTTGGCGCTATTGTTGGAGCGACAAACACGCTTCCTGATGGGCAAATTACCACACTCGTCTTCAGCCCTTACAACAAACTTGAAGGAAAATGCAAATCACTCGCCTAATGAACACCAGAAAAAAAGGACTCATCTCTACAGTAGGAAAACTCATTCTTGCAGCCTTTATCCTTTTTGTTCTTTACCTTATCATCAGAAAAGCGACAGACAAGAGCTTTACATTCCTTGACACCATCAAAAACCTCTGGGGACCATCACCATGACTCACAAAAAAGCAGACCTCGCCATCAAATTTGTTATTGGACTCATATTTCTCGTTCTTATCATTCTTCTTGCGTATTCCTACTCTAAAGACACCCTTAACTTGAGCGAGATCTTTTTCCGCTTCTTCGACAAGCTCTCTTAACAACAAGCTTTTTATAACACCCTCCCCTTATACCTGCATGCACAAAAAAGGAGTGATGGAACGAACTATTGTTCTCCTTGTACTTGCAGTCATCGTTCTTATTGGAGGAGTTATTTTCTGGCAAAACACTAACAGAGAAGCAGGCGGCTCTATTGCAGGATTTCGCAACAAAACAGCAACAGCACTTGCAGAGCTTACTTTATTAGACTACCGAGACCTTGGAAGCGATGAATTTGCCAGAACAGCACGAGACAGCCCAACCATTCTTGCAGACAAAATCATTGTAGCAATCACCAAACTGATTGATGACAAACAATGCGAGAAAGCACTCACTGAACTCAAATCACGACGCAGTGATATGGAAAAAGCTGTCTTCCCTAATACTTTGCCCCCTGCCATAAAAAGGCAATTTGACGAACTTGAACAAAAAGCACAAGACTGCCTGAAACAGAAAGAAGAAGAGAAAAAGAAAGGAGAACTCATTGAAAAACTCGAACTTGCAAAAGCAACAACAGATACTAAAGACAATGAAGAAGCACTCAAAAATATTGAGGAAGAACTCCTCAGAAATTGCAAACCCATCAGCAGAATGATGAGTGTAAACCAGCTTGATCGGTGTGCACAGCTCCTCAAAACACTCTTGCTTGAAAAATTCGCACTTGCACACACTTCTTTCACTCTCGAGAAATTCAAAGACTTTGCAAAAACATTTGAACTTGAGTACCTCGGAAAGCTTACATTCTCCGAAGACGCGGATAAAGGCATCATCCACTACGTCGTTGCATCTGCATACCAAGACAAGATGACCGATGAACCCAGAATCAAACCAGATGTTGATGTTAAGTATAAACTCGTTGCTGATGCATATTATCCCAATGCTCACTTCAGAAACAAAGCAACCCTTCACCTGTACGAACTTTGCGAAACCTACACTGTGCAAAGAGACAAAGATAATTGCTTCACTGCACTTTATGACTTTTATACTAAAAAGATTTGGAGCAGAACAAAAAAGGAATGGGAATACAAACAAGGCATTCAAGAAGTTAGCTACGGAGCACTTAATACAAAATTCAGCGTCCCAACCATTGCAGAAGGAACATGGGTTTTGAAAGGAACAAGCACCGCCCCTGAAGAAGTCCCCCCTTACTTTGCCAAAATCAAAGAATTAACTAAAAAAGGATATGCGACAGAATTCAGTTTGGGCCTTCTTGTTCGTGGCCACTTTGATGACAATGATGAAGGAGGAGCCATTATTGCAGCATATGATCAAGACTATGAATTTGCCCACTTTGAACAGCTCTTCTCTCGTGAAACTTACCGAGAAGAAGAAAAGAATCCTATTGTTACTCTCAAGAAATCAGACGCTGTTGAAACCTTTAATGATGAGATGGAATGCGTTGAAGATGACAAGCCTCTTTTTTTCTTCCCTGTCATTATTTATGACTCTCTTGGACAAGTTGTTGCTATTTGTAACTCCCAAGAAGAATTTCAAGGTAAAGAACTTGATGATAAATGGTGGCAGAACCACATGAAAGGAACAGACTGTGAGAAATTTTTGAATATTCAAGTTCCTCAAGCATCTAATGAAGCAGAATGTGGAACAGATGATGTTTCTCAAGTTCCTCTTCATCTGAAGATTTATGTTCGCAACCTCCGCACACCCTAACACTTCTCAGAAACCTTTAAATAGTCGCAACCGGTTATAAAACATTGAAGAGAGGATCTATCATGAAGAAGAGGATACACACCAAAGGCCAAGGATTACCCCTAACAACCATTGTTATTGCCATCCTTGTTATTGTCGTTCTTGTTGTTTTAGTCGCATTCTTCCTTGGCGGAGCAACCGGAGTTACCAGAGGCATCAAACGCATCTTCTTCGGAACCACCGCAGGCACAGACCTCACTGTTGCTGTGGAAAACTGCAGACAATACTGCGAACAAGCAAAAGTATTACCAGAAAACCTCCGTACCAGCTCTGCATACTGCACCCAATATTTCAACATTGATAATAATGGCGATGGAGAAGCAGAATTTGATTCTAAATCAGGAAAAACTACAAAAGAAACAAGCAAAGGACTCAAAGTGTATGACCGATGGTACTGCTGGGGAGCTCCTGAAGGCGTTACAGAAACCGTTCAAGGAGAATCACAATCTGTTAAGACACACTCTCTCGACATTTCCTGCTCCGCACTTGGAGATACAAAGTGCGTTGCTACTTAAAACTTATAATAACCCTTAAATAGTTCTTTCCCTGTCCTTTTTTCATGCTCTTTCCAGCGCATGCTTCACTTCAAAAAAGAGGGATGGACCTTAGCATTGGCACCATCATCGAACTTTTTGTCGGCATCATGATTGTGTACGCTCTGTTTACTGGCGTACTCAGAGCAACAGACCTCATTCAAGAAGACACAAACTCAAACACTCTCAATAGCTTCCGCCAACTCAGCGCACGCATCAACGCGCTCCTCCAAGAAAAATCCAATTTCAGCTCACTCTCTAGTTTTCCACTCTACCTTGCAGACAAATATCTTATCATTGGATTTGACACTCATTGGCAAACTTCACCCGTTCCTAATAGACTAGGTAATTACCACTTTTATTATGCCACCCCAATCATCTTCACCAAACCCCCTGTCTGCGAAAAAAATGCATGCATCTGCCTCTATGAAGGAGACTATGACAAACTCATTCACCAACAAAAACTCATCCAATGTAGCGTCTTCACCAACGCAAACATCACCTTTTCCGCGCTCCTCCCCTACTCTTCTCTTCCCTCGGCAATCACCGGATCAGAACGAAATGACGTCAGTTACGAACCATTTATTACCATCACTAGCTTTTCTCCTTATCACTTTTTTATCTACGGAAAACCAGGAGTCACTAACTTTTACCTCGAAAAATATATCACACACCCAGGAGATACTCCGAATGTCCTTCTCTTCTTGAGCCCCACTCCACAGACCACCTTTAACGGACAGCTCAGACGCATCACCGAACGAGGGAATTATCTCCAATTCTGCGGTGAAGGAAGTGCAACAGAATGCACAGGCAAACACTACAACCAAATCCTCACTGTCGCAAAAAACACATTTATCTGCCTTCCAAACACCCTCACTTCCATTTGCACATACAAACCCATCACCTCTTGCGCACACTCCAAAGAAATTACTGAACCCTGCCTCTGCCAAGGAGATGGTGTTTACACTTCAGGCTACTGCTACAACAACTGGCATTATGATACTCCTATTGCCTGCACCTTTGATAGCTGCGATGATTACGAAAAGACATTCGGCGACCAATGGCAAACCTATTGCACCCGCGACCCCTGCAAACTTGACTGCTACGTCAAAACAACATCCAATCGATTTGAAACCACCAGATCATGCGAATCAAAATGACCATTCACACCCATCTTGGACAAGGAACAGGAAAACTCTGGATAGCACTCTCTTACTTAGCACTTGTCGTTTTTATTGGACTTACCATCATGTACAACCTGAAAAGCGTTGCCCATGGCACTGCATTCCGCCAAGAATACGCGAGCAAAGACATTGCGCTCCTCATTGAAACACTCAGCTACGCACCTGGGAAAGCATCCTACACATATCCCCTTGATACATCCTTCTCATACTCCATCACCGAAGGAAGAGTTACTGTTCGCAAAGACACCACTCACATGTATCCATTCACCCAAGACCTTACCGTGCCTCTGTCCGCACGACAAGACAATGAAAAACTCATTATCACCAAAGAACGATAACCATGTCATCCCTTGAAATCGCATCAGAAATGCCCCTCTGGATACTCTATATCTTTTACATTATCATAATTGCATTCACCACCGTTGCTGTTGCAGGAGCAGCAGTCAACCAACCCATACCTATAGACAAAGCAGGGTTCACCACCTATGCAAATAGAATCCTCTACTCTCCCTCTTGTCTTGCTCATTTTTCTGAACGACCCATTCCCGGCATCATTGATCTGAATAAATTTGACCAATCCAGACTTGCAGATTGCTTCCCTCTAAACGTCTTTGGCGCACGACTCATTCTCGATTATATTACTAATGACACCACAACTTCAACCATCACCTATATCAACAAAGGAACTTATGACATTAGCAAACCTGTCTGCTTCTCACAACCCTCTGCATGCGCAACACTTGAACATTATGTCCTTGTTGCTGACGCATCAGGAATCCTTCACCGCGGAAGAATAACCTTTGACATGACATTGGAGACACGCTCATGAAACACAAGAAAGGAGCATTCGCATTCTCGGAAGCAGTTTATGGAATCCCTATCCTTATACTCTTTACCCTTCTCCTCTTTGTCTTTTACTTACTCATCATCAAAAATCTCAATACAGACACTTCCTACGCTACACTCACACTTGATCAACAACACAACGACGCAAGCTTAACACTCCTCACTTACCTCCGCAGCCCCCTCAATGTTCCGTTCACTGCAACATCTTCCAGCTGCTCACACCTCGGAAACACTTGCGCAACACACCCTGAAGTTCTTCGCTACTATACTGATCATCCAAACCTTTTTTCCTTTCAAGACCTTGCAGATTTCCTTTCCTATCTTCACCGAACAACACCAAACAGTATTGTTTATGAATGTGTACTCGGCCAAGCACTCTCTGCCCACTTCACTTCATTTCTTCCCAAAGGAAAGACACCTCTTTGTTCACAGAAACACCTTCCTTTAACATTCACTTTTTCATCCCCTCACTCATTCACCTGCACTCTTGCTCAGGATGACTGCTATGCACATGACATACTCTCCATTTCTACAAGCACTTCAGCACCACTCACCATCCCTCTTGCTGATGACACTCTTCATACCATCACTATTGAGTATCCCAATCATGATGAAATTATTACCATTGAAAATGACATTTCCCAAGGCCTTCCTTAATAGAAGAGGAATATTCTCACCAACCCTCTTCATCTTCTCACTAGTTATACTTGTGTATGCCTTTTCCATCTTCTCAGGAAACACCTTACACACCTTCACCCAAGTCCTCGGAGAAAAACAAGCCAACCTCACTGCCACTTACCTTTCTGCAGAATATGACTTCTTCTTCATTGAAAAAAGTGCTGACACTGCCGCATACACTGCACTTTCCAGCCTTGCTTCCCATGGCGGCATGAAAAATGACTGTGAAACAGTCGAAGGATTCTCTGTCTGGAACTCTGAAACATGCACATTCACAGAAAAAGACCTTGCAGAACACTTCCTGATTCTTTTCAAACCCCTCTTTAATGCGACACTCCAAAAAAGATTAAATCTCACTTCAGATACATTCACTTACCAAGTTACTCCTTACTCCAATCGATTTACACTCATAGGAACAGCATCTGAACAACTCTCCTATTCCTATCTCACTATTAATTACTCTTTTATTCCCCACTTTTCCCGAGACATTCCCTTCCCCCTTTCATCGTATAGCCTGCTCAAAAATGATGTTCTTTCCCGAATCGATTGTGTGAAAAACACACCCTTTAATCCATTAGTAGACACTCCCGAGACTATTCCTCGTACCTGTACCTTTCCCACATCATTTCACTGGAGCATCACCAAAAAAAATAACTATGCTTTGTTTACTGCTCTTCCTCAGGAATCTTCCTCACTCACTCAGGATATATCTATCAGATTTGCAATAGATTTAAATAGGATTACTCAACTCTAATCATTTACTTGTGATTCACCATGATAATGGGCCTTACCTTTGATGACATCATCAACCGCATCCAAGAAGAAAAAGGAGTTTCTCGAGAAGACATCCTGGAACGCGTCAAGCAAAAACTCAATAAACTTAGTGGCCTTATCAGCAATGAAGGAGCTGTGCACATCGTTGCAAACGAGTTAGGAGTAGACCTCATCAGCAGCATCAAACGCACCGGCCTAAAAATAAGTAGGATTACTCCTGGCATGAGAAATGTCACTCTCTACGCAAAAACTCTTGCCACCTATGGTGTGAGAACCTTCACCAGAGAAAACAAACCAGGAAAGGTTGGTACGCTCCTTGTTGGCGATGAAACAGGAAAACTTCGCGTCGTACTCTGGGACACAAACCTGATTCAGCATCTTGAAGATGGATCTATCACTGAGGGAACCATTTTGAAAATTGCAGGAGGAAACGTCAAACTCAACAACGGATTCAAAGAAATCCACCTCGGCAACACCAGCGAACTTACCCTTCATCCTGAAGGCGTCTCTATTACTGTGCCAGCTTCCTCACCCTCTCAACGATCTTACCCTGTAAAAACCATTACTGAGATTCATGATGGAGACTTTGTCAGCATCTCTGGAGTCGTTGTCCAAGTCTTTGAACCAAGATTTTACCAGTCTTGCCCTGAATGCAACAAGAAAGTTGAAAACGCATGCGCTGTGCATGGCACTGTCGTTGCAAAAACAGTCCCTATCCTCAACTTCTATTTAGATGACGGCACTGGCAGCATCCGCGTTGTCGCATTCAGAGAACACGGTTGCAATCTCCTCAACGTTTCTGAAGAAACGCTTCTCTCAACAAAAGACAACCCTGCAGCATTTGAACCATTAAAGAAAGCCATCCTTGGAAACCAAGTTGTTGTTACTGGCAAAATCTCCCATAATACCTTTTCCAACCAGTATGAACTTACTGTTACTGAAAGCTTTCCCATTCAACCTGAACACTTAGTCAACACTTATTTCCAACGCTCATAATCCTATGGTCGCACTCAGCATACTCTTCGTCCAAATTGTTATTTTTTGTCTCATTCTTTCAGCGTTCTTCACTGTCCATAACACCTTAACCTCCTCTCCCTACATAAAAGAGAAACCCCTTCTCATTCTCACCAAAGTTCGACGCACATCTCTTCCCTATATTCTTACCATTCTCTTCCTCTTGTTTAGCATTCTTTTTCCGTTCATCGAATTCCTTGCACGACTCAACTTCATCTTCTTTTTTACTAACATATTCTTTCTCCTTGAAATCTATCGCATGAATTGCCCTATTATTCTCACCAAACGATCCCTCTTCATCACTCAAAACCCCTACACATCAGAGTATGCCCTCTTTGCCCTTACTGACATCACTAAAATAACCATCACCCAGAACCTGTTCTCCCAGCTTCTCCATTATGGAACTCTCTCCCTCACTGTGAAATCACATGCAACTCCCTTTATTCTGCACCGCATTCACGACCCTGCAACTGTTAAACGACTTATTCGAGAACTTGCCGTACACACAACTTTTAAATAATCATACCTCTTTCCATTTTTATGGTTCACCATCATACTGCCTATGGAATTATTTTTCTTGCCTTTTTAGGACTCGTTGCCCTTTTTCTTTTTCTTGAGATTCCTGGAACAACGGGATATGCTTCCCTTGCAGTTGGACGCTCATTCAACCCAATTGAAGAAACACTCCTCGCAGACTGCAGTGATCCAAAAATATTAGGAAGCGATTTTGCTTCATCTATCATCGAACGCAGTTATGTAGACTATCCTTGCGATAAAAAAAAGGCACTCTGTGTCACTGCATCTCGTGATAGTGAGCTCCCTGGAAAAAGTCAACCAGAATTCCGTTGCACTTCTCCTGATGATTTTATAGACTCTTGCATTGCTGCACTTGACTGTTGAAAATCTTCTGCTTTTGCCGATTCTTTTTCGCGTTTTCTTCACTCACCTTTATTATTCTTTCTTCTTTTCATTCGTCATGGTGAATATTTATGCATTTTAATATATGCTTTCAAAACACTATTCATTCTGTAGAGGCTTCCCATCTCTTTATAAATCCTCTTCCTCTTTTCCTCAGTTGCCTAACCACCGGCACTGAAACAAAATGCGAAAGCAAGGATGGTGATATATATGGCAACTAACTTGCCCATCAAAAAATTCCGCTGCCAAAATATTGAAGCAGCCATTTGGCATAACAAACGCACCATTGAAGGCGCTGAGGTTTCTTTCAAAACTGTTACCCTCAGCAGAAGCTACCGCAAAAAAGAAGAAAACATTTGGAGAAGCGATGTTATCAATAATTTGAGACGCAATGATCTACAAAAAGCAATCATCGTTCTCCAAAAAGCCCAAGAACAACTCCTCCTCGCCGAGGAACATATGGAGGGATAATCATGACATCAAAAGAAGACGGAAAAACAAAAAAACAAAAAGAGATTACAGTGACGGACCTTCCTGGAGTAGGCGCAGCCACTGCAGAAAAACTTGCAGAAGCAGGATTTCATGACCTTATTAGCATCGCCGTTGCAACACCTGGACAAATCGTCGAAGCAGCAGGACTTGGCGAAGTTGCCGCGCGCAAAATCATCAACACTGCCCGCAACAGCCTCAACATGGGATTTGAAAGCGGCACTGAACTGCTGAACAAAAGAGCAGCAATCCAACGCATCAGCACAGGAAGCAAGGCATTTGACAGCCTTATCGGTGGAGGCATAGAAACTGAAGCAATAACAGAAGTATATGGAGCATTTGGCTCAGGAAAAACTTCCATCGCACACCAACTTGCAGTCAATGTGCAACTTCCACCAGACCAAGGAGGATGCAATGGCATTGCAGTATGGATTGACACTGAAGGAACCTTACGCGCAGAATTCTTACAACAACTTGCGAAAGCGAAAGGAATGAATCCGGAAGATGCCTTGAAAAACTTTCGAGGAGTCAGAGCATTCAACAGTGATCATCAAGAACTCCTCGCAGAAAAAGTGGAAGACCTCATTACAAAAGAGGGACTGAATGTAAAACTCGTGATCATTGACAGCTTGATGGGACACTACCGAAGCGAGTTCATCGGCCGAGGAACCTTAGCAGAAAGACAACAGAAACTCAACAAACACCTCCACAAACTCCTCAAACTTGCAACCACCCACAAACTTGCCGTGTACTTAACCAACCAAGTCATGGCAAGACCAGACGTGTTCTTTGGAGACCCAACAGAAGCGATTGGAGGACATATTGTTGCGCATACCTCAACGTATCGCGTTTACCTCCGCAGAGGGAAGAAAGGAACACGCGTTGCAAAACTTGTGGATGCACCCGCACTTCCTGATGGGGAAATTGCGTTCATGGTGACTGGAGAAGGGATTAAGGACGTTGTCACCTAAATTCTTTCTCACTCTTTTTTCATCTAAACTCTTTTATATTCCATTTCTTCCTCTTCTCCCATGAAAACTATACAAGATATTCAAAACAGCATCAAACAATTCAACGACGCACGCGAATGGAGCAATCCATCAACCATCAAAGACCTTCTCCTCAATATGAATGAGGAAATAGGCGAATTTTGGAACATCATCAAATGGGTTGACACACCCACACAACAAAGACTCATCAAAGAAAACAAACCTGAAGTAGACAACTTCGTTGGAGACATGCTTTACTTAATTCTCAAAATTGCATATCTTTGCGAGGTTGATTCTCATAAATCTATTAAGGATGTTCTTGAAGAATATGAAAAACGATTTCCTGTTGCGCACGCACGAGGAAGCCACGGAAACACGAGAGCTGGAGGCATTGATTTCAAATAAACTTTTTACTGCTGCTCTATTTTTATTTTTCGTAACCTTTTTATACATCCTCTACCACCTCTTATTTATTATGAAATATTTTTTTATCACTCTCCTTTTTATTTTTCTTTTCCTCCTCGGATGCTCATCAGTAGTACCTTCACAACCTTCTTCCTCTTTTCAAGGAACTTTACTCCCTGATCTTATCACACATAAGGAATTTTTCCTCAACAAAGACATTGCTATTGAAGGAACTGTCACTATTGGCTGGAGCTGCACAGAAGTGGCATGCGGAGCAAATACATATAACTGCAACTCTTGCGAAGGCTATTTTTACTTGAATCAAGGAGATGAAAACATACGGATTCGCATAGGAGAAACCAGAAGCTGCAGAGGCACTTCAGATTCATCAGGAAACGTTCATGACATTACTTGCACTCTTCCACTTGATGCAAATGAAAGATACAAACTTTTTGGCACTCTCAGAAAAGAAGAAGACGCCTCTACAACCCCAGAAAATGAGTGGAATTTTATTTACTACTTAGCATTTAACCGCGCTGAACCTCTCTAACTCTCTTTATTGACAATCCCACTCTGGCGGTGGACATAAGGTTTCGCACACTCTTCTTCCTTCTCCTGTCGCACCCCAACATGCACCCCCACACGTACTTATAAGCTCACCTGTATTCTTATTGAGATAATATGAAGGCCCATCAACAGCAGATCCACAATCCACAAATACTATATCTTTGCAAAAATATGGGTTTTTTTGGTCGAATGGACTCAAACATCCACCATAGTTTTCTTGAATAAAACTGTTAATATCAAACCCTTGATCTTCATTAGACACTTCTGAACTATTACATCCAGAAATTATAAAAAGTCCTAATATTATTATTTTTATTATCCATTTCATTTTTATTATTCCTATTATCTTCAATTATATAAATTTATTCTTATTTCTTCCTTTTCTGCTTGATATATTCATAGACTATAGGAATAAAAGATACCACTATAATTAGCATAATAATAAGAGTCAAATTCTTTTTCACGTACGAAATATTCCCGAAAAAATAGCCAGAAAAAACAAAGAGTGCAACCCATGCTATGCCACCAATAATATTATAACTCAAAAATGTAGCATAATTCATCTTTCCTATTCCTGCAACAAACGGCGCAAACGTCCTTATAATAGGCACAAACCGCGCAAGCACTATCGTCTTTTTTCCATGGCGATCAAAAAATGTTTTCGTCCTATCCAAATGCTCTTGCTTTATCCACCTTGCGAACACTTTTTCTCCACAATACTTTCCCATCCAATAATTCACTGTATCTCCAAGAATCGCTGCAATTGAAAGAAGCATGAATAAAATGTATACATTCAACGCACCTGCTGCTGCAAGCGTTCCGGAAACGAACAACAAGGAATCTCCTGGAAGAAAAGGCACAACAACAAAGCCTGTCTCTATAAAGATAATGAGAAAAAGAATAAGATATACAACATTCCCATAATTTTGAACTAATACAATAAGGTATTTATCAACATGAAAAACACCATCAATTATTTTTTTAATCATTTTTTATTCTTTCCTTTCAAATTCTTTCCCTGTAAAATATAAGTCTTGATTGATGAATGGCACAAGAGCGACCACCAATCCTTGCACATAGAAACTCTTTCTATCAATTACTTCTTTTGTCAGAAATCCTACTGCACCACTTTTCTGCTTTGAATTATGCACGCCAGTTATCTTATCCATTACATCGCCTAGCTCAACACCTTTCAAGAGATGCTTGGTGATGCTCTCTGGCAATTCAAACTGCGAAGACGCCCCAAAACTTGCTCTTCCTTCCTTATCAATAATACACATCCCCCCAAATGCAAACCACTTTTTGAATACATTTATTATCCCTCCTTCAATGCCTACAAAAAAATGCGCGCCAAGACTTTTTTCCTCATTCATTTTTTTCAATTCTAAAGCCCTATTTTTTGCTCCTTCAAACGTTTCATCATTTATGGGCTGATTCGAAACTTTTGAATTCACATTCATCCCAATAACCTCTATGTTATCAAAATACTTTGCAAATGCCTCCTTCACTGCTTCCACCTTTACAGGATTTTGAGAACCCACTAAGACCTTCATGATTCTTTCTTTTTCTCATTCATTTAAATATTTACCTGCGTGAGCGCAGCGAACTTTCAACTTGAAAGAAAAATCACTATGCCCCCGTTGGGATTCGAACCCAAGTTGCAACCTTTCTTCTTCTTCAACCGCAGGGTTACGTCCTGTCCAGGCTAGACGACGGGAGCACTTTTTACACCACTCACGGCAACATTTATAAAGCTATACTCTGGCATACCCTTTATGGAACCAAAACTCCTGTGCATTAGCTGCCAAAAAAACATCACCAATGATCAAGGAAGCGTGCAATTTCCCTGCCCTGGCTGCGGCAAACAAGACATCACCCGATGCTTCACCTGCAGACAACAAGCAGCACACTACAACTGCAAAGAATGCACATTCACCGGACCAAACTAACCATGACAGACGTCATTGTCACTCTTCGCATCATGCCAGAAGACGACACTGTTAACCTCCTTTCACTCAAAACAGCCATCCAGGAAAAAATAGAAGCATTTGCAGCACGAACAGCAAGCATGAAAGAAGAACCTGTTGCATTTGGACTGAAAGCACTCATCGTTACCTTAACATACAACGAGAAAAAAGGATCCTCAGAACCCCTTGAAGAAGACATCAAAACCATTGCTGGCGTCGGAAATGTAGATGTGATTGACGTCAGACGAGCATTCGGGTAAATGAAAGAAAATCCCCTCTCCCCAGAACTCATCGAAGAACTGAATAGCATCGCACAACTCCCCCCAGACAAACAAAAAGAAAAACTCTCTTCTTTCGTCAAAAAACTCACACCCGAACAACTTGAATTCCTCAAAAAGCAACAAGGAGTGCAGTGCCCCTTCTGCTCCATCGCAGAAGGCAAACTCGAAAGCAAAAAAATCTATGAAGACGATGCGATCTTTGCAGTGCTCGATATCAGACCTGCAACCAAAGGACATGTTCTCATCTTTCCCAAACACCACTACAGCACCTTGCAACAGATGAACCAAGACCAATCCACCTGGCTTTTCACCGTTGCAACAAAACTCCTTGCTGTTATCCATGACGTGTTGAAACCTGAAGGATCTAATCTTATCCTTTCCACCGGAGCAATTGCAGGACAAACCATTGACCATATACTCATTCATATTATTCCCAGAAACCAGAATGATGGCGTCACTCTCTTTTGGAAAGGAGCAGAAATAACACCAGACGAATTCACCACAATCCAAAAACAACTCGTCACTTCCATTACCGAACATCCTTTACAACCAAAACCCAAACCACAGAAAGAATACTCTGCACAACCAGAAGAAAATAACCCTTACGAACCTGAAGAATACCTTCCTTAAGCTTTAACCACCACAACCACTTTTTTTATGTCACCACTAATCTTACTGAGATACCTCTGAAACTCCTCTTCTGAATTATCTCGCTGCAACTTTGCTACCTGCTTTTCTAATTCATCTTCATTACCAATAGTAATTCCATATTTCTTTACCTTTTCATTCACATCAATTATGCTGTCATCAGCACTTAATATCATTCCGTTCATTCGAACTATCTTTTTACATTCATATCCTTCTCTCTGATACACAAACGGAACTCTTCCTATCTCAACTATATTCAGCGTTCTAAAATCAACGTACCTCCCTTCACCCCCTATACCACATTCAACCACCATGTGCACTGGATCGAAATCTAAAAACCTGTTTTTTAATTGAGCAACCAAAAATGTGGTTGTCAAGCCATTCCTCTTTAAACTTTCTAACATCACTAACATATAATCCAAACAAGGATTCATATAACACGTATCTTCATCCTCTACAATCCTTCTCGCACTTCTCCTCCCAAATTTCGCTTGTAAATGTTCATTTGACCACTTTTTCCTTTCTATTTTTCCCCCAACCCACTCCACAAGCTTTCTCACTCTCTCCTCGACGCTTCCTAACACCCTTGGAATATCCTCAAGACTCGCCATCATCCTCCTTTCTCTCTTTGTTATAAAAACCTATGTTCTCTCTTTGTGTTTATACTAAGAACATGATCTTTCCGCTTACCACACTTATAATTACCCCTACTAAAAATGGAGGAACAAACGGAATACCCTCTTTCACCAACACTGTCTTCACTTTCATCCTCATTAACTTTGCAATATCATTCTTCTCAATTCCCAACCTCTTCTTTTCATACACCTTCTTCCCATCTTTCATCACATCCTGTTCCACCCAGTCACCTTCCTGTAAATTAGCAACACTCACCTGCTTCATCATACACACCTCCTCAACAACTTTTGTCCCAATAATAATATAAGGATACAACAAAATAATGACCAACATCCAGTATATTGTTGATGCCGTAGCCATACCTGGAGACATCACAAATATGATAAGAAATGCCACTCCTGCACATCCAATCGCTGCTATTTTCGCCCCCACCCATTTCTTCTCTCTATTTATTTCCTTAAACCTTTTTGCAAACTCCTTCCCCTTCTTCATTGCAAGCCATGCTCCCACTAGAATACCATATATTGCACCGCACACTAACACATTCACAAATATGACTGCTAAAAAAGGAAGACTGCCATCCACAAAAAAAGGTCTCGTTCCAAATAGAACTCCAAGACCCATCAACAACTTCGCATCCCCACCACCCCACTGCCTCAACACATACATTCCATACCCAATGATAAGCGTTATTGCAAAACCTAAGGCACCAAACAAGACATATTTCCACTGCGCTGTTGCAAGCGCTTGTATTAACCGAATACCAAAACCACTGATGATCATCCCATAGCTCACCCAGTCAGGCACTTCTCTTGTCTTGAGATCAGAATATGTCGCTATACAGGTTCCTAGCACCCCAATAGCCACAAGAAACACATCTGCAAGCATTCTGCAACAGAACACGCAATACGTTTATAAACTTTTGTTTAGACATATCATTTATGGTTAGCATCATTGGAGCAGGACCTGCAGGAAACTATCTTGCCTACCTTCTTGCTCAAAAAGGAATCAATGTCGATGTGTATGAAGAACATCCTGCAATTGGAAGACCCATCCAATGCACTGGCATCATGACTGCTTACCTTAACCAGCTTCTTGACCTTTCCGAAGCACATGAATTTGTTGTGAATGAAATAACAGGCACTCGAGTCTTTGCACCCAACGGAACTTCAGTTTTCATTCCCCTCAAGAAAAATCTGATTGTTGACAGAGCATTCTTTGATACCTATCTTGGAAAACTCGCTGCAAGCGCAGGCGCACGATTCCACTACAACAGTAGATTCAAAAGCGCACGCGTTGTTGATAACAAACATGTCATTACTTTCCTCAACGGAAACCAAACCGTCGAAACAGAAGCACTTGTTGGTGCAGACGGACCTGGAAGTTTGGTTGCAAAAAACTTTGGCATTTACGGAAACAGACAATTTGTCATTGGCGTCCAAGCACGCGTCAAACTTCATGCTCCTATAGATCCCAGCATTGTTGACTTTTATGTGGACAAGAAAGAACCAGGATACATCGGATGGTCAGTACCAGAAACATCGACCATCTCTCGCATTGGAGTTGCAAGCTATGCGCATAGCAAACACCACTTTGATGAACTGCTTGCACGACTTCACGGAACGATTATTGAATGGCAAAGCGGCGTCATTCCTCTTTACAATCCCCATCTTAATAGCGCACTATCTTCTGTCTTCCTTTTAGGCGATGCAGCGACCATGGTTAAAGCAACAACTTATGGAGGCATTATTCCTGCGCTCCAAGCAGCACACTCCCTTGCACATGTGCTTGCACACCAAGGAACAGCACTCGAATACGAAGCAGCTTGGAAAAAAACCATTGGTACACAACTCTGGCTCCACCTTGCTCTAAGAAGATATATGGACACATTCAGCATTGCAGATTATAATGCACTCATTCAGTATGCGACTCAAGATCACATTCGCAATCTCCTCACCACTTATGACAGGGAATATCCGAGCAAACTCCTCTTCCGCGCACTCCTCCGCGAGCCACGCTTTCTTCGATTCCTGTTTTCACCGCTCACCCCTTCGTAACCTTTATATAATCTTCCCACCCCCTACAGCTCATGGGAAAAGAGAGGCTTCTCGGTACTCACCGAAAGAAAAGAGGACAAGCTCCAGTGCCAGTATCCTGGCTTATAGGCATCATTGCACTCTTCATCATGATTTATATCATCCTTCTTCCTGAAGGAGACAAACAAGCCCTCATTAATGATCCGGGATCATTAGGACAATCAACACCCTCCTATCCTGGCATCGAACCAAACATTCGAGGCAACACCTTTCGCATCCTCTTGAGCGAAACTCCAGGCATTGTCTATCCCCTCACCAACCAGATTATTGACAAACCCCTTGCCTCTATCAATCTTTTCTCCATTAGTGATACCCGCACCGAAGGACTTGCATCCCGCATCCTTGTGAAAAGCAGCAGCTTCTCAGACACCACCAAAGACCTTCGCTTCACCATCAGAGACATCCAACACCTTGAAAGCGCAGCACTCCTCTTCTTAGCAAAAGAACAACAAGGAAACTTGATTATCCAATTAAATGGAGAAGAAATCTTCACTGGAGAAGTGTCATCAGATGATCTTCCCTTGCAACTTCCCAGAACACTCCTCCGCCAGACAAACACACTCACCTTTTCTGTTGACAGCCCTGGCATCAATATATTCACGACTAACCTTTATGACTTGAAAGATATCCAGCTCATCACCAAATCAAAAATCCAGAATAATAGAGAAGTACGCACCTTTGTCTTGAATACAAAAGAACGAGGAAGCTTGCAACGGCTTGCGCTCTTCTACTTTGTGAATTGCTTTACTCGCAATGAAGATGGAAGACTGACTGTTGTGCTCAACGGACGCGTCATCCAGGAAGGACTCGTTGTGTGTGATGCAGGACAAGTTGCCATTGACATCCAAGACATTGACGTTGTTGAAGGAAGGAATGTCCTCGAATTCCTGATTGACAAGGGAAAGTACACCCTTGAACAAGTAGTTATCCAACAAGAAACAGGACACCAACAAGCACAAAAATTCTTTTTCACCCTTCAAATAGAAGACATTAATAGGCTGATTGCAGGAGGATTTGTCAACCTCGAACTGAAATTCCTCAGAGATGGACTGCGAAAAACAGGAACCATTTTCATCAATGGTGTTCCTATCTATATCGATACATACGATGACTTCTTCGGATATAATATCACACCTTATATTACTGAAGGCATCAACATCATACGGATTGTCCCAGACATTCCTCTCGACATTGTGAGCATGGATGTTATACTTATCTAACTTTTATTCCAATGAGGTGACCTATGGCTTTTAATTGGAGATTTTCTAAATGGAAATGCTCTCGAAATCATATCAATACATTCGAAAATAATCCTTTCCGCTGTGGAACATGTGGTGAACCTGTTGAAGATAGGGGTGGTCTTTTTTATCATTTTAGACAATACCTCAAAAATCGCAGAGAACGAACGTATGCACGCCAAGGACAACAAGCACGAGCTCAAGTTGCAACACCAAAACAACGAAGACCTCGACGCAATCGAGGACAACAAAATGTTCGCACAGCAGTCTATGGACCACAATATGGGCAACAAGCTCCACCTGGAGGATATGTCGCTCCTTCCTACCCTTTTCAAGGATCACCTGCCAACGCTCAACGTGAACGAGAACTTGCATTAAAACAAGAAGAAGTCAAACTTCGCGCAGGAGAACGCGAACGAGGACTCCGCCAAGAAGAAGTCTACCGGATGACCGGACCATTCAAAACTATTCGCTACTACATTGCTCGATCTGTTCCGTACCTTCTTATCCTACTTCTTATTGGCATTGCCTATCTTTACATCTTCGCATCTCAACGCGCAGAATTCAGAGAAGCATTAGGGCAACGCTTTGACATCATTGCAGAACGATTGAACCTTGCAAACACCTTCAAAGAGGTGTTCAAATACCTCACTCCAGGATACATTGAGCAAGTTGTCACTGATGTCGGAAGCTTTGAACGAAACCCTACATATGCTGTTCAAGAATCAAAGGGAGTTACTGTTGAATACTTTAGACCCATCAAACCAGAACTCTTTGAACGACAACCCATCTTGCTTGACGCGAAAATAGTTATTGAAGCGCTTCCTGATGATGATGCGAAGGTTAGCTTCGGCTGCTTTATTGAACAAGACAACACCACAGATATCTCTTACACAGGAACTATTGAGATTACCAGACAACCTCCTGGAGAAAATGTTGTACTTGTCAAGAAAGGCAAAGATAGAATTGTGAATGTCAAATGCATCTTCAAAGATGGCATCCAAAAGATCCAAGCACCAGAATTCAAAGACTATGTTGCCTATCTCACCTGGACATATGAAGGATTTATCACTCGAACAGTGCTTAACCCTTATCTTTTACGCAGCGAAACCCTTGCAGAACTTGAAGCACAAAACAGAGATCCTTTGGAATCACAGAAAGACATCGGCACTGATGTGAGTAGCGATGGATTTTCCATTCCTCATTGTATTAGCGGTTGTGGATTAGTAGACCTTCGACTCTCTTTACAAACAACACTTCCTGTCACAGAAATAGGAACGAGCTTCCTCTTAGTGGACATGAAAGACAAACAAATCAGAAAAGGAGACATCACCAAACTCCACTCCATCACTCTTACTTTACCTCAAGAGCATATCCAACTCGGACCAGAAAGCTGTCCTGAAATTGGGAATAGACTTAGCCTTCAAGAACCAAATCCTTTCCTCACTTCCATCAACGCGAAACTTGCAAACAATGAAAAGCCACTCATTCAATACTATTGTGAACTCAAAGCAAATCCTGTCGGCACTGTTTCTTACCCTGTTGTCATCCTTGCAGAAGCAACCTATGACTATGGAGACAAATATATCTCCAACAGATTCAAAATACGAAAACCTGGGAGTGACTTCACCTCATGAAATATATTATCCTTTTTCTTTTCGTGATCCTTCTTCTTACCGGATGCACAAATCTTCCTGGATTTAATACAGATACTACAAACGATGAGGGACGCGTTCCCACTTTTGTTTGCGATGACTTTCTCCCTTCACGAGGCGTCATCGCACGATTCTCCCCAGACACTACACAAGATGTGATCAACGAAGGAGAACCTTTCAGCTTAACTCTTCAATTTGCCAACCATCACAAAGATCCCTTGATTGTGGATCTCATACTCACTGATGATTCTGCAACACCTGGATTTGAAACAATCACCAGAAGCGTGACTGTTGAGGAAGCAACTTTTATCCCAGGATTTCAACCTGGATGTCGAGTGATGGAACAACGTTCACTCCCTGTGCTTCCTTTAGGAGACTATGTATATAGAAATGTGCTGTATGATCATGATGTTCGCTTCCTCGGCACACTCTCCTATCCTGGCTATATTTCGGAATCCACTTTCCCCTTATGCATCTTCAATCCCTTAGTAGGAGCTGGAGAACGCTGCTCCACTCAAGAAAGCATCATCGGAAGGTCACTTGGACCAACAGCATTATATGATCCTATCACCATAACCTCTGTCAAAAAAAGACTGGTTGGATCATCAGAAACTGTCAAAATCATTCTCGATATTCACATTGAAAATCTTGGACAAGGATATGTTTCTGGAGCATCACAAATACTTACCTTTCACATCGAATCATTTGAAGGATTAACTTTTGATTGCATCAGCAAAAACCTCGTCTCAGACTTTGGCGGAGACACTCTTGACCTTACCCTTACTGACGACGTTGCAGACGTCACCTGCCACGCTGTCCTTTCTCCTGATCGGACAGAAACATACACCATTGCCACAGAAATTTCATACGATTACGAATACACCTTTGCAAGCAAACCTATCAAACTAACCAAACGCACACAAGAACTTTTTGACAGCACGACATAGTTAAGTTTAAATAGGAAAACAGTCTGCATACCTTTATGCTATTTCGCGGGAAAAGAGGTCTTATCCATTGGTCTATTCTTCTTATTACTGCCATTCTTCTCAGTGGATGCACTGGCTTACCCTTTGGCAAAGACAAGCAACCACAAACCCTAGGCACATTTGTTGGAGGAACAGAAGGACTTGAAGCAGCATTCGCAACTGACGAACCTCCTGATGCCATCCTTGATAATGGACAAGAAGAATTCTTTATCACCCTTCTCCTTCAAAACAAGGGAGAGTACACTATTCCCACTGGAGGAGTAGTCGCATCCTTAAGTGGCATTGTTCAATCATCATGGAATTTAGCAACCCTTAATGTGAAGAACACCTTTGACATCTTCGGCACATCAAAACAAGGAGAGCTTGTCATCCCTGGAGCACAAGAAGAACTCACCTTTGGCACTGCGCGATTCACTCCAGACCTTCCCGGAGACACTTCTTTCAACCTTGGTGTTGACGTGTGCTACAGCTACAAAACCCAAACAGTCTCCAAAATATGCCTGCAGAAAGATGTCTTGCAACGAGAACGCAAAAGCGCAGTATGCAGCATCACCAACCAAGCACTCGGCGAAGAAACAAGTGGAGGACCTATTCACGCAACGTCCTTCAGACAAAGCAGTGTTGGCAAGAACAAAGTGAATGTCTATTTCAAGATCAGCAACAAAGGCATTGGCGCAGTGTATGAACCTGGAACATTCACCACTTCATGCACTGGGAAAGACACTGAAGAACACCGTGTTCGTGTCAAAGTATTCTCCCCAGAAAACACATTTACTATCAAATGCACCCAACTTGGCAACACCAACACCGGAGTTGTGAAACTTGTCCAGAATTCAAAAGATATCACTTGCAGCATCGAGACTGCAGGACTCCAAGAAGTCACATTCCAAGATCTTTTAGTTGTTGAAATGACCTATATGTACCGAGAAGCCATCAAAACAAGCATCCGCGTTGTTGATGGTGGAAGTAGTGTTTAATTTTTCTCGCTTTTGCATACCTTTATAAAAACCTTTTTTTGTTCTTCGTCCAATGACATTCATCTACGCATCAACACATTTTAACGTCGTCTCTGCCGAACCTCCCCATGTTGATAGAAACGATGGCGGACACATTGTTATCAGTCCCAAAGTCCGCGTTTCCAGCAAGGCACACCTCGCCCCGCATCAACTCATTGAACTTATCAGACTTGATACTCTTGTTGGCCAAGCAATGATCACTGTGATGAACCGACACGGCGTCGATGTTGGAAGAATAAACTCCCAAGACAACGGCAATTGGGGCGTTGACATTCCTGAAGGACCTTCCCTTCACATCCATATCTATGGGCGAGCCAAAAGCGCAAAAATCCAGCAATGGGGCCATGCTTTATACCTCCCTCATAAGCGAGATCATCCTGCGTTCTATCACCAATTAAAACCTCTTTCTTCAGAAGACGTTGCTGACATACAACAGGAGATTCAGAGACTCCTTACTGAAGAAAAGTATGTTGACACTCACTGGAGACTTTAAATCCACATCTTCATACACTTCTCTTCTGCCAGAGAAATCTTTATTAAACAACTTCCTTTCCTTCCCTTATGAATACTGAACAACTCATCTGCGACTTTCATATCCATTCACGATTTGCGCGCGGATGCAGTAGGCAAATAACCCTGCAAAAACTCGAAGAATATGCACGCATCAAAGGACTTCACGTCCTTGGCACTGGAGATTTTACCCACCCTACATGGTTTCAAGAAGTGAAAGAACACTTGAAAGAAGACGAGCATGGCATTCTCTGGAGCACGACAGGATTTCCCTTCATCTGGCAGGTTGAAGTATCTCTCATGTATACCCAAGGAGGCAAAGGAAGACGCGTGCATCATGGCATTCTCGCACCCAATACAGAAGTTGCCAGCCAAATTCGTGACGCTCTCGGAAAAAAAGGAAGACTTGACTATGACGGAAGGCCTATCTTTGGATTTAGCAGCATTGAACTGATAGACATGATGCGCGACATTAGTCATGACATTGAGATTATTCCCTATCACATGTGGACGAGCTGGTTTGCCATTTTCGGAAGCAAGTCAGGATTTGACAGCGTCGAAGAATGCTTTGAAGACCGAGCGAAATATATCCACGTTTTGGAAACAGGCATGAGCAGCACTCCTGCAATGAACTGGAGAGTATCATCACTTGACAGATATAATTTTGTTTCCTTTTCAGATAATCATTCATACTGGCCGTGGAGAATGGGCAGAGAAGCAACCATCTTCAATTGCGGTTTAACATATAAAAACATTCTTCACGCACTCCGCACCGGAGAACACCTCGCATCAACGATTGAAACTTATCCTGAATATGGCAAATACCACTTTGACGGCCATCGCAACTGCGATGTTTTTCTTCACCCCCCTGAATCAAAAAAACTGGGATGTGTTTGTCCAAAATGCAAGAGAGAATTGACTATTGGCGTTGCGTATCGCGTTGAAGAACTTGCTGACCGAGAACCAGGATATGTACGCAAAGGAGCACCTTCATTTACCTGCGCACTTCCCCTTACTGAACTCATTGCAGCAGTCTATGGAGTGACAATCCTCACCGGAAAAAAAGTCTGGGCAACATATAACAAACTTATTCAGGCTTTTGGAAATGAATATACTGTCCTTTTTGATGTTCCTTTTGAAGACTTACTCAAACATATTCCTGAACAACTTGCACGTGTTATTCTCAAAAACAGAGATGGGACACTTGCCCTCAAACCAGGATATGACGGCGTTTATGGAGAAGTCATCTTAGACACCACTGAAACTTTTTCCCCACCCCGCACCAACAAAAAAACTCTTGATACATTCTAATACCTCTTATTATTATGAAGAGCAACGAAACCTTTTTATATTAGTCATTATCATTCAGTAGTGAAATTAAAGATCACCATGAAACACACACTCCTCATTATCAGCGCAATTCTTACCTTTCTTTTCATAGCAGCTATTCCCTCTGTTACCGCATATGGAAATTATGGATCTCAAAATTACTACCCCCAAAGCTATTCTGGAGGATATTACAACTACCCTTACTCTGAAAACACCGATATCAACTCAGCCTTTACTTTCAACGGAAACACCAACCAATACGCATCCCAAAACAAAGGAGCACGATCCCAATTCGGAACATCATTCCTTGATCAACAGTTTAACACTCAAGACTTTGGCGCACAAACATTCCTCAACCAATATTTCCAGAATGCAAAACAAAACACCAATCTCAAATTTGCTGACGGCTATGACTTCACCAAAGGACCATGCACCCAAGAAACTGTTATCGGCAACTTCAGAGGAAAGGACAATGACTTCACCTTAACAAAGACTGTTTGCGACAACATCGAAGGACGATTCTTCAGAGACAATCAATACAACAACAACATCAACAACAACGCCAACACCAACACCCAAGGATTTACTGGATCAGGATACTCCAACACCGGCGCACTCCAGCAACAAAACGTTAACGGTTTTACAGACAGCGCATCTTTTAGCAATGCACAAACCGGAACAAGCGCTGCCCTCTCCACAAGCTTTGGGAAAGGAACACGCATTGTCTTAACTTAACCAATATAATCTGCACCACCCTTTCCGAGCACTGCATTATTTCCCATATTTATCTTTCTTAGAACTTCACTTGCCCTTCCTTTCTTTAGCTTCTCCGAAGCAAAGCCCTCTGTAATCTCTTCACCTAATGCATCCACCTCAATATTCAACTTCAACTCCTTCTTCAATATTTTCAGCACATTCTTCGCCCCACTCACTCCCAAATAGCCAGGGTGCGCAAACGTTTCCGCAAGCAACGCCACTGCAGGAATATTCCTCCTCGCAGCAAGCCCAGGAAGCAGACCAGACACACCCACAATTGGACCAACAACCCCATACACGTTCGGACTAATCAATGGCGATTTGTACTTCATCAACACTTTTTTTGAATTTCCCGTACAAAACACCCGCGGGTTCTTCGGAACACTCGCCAACCCAATCCCCCCTAATGTGATAATCTCCTTTGCATTTGCCTTCTCCAGAGTATCAAGGACAGTGTTGCAAAACTCGTAGCATGAATTTTCATTCGGCGGCTGAATATCCCCTGCCAGCAATAACAGCGTTCTTTTTCCAAGATTTTTATAATACACACTCACCGAGGGCAACTCAACCACATTCTCCTCGTTCACAAACACACAATGCGGCAAATCATATGAATACATCTCATACATCTTCTCCGCATGCAACGCATCAATCATATAATCCACAACAATCTTCCCCACATTCCCCATCCCGGGAAGACCCTCAATCAAAATAGGATCCTTCATCTTCACTTTAGAAATCCGCTTCAACTCCCAAGCCATTTTTTGATTATTGCGCTTATTCTTTATAAAACTTGTTGTTTCTTGAAGATTCTCCGATACTTCCCATGCGGATCCTCAGGAGAATACTTCGCAGGCTTTGTTGTCCCAGTCTTTTGCTGACATGTTCCGCATATTTTCTTCATTGTGAACACATCACATTTTTTACAATAGAGAATTTCACTGCCACTCATTTTTCTTTTACAAACTCAATCTCTCCACCACTTCCCACAACCTTCTCTGTCAACCATTTCTCCATATCAGCCACTGCCTTCTCTGCAGACTTATAATCAGAACTCACTATAACCATTCTATACTGCGGACTCCCCAAATATGAAAACACCACATTATACCCATTCTTCTTTGCAGCACCACCCACATCAGTAAACACTTCCTTAATTCTATCAATCCCATTTGGACTTGGATTCTTGATGATCACCTTCTTCACCATCTTCACCTCTGGCGGCTTAAACCGCTGCTTTACCAACTCTATTATTTGATCCTCAACTTTCTTTTCCACACCCATTTTTGCAAGCACATTCTGGTTTGACTTCACCAGCTCCTGAAAGCAAGACGCTAACGAACCGAATTCCTCAATAATTTTTACACCCACACTCTTATACAAATCCTCAAAAGGCATATTCACATTCTTCGCAACCACCTCTAACACCTTCTCAGACTTCTCCTCCACCTTCAACTCCTCTAACTTCTTCGCCTTCACCGCACCAGACACCCTTCTTAACGACAAAATAATATTATCATCCTTCACCCGCAACACCTTGCAAATAATTGTTTTTCCTTCCTTCACATAATCCCTAATCGTCCGAATCCTTCCTGGAGAAATCTCAGAAATGTGAATAATCCCCTCCTTATTTTTGTACTCGTCTAAGGAAACAAAAACAGAATTATGCAGAATAGTTTTTACTACACAAACGACAACATCCCCCTCACTTGGCATCCCTTCCTTCTTATACTTCATATTCACTGCAACACTTCAAGAATTCTCGCCTTAATTCTCCCCTTCCCACCAGCAGACTCAGCAACAACCTTCCCGCACACCAAACACTTCACCATCGTTGCAGGCTTCCCAAATATCACCTGCTCGTTCTTACACTTCGAACACCTTACCTTGATAAACTTTGACGACGGCTCGCGAATATTTCCTGCCATTTTTTGTCAGCACTCCTCATGCTATATAAATGTACCTCTTTTCTTCCCATTCGCAAGATTTATATATCAACTTCACTCCTTTTTTCTATGGTCATGCTGCGCATCCATAAAGAGAATGGTGATCGATTTCTTCACGGGCTCACCAAAGTACTCACCGTTTCCCTCGCACTCCTCACTTTAGTTGTTATCTTTGTTTCCTATGACAATCCCAGCATCACTGGAAACACTGTATTCTCCAATATTTACGGCGGCGCAAGCTCATATGTTATTGTCTTTGTTCTCTTTGCAGTCATCTACCTCTACTATCGACTTGCCAAAGCTTAACGCAACTCACCAGAAACAAGCCCACCACGGCACGTCCCACGACATGCTTTTCCATTACATGTACACCTTCCACTTGTACCTACTTCCCTCTGCTGTTGATACAACCCACTGAAACATTCACCACACCCACTCCTCACTTGATACTCTCTTTTTCTTCCCTCATACATCTTACTTCAACTCAAGCTTCTTTGCCCTGAACCCTTTTCGCTGCACACTTATCTTGTTACACACATTACACTTAAACCTCAAATCAGCCTTCTTTGATGACTTCTTCCCTGTCATCTTCGGACGCGTTGGCTTCGACCCCCACCTTCCTTTATTTCCAAAACCAACCCCACGCCCCCTTTTCTTCGCTCGCGCGATAGAACCCCTCTTTAATACCCCTCTTTCTCTCTTTTTTGCAATCGAAATAATCTGCTCTGTATGCTTCTTACAAAACTTGCAATACCTTCTTGTCTTCTTGTTACGCTTCATTCTTAATTTCCTTTGCTCTCTTCCTTGCAATCAAAAGACTTGCGCTCTTCTGCGGCAAGAGACCCACATCCTCTGGCTCAAAAGGGCCATATGCATGCAAATCTTCAGCAACAAACTTCGGCGTTGCCTCCACAAATCTTAGCAGCTTATTATCAGGTTCTACAACCTCTATTTTTATATCTTTTGGTGCTTCCTCTATTCTCGGCACACTTCCCAGAATAAGCGCATCAAGAATTCCTGTTCTGTACTTCTTTAATATATTGACTATCTCCTTATACATCCTCTTCTCCTCAGGCAAAATGTTTGTCACTGGATCTTGCGCATTTATCCGAGAAGCTATCACCCCTAACTGCATAATCTTATTCTCCCTTCTCTCATACAGCTCTGCAACAATCTTCTTCACATTCTCAATCTGCTTTTTTGTCCTTATCACCTCATCAGAAAACAACGAACTCTTTTTCTCCTGCGCCTCAACGAGCTTCCTCTTCTCAGTAATATAATTCACCACCTGCTGAAAAAAATCCTTATCCAACACCTGCATTTCCTGACTATATTTCTCCTTCCTCAACAGCTCATACAATACCTCATATGTAATAATATCCACCATCCCTTCTCTCTTTACACCTTCTCTTACTTAAACATTCATATCCTCTAATAATTACATTTAAAAAACGCACCCTTCACTCATCCTCATGATTATCAAACACCACCCTGCAGACTTCGTCGTCAAAGAAAACATGCACCTTCCCCTTGGCTTAGGAGACTATAGCTATTTTCTCCTCCACAAAGAACAATGGAACACTTTTGATGCCCTCTCCGCACTTTCCGCGCACACCCATATATCTCTTGACAGATTCGGCTACGCAGGGAATAAAGACAAACATGCTATTACTGAACAATACTTCTCAGTCTTCCGCATCACAGACACTGCTTTTGATTCCCTTGCACTACCTGGCATTACTGTTCGCTACATAGGCAAAGGCAACCACCGGATCACCCTCGGAAACCATACCAGCAATTCTTTTCACATCGTTGTCCGCGATCTTCACCACAAAACTTCCCTTTTCACATCCCCTGTACTCAACCTCTTTGATACCCAACGATTCTCCACACACAATGCTGTCATTGGCAAAGCGCTCGTTACTCAAGACTTTCACACTGCTTGTCAACTCCTCGAACTTCCTGTTGAAGGAAACAACTTTATTAACACCCTCCGTAGTATTCCGCGAAAACTTCTTCGTTTTTACATCCACAGCTACCAAGCATACCTCTGGAACACTATCGTGCAAACACTTCACCCTCTTCCATCTCACGTACCCCTCATCGGCTATCTCACGTCCTTCTCTCCCACAGCAGTCAAAAAAGCTTACACTCGCCTCCTCGCTAAAGAAAACATTACCTCTCTTCACTTCCTCATCAAACCATTCCCAGAACTCAGCAGCGAGGGAAGTGACAGAAAAACCTTCATGACCATCACCGATCTCACCTCTACCTGGGATCCTGATGATCTCTATCCAGGCTCATTCAAGTGCACTCTTTCCTTCACCCTTGACAAAGGAAGCTACGCCACCACCCTCATCAAAACACTCTTCGGATAACCTTTTAAATCAGGCCATTAACACGCTTTTCATGTTCGACCTGTTCAAAAAAAAACTCAAAGCTGTTGTTAATTCTATCAGCAAAAAGATAGAACAAGAAGCACCTGAAGACGAGGAAGAAGCTGTCATCACCGAACAAAAAGCACCGCAGCCAGAACAAAAAAAGACATTCTTCTCCACACTCTTCACTCGAGATAAAAAAACAAAAGAAACCCCTGAACAAAAACCTCCTCTCCCCCCTTCACCACAAGAACCGCTGCACGATGACACACCACATCCACCAGCCCCAAAAACTGTTGAAACCTCTAAACCTGTTCCTCACCCCACTCACGACCTGCCTGCCAAAGAACAACAAAAAAGCATATTCCGCGCACTCAAAGAAAAAATTGTCACCAAACGCATCACTGAAGAAGCATTTTCCGCACTCTTCTTGGATCTCGAGCTTGCACTCCTTGAAAACAATACTGCAGTTGACGTCATTGATAAAATCAAAACACAACTCAAAACAGACATTGTTGACCACCCCATCCCTCGCGGGAAAGTTGTTGCAACAATCACCAATAGCCTCAAAAAGAGTATATCCTCACTTTTTAATGTTCCCCCTTTGAATATCCTTGACCTCATCCGCAAGAAAAAAGAAAAACCCTTTGTCATCCTCTTCGTTGGCGTCAACGGAAGCGGAAAAACAACCACCATTGCCAAATTTGCGCACTTCCTCAAAAAAAATCACCTTACCTCTGTCCTCGCGGCAGCAGACACCTTCCGCGCGGGAAGCATCGCACAACTTGACGAATGGGCACGACACATTCACCTCCCCATCATTAAACATGACTATGGAAGCGACCCTGCAGCAGTATCTTATGATGCAATTGACTACGCACAAAAACAACACATTGACGTCGTTCTCATCGACACTGCCGGAAGGCAACATACTAACATCAACCTTGTCAGACAAATGGAAAAGATTGTCCGCGTCGCACACCCAGACCTTAAAATATTTGTCGGGGAAAGCATTACTGGAAATGACTGCATCATCCAAGCACGCGAATTTGATGACGCAATCCACCTCGATGGAATCATCCTCACTAAAGCTGATGTTGATGAAAAAGGAGGCACTGCACTCTCTGTCACCTATGTCACTGGAAAACCTGTGCTCTACCTCGGCATCGGACAAGCATTAGACTCCCTCGAACCCTTTGACAAAGAAAAAATCATCCACAACCTCGGATTATAAGCTTTTATCCCACTTATTCCTCTATGGAAATCTATTTATATTTACCAATTAGACTACCACTTTATAATGGGAAAAACAATTCCTCTCCTTTTGCTTTTTATCTTCGTCTTCCTTACTGGATGCGAGGAACAAGTCATTTGCAGCACCCCCTATATTCTCTCTGAAGGAAGCTGCTGCTTAGACTCTGATGCCGACCTTTCCTGCGACCCTTCCACTCTTGAATCACAGGAAACCCCTCCACAACCTTCCATCTCTGAACCTCCCTTGTCCACACCTGCAAGCACAGTCCTTGTTAAACCTTATCAAGTTAGCTACGCCTCCCTTATTGATGACGATCCTTCCTTAGGACCTGCTGGCGCACCCATCGTGCTCGTCCACTTTGGCAAATACCAAGACACCCATTCCCAACGCTTCTTCACAGAAGTTTTTCCTGCAATCCGAGACGCTTATGGCAGCCAAGTCAAATATGTTTTTCGAGACTTTCCAGGAAAACAAGAGTCACCCTCCTGGCGAGCTGCCCAAGCAGCAACCTGCGCAAACGAGCAAAATGCATTCTGGGCGTATCATGAACTCCTTTACTCAGACATCAATTCACTTTATGAACCAGAATTTATGTCCTATGCCCAACAACTCAACCTTAATATTAATACCTTCTTGAACTGCTACCAATCAAAACGAAGCTCTGATGAAGTTAGACATGATATAAATGACGCATATGACAGAGGCGTCTCTTCCACACCAACCTTCTTCCTCAACGGCGAACGCATTGTCGGATTCAAAGATTTTGCTTTCTTTGACCAGAAATTCCGCACCATCCTCCGCTCCTCCACTCCTCCTGCTCCTCTCCAACAAGCGAAACGCATCTATGC
This sequence comes from Candidatus Woesearchaeota archaeon, assembly GCA_964367375.1. Lineage (GTDB taxonomy): Archaea > Nanobdellota > Nanobdellia > SCGC-AAA011-G17 > UBA489 > CAYIXG01. The sequence goes on along the minus strand of CAYIXG010000003.1, from coordinate 12,203 downwards.
TAACTCACAAAGCGATTCTGTTTCCTTGATCCGCAAAGGACCTGCAGCACTTGATCCAACAATCTCTTCAAGCCCATACACAAACACCATCGACCTTGCCCGCGGCACTTTCTACACCTCTGCTGTGGACGCACCAAAAGGAGACGATATAGACTTTGCACTCTTCACCTCAAAAATAACCATCCAAGATTTCTCGCTTCACACAGAAACATCCTACAACATCACCTTCACCACACTCGTTGACACACCTCCTGGTGCAGGAGTGCGCACAAACATCTTCCTCTATGGAAATAGCGGCAGAGACACACCACTCCTTCCGAAAACGAAAGCCTTCCTTTCCCTTACTGGATATGTGGACATTAAGGAAAAGGATGTTCTCATCATTCATGACGCACCTGCTCAATTTGTTGTCGTTCACGGCATTCGCGACAACGGCAAACTCACACCAACAGCAGACCCGGAAGACTATGAAGCATACCTCTTCATTCCAAATATTCCTCTGAAAGCTTCGACAGCACTTCCCCTCTCCGACGGCTTTTTGTATTTCTTCTGGGAAGATGTGAGCACTCGACAGACATAACTCTCATCCCAAAGTTTTATATACATCAATCCGTATTTTCTTCCTATGAAAAGTCGACAGAAATGTCCTCGCTGCTCTCACCCTGTCGCAACACATTCTCGCTACTGCAACCATTGCGGACATGCTCTTTCCTCCCCATCACACACCCCAGAATCTTACCACTGCCCCCGCTGCAAAAAAACATCTTTTGGACACTCCCATTACTGCAAATATTGTGGCATGTCAAGATCCTCTCACCTCGCACACACCTGGGTTAAATTTCTCTTCGTTGTTATTATTGCGTTCCTCATCCTTTTCAGCATTTTCGTTCTCTATAAACCGAGCACAAAAACCACTCCACTTCCACCTTCACTTCCCTCCCTTTCCATCCAAAACCTTCGCTGCCAAGAAACAAGCAATCGATTCATCATCTGCGGAACCGTTCTCTGGTCAGGACCTGCAGATAGTTATGTTACTGTCCACCTTCCTGGGGGTACTGATGTCGATCAAAATGTTCATTATACTCAACGATCTTTTGACTATTGCAACTCCATTGAAAAAAATGATGGCTTCCGTATCCTCCAAGCTTCACTTTATGATGTAGCAGGCAATTCTCTTGACACGATAGGACAAGGCGTTGAATGCACCACTACACAACGTCCCTCACCTTCTCTTCCCCCTCCTCCCTCTGCTTATACTTATCAAACAACAACCCAATTCACTGCCACACTCGACCGCACTTCACGAGCAGAAGGCTCAGGATCATTTGTTATTCCCTTCCCTGACCCTGTTCTTAGCTGCAATGCAACGGGATCCTTTTTTATTGACGACGGCGCAAAACGAGCTGGCGCTTACAAAGGGAGTATTCAACGCTATTGCCAAGGCGCCACTGGAAGCTTTACAAGCTTTGCTGACCAACAAACGCAAACTGTCACTGTTGACCCAGCACTCTTCATCTGGAACAGCATCACCAAAACGAACCCTCCTTCCCAAACATATCCCTCATTCATCTATGCACCCACTTGTGACACCAAATATTCCACTGACCACCGCTATTATGTTCGCGGCACTGCCACTGGCTTTACCACAAACACACTCATCATCAACTGGTATTACAAAAATGATGATACCAAACCAGAAGTTGACTTTACACTTTCTCTTGATTGCCTCTTGAGAGGATAACAACCAGAAAGCTTATAAAAACAACTCGCATTCCCTATTATACGGAAAAGAGGTAGATTCATGAAACATACTCACCTTGTCCTTATTGTTCTTTTTATTCTTCTCATTGGTTTCTTTTCATCAACAACCATTACCGGAAGCAGCGTTGCTGCACTCGAAAGACCAGGCACAACAGAACGCGCACTCCTCGACTCCCTTTCCAACCCTGCACAACAAGACTGGAGGGCTTACTCATACACCACATCCGGATATGGCATTCACAAACGCAATTACGGACTCTTTGGACCTGTCAATAGCGAATATCTCACCAAAGTATCCAAACGATCCTATGGAGAAGCACCCGCAGGCTTTGACTTTGACTTCAACAAAGACGGCATTGTTGACACTAAAGATGCGCAAACATTCCGCATCATCTACGCACGCGCACGATCAAACACACTCCTCGCAACCTCCTACTCAAAAATAGAACGACTCTTTCATTATGCAATCACACCCCCACCAGAAGGACTCTTCAGCCTTTACTATTCCCGCAACCGATGCACTGAACTCGGACGCACCACCTGCCAACAAGGAAGAATCTGCACCTGCGTCTCTGGACCGAAAGATGTTGGACAAGCATACCCTCATTGGGAATGCGTGCAACCACCCAGAGATCAAACATGCGTGCAAAAAGGGAAGAATGCCATTCTTCGCGAACGTGTTATCTCCACACACTCCAGAACTACTTAGAAACACTTATTAACTTCCTTCTCTCTTCTTCTCTCATGAAGATTTATCTCATCCTCATTTTATTCCTCTTCGGATGTACTTTTCCTCAACCTTCTGTTGTTCGCGATCCTACTCCTTTTTTTTCTGATTCTGCACTAGTTGAAACTCCACTTCTTCCTGACCAACCTTCCTCCTCCATTATTACCATTACTGAATCACCTGTCCCTGGCTTTCGCAGAACTTCTCCTGTTTTTACTCCGTATTCTTTGACTGTTCGTCAAGGAAGCACCCTTACCTTTGTCAATCAAGGATCTGAACCTCATAGCATCACCCTCAAACTCAAAAAAAATGATGGAAGCATTACAAGATATACTCCCTGCCACATTGATTCAAAAGATTATTGCACCTACACTCTCCATGAAAGAGGAATCCTCAAGATTGATGACCTCTACTCGCCAACACTTGAAATGAACATCCCTGTCATTTAACCTATGAAAAAAATCGCACACTCTGCAACAGAACACCTCATCCTTGGAGGCATCATCCTCTTTGGATTGATTCCTCTTATGTATTACTCCCTTGGTTACTTTCAGAGCCATTACAGTATCTCCCAACTCGAAGAATCGACTCAGAAATTGATAAACACTGCAGACTCAGTTCTTGACCTCGGTGAAGGAAACCAAAAACAAGTCGTCATCACTCTGCCCAAAACAGTCTCCGGAGGACTCATCACTGGAAACTCCATCGTCTACACAGGACAAACGTTCAGTAATGTTCTCCCTGTTGATGGCCGATCCAAAGCAAAACTCATCGGCATTTTACCTGCACAAGAAGGTACCCACCGCGTTTCTGTTAAACATGTTGGCAACTATGTCAAAATAGGAGACCAACCTTACCTCACTGATCTTCTCCCTTCTTCTTGCCAAACTATTCCACTTTCTTCCACCCTCACCATCAATGGATATGATATTGCATCCGAAGCAACTATTCTTGTCAACAATAACCCTTACTCATCAAGTTTCATTACCAGCTTAACAGGAAGAAGTGTTACTTTCACCCTTGACCCTGCAACATTTGTTCCCGGCACCTATACTATTACCCTCCAAAATCCTAATGGTGATATGTCAAATGCTCTTTCTTTTACTATTGTCACCAATATCCTCTTTTGCTATAATCCTGAGGAAATCGTTCTCGCACAGCGTGTTAACGAAAACAATCACAAATTTCACTCAGACATCACTCCTCTTGTTTTGCAACTTGACGGAACCTATCACGAAATCAACCAAGCATTCATGATTCACACGCAATTCCAGAACCCTCTGAATAACGGCAACAAAGTTCTCATCCGCGCAGTCTGCCAGCAAGTTAATGGAGTTATTTACATCCGAGAAGAAGGAGGAACAACCATTTACGCAAGCAACGTGTGCCCCCAATCATTAGATGCAGACCTCGTATTCACCCTTTCAGGCATGTCTGCGCCATCAGATGTCCTTGATATCTTTTCCCCCAGTGGCAGCACCAATGTACGATATGATTACATTGCATCCTCAACAACAGCATAATTAACCATAGTTTTTTAAATCCCGTTTCTCTGCACACTCTTCATGCTCGAAGCACTCGGCCAAGGACTCAAAAACACGCTGAAAAAGATAGCACAAGCAGTTTTCGTCAATGACCGATTAATCGACGAGCTCATTCGAGATATCCAGCGATCCTTGCTTTACGCAGACGTCAACGTGCAGCTTGTTTTCTCACTCACCACAACTATCAAAGAACGCGCACTCAAAGAGAAAGCACCCCCAGGAATCACCCACCGAGAACACCTTATCCGCATCGTGTATGAAGAACTTGTGGCCCTCTTCGGCAAAGAACGAAAAGGCATCACTCTTACCCCAAAAAAACCCTTTATCATCATGCTTGTCGGACTCTTTGGCAGCGGAAAAACAACCACCATCGGAAAAATAGGTGCCTATTATTTCAATAGAGGTTATAAAATTGCTTCTGTAGGACTTGATGTGTACAGACCTGCAGCACGCAAACAGCTTATGATGGTTTCAGAAAAAGCGCATATTGACTCCTTTATCCTCGAATCAGAAAAAAATCCCATAAAAATATGGACACACTTTGCAAAAGAATATCCTCGCTACGACATCCTCATTGTGGACACTGCAGGGCGAGACGCACTGAACAAGGATCTTATTACTGAAATACGCACCTTGCGCACCACTATACAACCAGATTCTGTTCTGTTAGTTATCAGCGCAGACATCGGACAGGCAGCACAATCCCAAGCGCAGGCATTCCATGACGCTTGCGGCGTCACTGGTGTCATTGTCACCAAACTTGACGGCACTGCAAAAGGAGGGGGAAGCTTAAGCGCATGCGCAGCAACCCAAGCACCTATTATCTTTGTTGGCGTCGGAGAAAAACTGGAAGACATTGAAGTGTTCAACCCTGAAGGATTTGTTGGACGACTCCTTGGCATGGGAGACTTAGAAGCACTCCTTGAAAAAACAAGAGAAGCAGTTGCACCAGGAAAGGCAGAAGAGCTGAGTGAACGACTCATGAAAGGAGAATTTAATTTTGTTGACCTTTACGACCAACTGCAAGCCATGAAAAAACTTGGACCACTCAAAAAAGTTGTTGAGATGATTCCTGGCATGAGCAGCGCACACCTTCCTAAAGAAATGCTTGACGTTCAAGAAGAACATTTACAGAAATGGAAATTCATCCTCGATTCTTGCACCAAGGAAGAGCTTGAAGACCCGGAACTTTTAGGCAGAGAGAGAATTGAACGCATCGCACAGGGAAGCGGCACTAGCGTTGCAGAAGTGCGCGCACTCTTGAAACAATACAAACAAACAAAAAAAATCATGAAAATGATGAAAGGAAAAAACCCAGAAAAAATCATGAAAAAATTTAGCGGGATGAAATTCAAAACCTAAACTTTTCCCCCTAATGATCCGCCATTTCTTCCACTTTCTTTCATTTGATGTTCTCTTATTACCTGTTCTGGCGTTCGTACATCTTCATGAAACAACCTCACTAGTCTTTGTCGTGCTGTTTGCACTGCTTCATCAACAGGCTCTAAATGAACTCCATACCTGTTTAGCTCCTCGATAGATCCTACAGGTTCACCACCAAATGTATCATCAATAAATGTAAATCCTGCAGGTTTTCCTATTCTATCACCACGCCTCATTAATGCATCACTCATATCATCATTTACTATTCTAGCAGCACCACTCAATGCTCCAGGACCCCAATCTGATTCGTAATCACTATTCATTTTACCCTCCACCTCTACTCTTTTTTTCAAACTACCACATTTAAATACTTTTTCTATATACTTTTTTTAAGCATTATAGAGGTGACCATTATGCAATTCACATGTGACATCTGCGGCAACACATTCCACGTCCGCCGCTCAAAAAAGACAATCGAAGACTATATTTGCGAGACATGCAAAAGTGAATAACATCATCGGCAACGGCGCAGAAGCAGTCATTTATAGAGAAGGAGATACTGCCATCAAAGAACGCATCTCCAAATCTTATAGACTTCCTATCCTTGACTTCACCATACGGAGCTCTCGCACCAGGAAAGAAGCCAAGCTTCTTGCAAAAGCATCACCCTTCACACCTCCTGTTCTTTCTGTCGATGAAAAAAAGATGCAAATCACCATGCAGTATATTCCTGGAACCCTTCTTCGAGATGCGCTTCAATACCTTGACACTCGGAAACAGCGTACCATCATGCGCACGCTTGGCTCAATTGTTGCACACCTCCACAGCAAAGACATTATTCATGGAGACTTAACCTCGTCAAACATTCTTCTTCACAACAACCAGATTTACCTTATCGACTTCGGCCTTGGATGCATCAGCGCAAAAATTGAAGACAAGGCAGTCGACCTTCATCTCTTGCGCCAAGCACTCCAAAGCAAGCACTACACTCTCTGGGAACATGCATGGAAGTCCTTCCTCAACGGATACACCTGGAAGCAGAACAAGGATGTTCTCACACGACTCACCAAGGTTTCACAACGAGGACGATACAAACGAAACCCACACACAGAGAAATCATTATAAACATCTTCTTTTCATTCATCCCCTTATATAGCCCCGTAGTCTAGCGGTCTAGGATATAGCCCTTTGGAGGCTGTGACGGAGGTTCAAATCCTCCCGGGGCTATCACAATCATTAAATACTATACCTTCTTTCCTTTTCTTGGGGGTGCATTCAATGACTGAAGAAGTGATTGGAGAAATCTTTGAGTACTTCGCAAAAATAAACGTTGCAGCAGCAAAACTTTTTGACGAGCTTCGCGTTGGAGACACTATCACCATTAAAGGAACGACAACGCACTTCACCCAGCGCGTCAGCTCCATGCAATCACAACACGCTCCCTTAACCACCGCACACGCGGGAGATAGTGTTGGCATCAAAGTGGAACAGCGCGTGCGCAAAGGGGATAAAATCTACCTTGCAGACCCAGAAGATTTATAAACGGTTCTCTCACCGCATTCATTAGCTTACCCTTCTTGGGTACCTTTCCCATGGCACGCATGTATTCAAAACGCAAAGGAAAAAGCGGGAGTAAACGCTTTGCGAAAGTCACCAAACCTCTTTGGGTGACACATGAACCAGCAGTTGTCGAACAGCTTGTTGTCAAGCTTGCAAAATCAGGATCCTCCTCAGCACAGATAGGCCTGATCCTTCGCGATTCTTATGGCATCCCTTATGTCAAAACAATCACCCAAAAGCCCATCACCGCAATCATGAAAGAGCACAATGTTGCAAGCAACTTACCAGAAGACTTGCGAGGACTCATCAAGCGCGATATTGTCATCATGAAACACCGAGAAAATAACAAGAAAGACAAATCTGCACGATACGGCATGCAACTCACAGAAAGTAAGATTGGTAGACTCATCACTTACTATAAGCGAACCGGCGTCCTTCCTCCCGAATGGAAGTATGACCGCACCAAAGCAAAATCACTCATCGCGTAACATCATCACATCCTTATCTGAGGGCTGTTCATGGACTTTTTCGACCGCGTCAACAGAGTAGTAGACCTCTTTAAACCACTGAGCTCGGAAGTCATCACCATTGTCGGCAATATTGACACTGATGGCATTACTGCAACTTCCATCCTTGCCTATGCTTTCAGCAATGAGAAAATCCCCTTTATCCTTACACCCACCAGCCAGATTACTGATGCGTTCCTCCACGAGCTTGTAGCAACATCCCACAACACCATCCTCTTTATTGACCTTGGCAGCAACCTGATCAGCACCATTGAAACCATCCTCAAAGACAAAACAGTATTCATCATCGACCACCATTACCCTGAAAAAACAAACACTACTTCAAATGTTGTCCTTCTCAACCCACACCTTGACGGTATCGACGGCACCCGCGACATCAGTGCAGCAGGAGTGACATACTTCTTCGCCAAAGCACTTACTGACAAGACCATTACAGTTGCACACCTTGCTGTCATCGGAGCCATTGGAGACGTTCAAGACGTTGACGGCATGACTGGACTGAATGAACTCATCCTTGATGACGCCATCAAAACTGATAAACTTGATGTCACCGAAGGACTTCTCGTGTATGGCGCGTACACCAAACCATTATACGAAGTTCTCGAACAAAGCACCAACCCTTATATTCCAAACGTGACCGGCAACGAAAGCGCAGCCATCAAATTCCTCACCTCTCTTGGCATTCCACCTAGAGACGAACGCGGCTACCGCGCACTCAACCAATTAACTCCAGACGAAACAAAAAAGCTTATTGACACTCTTGTTACTCTTACCAAAGCAGCAGATGCCAAACGCTTTTATGGCCTTATTTACCTCCTTGAAGGACAACCACTTAATAGCCCTACCAGAGACCTTCGCGAATTCAGCACACTCCTCAACTGCTGCGGCAGAATGGGAAAACCAGGACTTGGTGTTGCTGTCTGCTTAGGAGACAAGCAAGCCATCAAAGAAGCAACCCTGCTGATGATTGACTATCGAAGAGAAGTTGTGGAAGCCATCCGCTGGTTCCACAAACAACGCACCAAACAAACAAAATCAGTCATTGAAGGAAAAGGATATGCCATCATCAATGCAGAAGGATATATTCGCGACACTATTATAGGCACCCTTACCAGCTTGATCTCCAAAAGCAATGTGTATCCTGATGACACTATCCTTCTCAGCGCAGCACACACCCTTGGAGACAGCACCAAAGTAAGCCTTCGCATTTCCGGCCATCATAAAGGAAATATTAACCTCCGCGACTTACTCCAGACTATCATCTCCAAGAGCGGAGGCCATGGCGGAGGACACAGCCTTGCTGCTGGAGCCATTATCCCTCAAGACAAGGAAGATGCTTTCTTCTCTGCAGCCATCGACATTATGAACAAGCTTGCTCCTGAACAGGGCATTCTTCCTGCTGAAAACGCACCCCTCCCGTAGAAAGCTTTTTAAGCTCTTTCCGCACAAGCACCTTTCATGGCAGAAGCAGCAAAGAAAGCACGCAAGAAATGGTATCCCATTCACGCAAGCAAAGATTTCAATAACGCCAAGCTGGGGGAAAGCTATGTCACTGACAAACAAGAGCTTCTTGGCAAGCACATCAGCCTGAATCTTATGACTCTTTCCAATGATCCCAAAAAGCAGAGCGTCACGCTCACTTTTGTCGTTACCTCCCTCCAAGGAGATATGGGCATAGCTGATATTGTCACCTACACGACTTCACGATCTCATGTCCGAAGAATGATGCGCAAAAATACTCGAAAAATAGAAGACGCATTCATCATCACCACCAAAGATGGAAAAACATGCGCAGCCAAATTCTTCATCATCACCCGATTCAAAGCAACAAACTCTATTGCTACAACCATACGCCATACCCTCCAGCACTTCCTCAAAGAACTGTCAAAAACCCAAAGCTCTGTCGAACTTTTTCAAAATTTGATCAACAACAAAATCCAAATCGAACTGAAGAACACTCTCAAAAAGATTTATCCTGTTGCCATTGCAGACATTCGCGTTCTTTCACTCACGCATTAACAATTATAGTTATTTCCTCAAGGCTCTCTTTTAAATCCCCTTCACACTCCTCTATCCCTATGGACAATGTATCAACCCATGCCTCATTAAATAAGCCTTCATCAAACACGCACTCTAATGATTTTCCTTCTACCATCCTTCTCAATTCTTCAGGCTCTTCTGCTGGCACCTCAATCACTGTTTTTATGAACTTACAATTTTCCACTTCATACATTATCCTCAATCCCTGCTCATCCTGCACCATCACACTCTTCCCGCAATTATTCGCAGCCTCCACAAAACAGTCTTTTGTCATACATTGATTGCTGTTTTCATTCATTCCCTTTCCATTCAACAGTTGCACTCCACCTATGATCAACACAATAACTCCAAGTATTACTACTCCTCCTATGATCTTTTCCTTTGTGATAGCATAGGTAACTCCTGCTTCCCTCAATAGTTTCCTTATCACACTTGTAGGATACTTCTTTTCCCTTAATGCCTGCCTAATTTGGCCTATTGCATACCCTTTCTCATGATATGCTTTAATCCTTGCAATCACCTGCTTTTCCAACTGCTTTTTCATTCCTTTTCATTCCCTTTACACACTTATTAACCCTTTTTAATCACTGTTTAGTAAGTAAAAAAGAAACACTTATAAATTGCTTCCCCTCCCTTTCCCTCATGAAATCCCTTAGTACCATCGCTCACGAACATGAAGAGCTCAGAAAGCCCCACCACAACTCTTTTTATAAAAGCGCCAAAGCAGCGCGTCGCTATCGCATGGACCTTACACTAGAAGAAAGACGTGCATTTGATTGGGATGTTACAGAAACTGTTATTCCAAGCAGTGATATTGTCACTACATGCCATGGCATTGCACTCGTCGGAGAAGTTGCACAATATGAAAAACCAGGCATTCATTATGGAACTGAAATACTTCTTGCAACACTTGATGCAGCACGCGGAACACGCTTAGAAGATGCTGTTGCACCCCCTATACTTGTCTCTCTTGGCCAAATAGGCGCTCCTCTTTTTGGAAAAGCTGTTGACTCTCCTGATACTGTATATGGAAACATGAACCTCTGGAGCGTTATTCATCCTTATTGTCAAACACCGAATGCACCTTATGCCATTCGCGCACTCGCACTCATGGACTTTAGACGCGCATCATCACTCATTCCTCACATTGCAGACACTAAAGAACTCGCTACTGTTTTTTTACGAAGGTATGAACAAGTTGGAGCAAAAACACTTCAAGAAGAAATAGAAACCTTTTTTGAAAAAACTCTTTCAACCACTCTTCTCAACCACGCTATTATACAAATGAATGAATGGATAAAATCTAGCAAAAAAAAATAATTTCTCTTTATCATGGCACTCGTTGTTTTTGGAGACGTCCACGGAAAAGCACACACCCTTTATCATACTGTGAGAACTCTTGAAAGAGAAGGAACACCTGTCACCGCAGCTCTCCAAGTAGGAGACATGCAAACACTTCGATCCCCTGAAGAACTCCGCTTCCTCAATGCCCCTGCAAAACACCGAGACGTTGGTGACTTTCCTGATTACTTTTTAAATGGATCAGTTCCCTACCCTACTTTTTTCATTGCAGGCAATCATGAACAATGGGATCTGCTTGCGCGCCACCCTCGCGGAGGAGAACTCTTACCCAACCTTCACTACCTTGGACGCACTGGAACACGAACTCTTGATGGAAAAGTTGTTGCAGGACTCTCTGGCATTTATTCTCCTACTGTCTTTCCTATAGAAAGACCTCATGGAAATAGACCTGGAAAACATCACCGCTATTACACCGAACAAGACTTAACAACTCTTGCGCAGATGACTGTTGTTGATATTCTCCTTATGCATGACTGGCCACACATCCACTCTCTGCTTGGCTCTTCTCATGACACGCAAGACCCTTCACTTCAAGAAGCACTGCAGCGAGACACTGGACAAAAACACCTTTCAGAACTTGCCCTTTCTCTCAATCCTTCTTTCATCTTTTGTGGCCATAGACACAGACCTTTTACACTCACTTTTACCGGAAACAAAGGAAAAACAACATCACTCATTTGCCTGGACAAAGTTGGAAAAAGTGAAAAAGACCATTACGTCATTCGCTAAACTTATTGAATTACTACAGGAATACTCTGCCTCAAATCCTCAGCCCTCTGCGCAACAAGACTATCACTCCGCGCAACCATTATACTCACTTTAATATTCTTCTCTAACTGATTCCCAATTGCATCTTTTATATCCTTTGCCTCAGGCAACACAATTTCTCTCGGCGTTAAATCTCTTTGAATCAACCCTGCACGAATATCAAACTCAAAATGATCAATCTTTTCCATCAACTCTCTTCTTTTTACAGGATCTTTGACTGTTTCTTCCACATGCTTTCTCGCTCGATCATTTACTGCTGCATGTAATTCATCACTAATCAACACAATATCAATATCATTAGGCAAATTCTCCTTACTTACCTTTTCTCCTGTCTTAAAACGCACACCTGTTACTGCACTTCCCTGAATTACTACCTGAATCGGATTTTCAAGTATTCTTCCTTCACCCCTCAATCTTTCCTCAATTTTATTTAACACCCCTTTCACTCTCTCTTGCCCCTTTGCAAAGCTTTCTATAGACCTAAAACCTATTGGAATCCTCCCTTCTTGAATCCGCTGCTCCTCAACAAGC
>CAYIXG010000002.1:163071-165588 GCA_964367375.1 Candidatus Woesearchaeota archaeon | reverse complement strand
ACTAACTTCAATCGCACAATCCTCCTTGCCAACAAATTTCCACTTTCATCTTTTGTTACAACAACCTTATTTACTCCATTCACTAAGTATCCTGTTAGCCCATAATTATAACCTCTTTTACACGTTCCCTGACATGATCCAAAGAATCCTGGATTTCCAATGTTTACAGTTGTGAAAAAATCATCTGTAAACTCTACCTTCACTTTCCTCTCATTCACTGTCGCTTCAAATTCCCTATTTGCTTCCCACCCATTCCTCATATTTTCAAGCATTTCCAAAGTTTCCCCACTCCTTGCATTATCATGACCGGCGTCAACAATATTTTCAAGAGACACCCTTTTATCCCCCAAAATTATCTCACCCTCCAACGCTAGAGAAGCAATGTCTTCTAATGTCCTTCTATACCCTTTACTTCCATACTTAAATCGAGAAAATTCATCCCCTGCTTTCGCAACCACCGCACCACGCCAATTTTCTTTCACATCTCTTTCTTTTCCTGTTAGATATTCTTCAACTAAATCAAATGTATCCTTCCCCTCAAATCTGTGTCTAGCAAACTCTTCACTTTTCGCATATTCCTCAAGCAACTCAATCTCCTCTTTACTTCCCTCTGTTTCCCCTTCGATCATTAAACCATATAACCTTACTACTCTTAATGATACTAATTTTTCATCAATCTCCTGTTGCAATTTACTTATCCGATCCACATCAGGAACATCCTTGCTTAATTCACCTGTTATCTCAGTAAGTAATGGACCTACCCTTTCTTCCAATAAAGGAACTTCTTCCACTGCTTTTTGAGTATTCCTTGTTTTGATTATTATATTCAACAAATTTGTTAATTCACCCATCACTGCTCTTCCCTTATTCTCTTCACCAACCTTCCCTTTGTTCAATGATTTCTTCGAGAACGGCTTATGTTTTGCCTCTACACCTTTCAGCATGTTTCGCACCCATTCTCTCTTTTCTGTATCTTCCAACCCTACCTCAAGAGGAGCTCTTACCTCAACCACTTGCTGCATCGCATTTTCTAGCTTCCTCTTTCCATCAATGTACGAGTGCGTGCTCTGCACACCAAACAATGTGCCTAACCTCTCAAAGCTCCCCTCATCACCCTCAAATAAATATAACCCATACTGCAAGAATCTGTGTGGAATCTTTCGCTGCTCTTCACCCTCAGGAACAAAATACTTTTCACATGTCCTCCTGATTTCTCTTAATGCTTGCAATGCATCCCCTCTTGATTCTGCGCTTGCAACCTTTCCTCCAATAATATAAGAAAACAAACTCAACTCTTCATCATATCCCATCTTCTCTTCATCATTCTTGAATAATGGCTCATCACCTACCAATTTACTTATCTTCTGTAATTCACCTCTTACCTCAGCATCCTCTACTAGCATTCCTAACAATGGTATATTACTTGGTATTGGCTGACCCTGCTCTCCTCTCAGCGCATCCAATACAACTGTTTTTACCCCTAACTCTTTAGCATACGCTCGTTCCACATCTTCGCTCGCAAACATTATTTTCATTCTTTGCTTTTCATCTTTGACACTCTCTAAAACTCCAAGATAATTTCTCCTATCATTAATTCCAAGTGCACTCACTATATTTGTTATGGCTTCATTACCTTTTATTACAGCTAGACTTGCTTTCATCGCTTCAACACACACTACATCACTTGCACACACATCAAATGCTTCTCTCATTCCTAATTTCATATCACTTTCTGCACTTACATACACATCATCTAACACAGTATTCGTTCTTCCTAGTATTCCAAATGCTACTTCTTTTGTTTCTTCAACCATTCCTAATCTTCTTACTTCCCTCATCAGCTCTATTCTCGCAGCTGTTGGAAGCCCAGGAACTCTCTCCAGTAAATACATTGTTCCTTCCTCTTTTTCTTTTATTATTTTCCTTGTTAATCCAGCAACAGCACTATTGAAACTTTTCTGTGCGTTTGCTTTAGTGAAATATTCATTCCCCAATCCTTTTACTCTTTCATCTCTCTTTGCAACTTTCAACAAGAACTTTCCAGTATCTTCTAAAGAACTTTCCTTCGTAAACCTCATATCTATTTCCGTAATACCTTGTGTTACTATTCCAATATTCACATTCTCATCAATTGCTTTCTCTTCGTACTCTTTTTCTCCAAGTAGATCTATCAAAACATCTTCTATCCGCAAATCATTCTCAGACCTGCGTGATCTTCTTGTCAATTTTACTATTTTCAGACCAACCTCCCTTTCAGTTGCATCTTTTAATTCTTTCAGCTCTTCTAACAGCGTTTCTCTGCTTATGTCACCTGATCTTTTTGTTGCTAGAATTATATTAGGTATCTTATCTCCAACCTCTCTTAATGCACCACCTCTCTCTGCCAAACTTACAGACACTTCACCCATTTCTTTCAATTCATCTTCGGAAAAATATTTTCCATCAACCTCTATTCTTTTTATTTGAATTATATTCTTAAATGCAATAAATCTATGCTCTCTCCCCATTTCAGGATCT
>CAYIXG010000002.1:0-162971 GCA_964367375.1 Candidatus Woesearchaeota archaeon | reverse complement strand
CTCGATCTTCTAATGCTCTTTCTAAACTTACATCATCATTCTGATATCCAACAATCAGAGCGTCTTCAAACTCCTTCACCCCACCCTTTGCTTCTAACACCATCAATAACCTTACTCCTTCAGGCGTCTTCACAAGATTATTTACCGTCTTTCTAAATCCAAGCTTTTCTTCCACCCTTGCATTTATATGATCATACACCCTCACTATGTTTAATACCTCCTGATTTATGTCTCCTTCTGGATACTGTTTTATTGCTTCCCTCTTTATTCTCTTTATATCCTCCTCATCAAGTTTATTCCCTGCTTTTCTCATTATACTTCGAACAGCACCTTCATACACCCTGCTCAATGAAGAAACTCCGCCTTCCACTAATGACTTTTCAGATATTGTGACCAACGGATTAATCATAATATCATCCTTCCATGACGGATTTTCTTTTTTATCAAACAATTCTACTTTATTACCTATTATCACAAGACCAAATTTATTTGTTAATTCAATGATCATCCCATCTTTATAATTTATTGTGATTCCTCTTATGCTCTTTACTGGATCTCCTAACATAACCAGATTTTCCACTACCTCTCGCTCAAGCTTTTTCTTTTGTACTCCTGCCTCATAGTCATATGCTTCTCTGATTTTTGCTTCTACTACACCTAATTCTTCTATCTTCTTTTTCATATCTTCAAGAACAACAGCACCGACAGAACTTGCTGTCACTAAAGCCTTCACCCGCATTCCTATCCTTCTTCTCAACGACATCCTTGTTTTCTCTACTGCATTATCATATTCTCTTATCCCATCCTCAATCAACTTTCCCTTTTCTTCATTCACTCTCCTTCCTACTTCACCTTTCTCGGTTTGTGACAAGCCTTCAGCAACTTCTCTATTCCAATCACTCTGTCCTCGATCAACCACAATGCTCCATTCATTTAAATCACGGATTTTCCACCTTGCACCATTCACTCCTTCTATTGATTCACTAATAATCTCCCACTGCTCCTCAACACCCTGTATTTTCCTTGCTGGTGTTTCTCCTTTTGTTTTTCCTGCAATTCCTGTACGCATTAGCACGTCAATTTGATCGAGCGTGAAGCCTCCTTCATCCCGCAATATTCTTGCCTTCTCCCTCAATGTAGGTGTGTCAAATGGACCAACACCTCCATACCCATGCGCTTTTACCAGCGCAATTGCATGAGGAGACTCACGATCCGTGAAATCAATCTTTTTTTCATCCCTATCCAAAACTAAACCTTCAGACTCTAACAACTCCTGCGCAAGAGACAGCCTCCTCCGTATTCCTTGCTCAGTCTCTGGAAGACTCACAACCTCAACCTTTACCCTCTCCCTATCAACTCTTGTTGCAGCCTTTACTCTTGTATCACCACGCACTTCTTCACTCACCTCTCCTGCTTCAAGTTTCACGAGATGACTGTCAAGACTTTTTGTATGCGCAGCAATATGATCTCTGAAGCGTTCAATAGCACTCTGCCTTTCAGTTTCTGTTTCAAATTCACTTAACTTATTAACTCCAGGATCTATGAGAGCAATACTTCCTGGCTTCAAAGACTGTCCATTAATCGTTTGCTCTCTATCAGACATCATAAACTGCAGTTCGGAAGTGGTGTATCCATTATCAAGAAGAACCTTTTCTATCCCAGAAATACTGCTGCGCGCATTCTGAAGCATTTTCTGAAGACTTTCTATTTCATTCGGATTTCCCCGCTCTAGCGTTTCTGTAACAAGATCAGCAATTTCCTCATTTGAATATCCTTCTACAAACTCTGTGGCGAGAGCATATCTCCCAGGCGCAACTTCAACAATCCCCTTGTACGCAGGCACAATACTTGTTCCTGTAGCCCTGCCCAATCGAGTCAGCTCCTGAAACTGCCTCGCTTGACGCTGGAGAAGATCAATACCCACATCAGCAAAGGCTTCCACATCATCAAGAGGACGAATATCCTTCACTGCAACTGTTTCTGTTGCTCCGGAGGATGTAATGAGACGCGCTTTCCACACCTGCCCACTAATTCCTGAACCTGCTTTTTCAAGGAACTCTGCATACGCCACTTTATCTGTTTCACCAATGCCGAGCTCCTGAAGATCACCCTTTGACAGAGGAAGTCCGGGACGTTGTGTCCTTTCTGCATTCCTTGCAAAAATCGAACCTTTATCGAGAGATTCTTCAGAACCCCTTAGAAGCTCTGCAAGTAATACTTCTTCATCTGCAGAAGACTCTCTTCTCTCTTGCCTGCCTGCTTTAAACTGCTCTGCAGGAATAGTCTTTTCCCTCATCGGAAAAGTCATCTTCTGCTCCATGTCCCTCACAAGGATTGCATCATAATCCAAAAGATACACATCACTCCCATACCATCCAATCTGATTCCTATGCAAATCTCTGAATCGCAACCTCTCTGGCATAAAACCAAACCTATCTCTTGTCACAACCTCAAATTGTATCCTTTCCCTCACCGTTCCAGTCCTGTCAGCCTTCGCCTGCACCACATACGGAATTCCTGTTCCTCTCAGCGAGTCACCCATCCCAAAGGTTGGAGCATCAAATGTTCTCCGCTCACCTAAATCAATCGATCCTATCTTCAACACCGACCCTATAGGGGCAACTGTATTGTCATCCAATTCAAACTCCTCAGCAAGCTCAAACGCAACTGCATCAACCCCTGTTCCAATCACACCCCTCACTTTCGGCAGATCTCTTTGCACCACCTCAGACAACACATCATCATACACACCAGCCAGTATTGTGTGAGATTCTAGCCTATCTTCTAAAGGAAAAATTTCATCAGCTATTTGAGGTGCATTTTTCGGAATCGTCTTTAGTTTTGCATTCAATTCCTCTAGCCTCCTTCTTATTATTTCCCTCTCTTTTTCCAACGCATCAATCATCGACATTTCTTCCCTTGGTTGATCTTCAACCCTCTCTTCTAATGATTTTGCCCTCCTTTCTCGCAGACTAAACAGTGCATCCTGACCCATCATCTCTGCTATTTTTCTGATCTCTGCCTCACTTCTCGCAACTTCAGAAACATCAAAATACACATTATCTCCCTTCATGAATGTCCCAACAGCATACCCCTTTTCTAATACATCACGATTCTCCCCTACAAATGCCCTCACTTTATCCACTGAAAATTCCTTAATAGGCACAACTCTTCCCCTCCTTGGGAGCGCACCCACAGCAAACAATTCCCTTCCAACCAAACTCTCACCATCAAGAGTAACTGTTGCGCCCTTCTCCTCAACTGTCTTCCTTGCTATAAGATTTGCGAGCACATCTATATCACTCACCACCCTTCTTCCCAACCTTCCCTCTGGAACTAGTACACTATATTCAGTCTCGGTAACCTTTCCTTCATTTCTCCATGCCTCTACACGCCTCCGCTGCTCATCACGATTCTCTGCTGCAAAGAGATTTGCCTCCTCAACAGCAATTCCACTTCTCTCTACAACTTTCTGCAACGCATTCGTTCTTTCTCGTTCACCCACTCTCTCCTCTAACTGCTCTTCAATTTCACGCACCTCAATAGGCTCTCTTACCCTTTGCATGACCAACTGAATTTCACCTATTGGCTCTCCTGTATCCCTATTCACTTCAGGTAACCTTGACTCTTCCCTGTCAATCTCGAAACCAATACCTCTCAACACCTTATAGATTGGTGTGTTCTGAATCGCCCTCTCCGGAACCATTCCAGGCGCATCAAATGCATCACCATACACTTTTTGATTTGTAAATGCAAGCAAACCCTCCACCACATCCACCTCTGGATGTAAACTTACTGCATCACTGATTAATTTTGTACTTACCCCGAGATTTCGAACTTCTGCATTTACATTCATTAATCCTATATTTATTCGCTCCCCATCCTCACTTATACTATAAATTAACCCTCCCATCTGCTCATTTGTATTTTTTCTCGTTACTAACACACGTACTGTGCCTCTCAAATCTATTTCTAAAACCTCTTCAACAAGTATATCATTCCCATCATTATCCTTTAGCATAAACACCCTTGCACTTCCCACTCTTGCAGGCTTTCCAATCTCTGCTTTGCTCATCAATGCTTCACGTCTTTCTTCACTTGACACTGCTTCTTCCCATTGCTCCTTTACTCTGCTATCACTTTCTTCTACAATTGCACTCAACACACCTGCACTCTTTGTTAACTCGTCTTTACTCCATTCAATCGTTTCCTCAAACCTGCTCTTCTGGAAATCAAACTGACTTGCCTTCATATTCTCCTTACTCAGCGCAGTACCTACATCAATTAGAATTGCATCACCTGGCTTGTACAGTCTTCCATTTAACTCTTGTTGAGACCTTGTCACCATGTACTGCAAATCAAGAACCACAAAACCTGCATCTTCCAACCTTTTTCCTATATCTTCTATGCTCTGTGCAGCACGACCTGCCATCCCTGCAAGAATAAGAGCCTGTGCTGGATCATCCTGCTCCTGCGCATCCGCAAGCAATACACCAAACTCTTCCTCATTATACCCATCAACAAGCTCTGTTGCCAACCCTGTTTTTCCATTTCCAACATCTACAACGCCCACAAACCCAGGAACCACTTGCAATGCACTTAACCTCTTGTATGTTCCCGCTTCCTTCAAAAAACTCTCTTTTACAAACCTACTTTCTTTTTCATCACTCTCACCTTCTCTCTTTAACGGATCTGCAATCTTAATCGCAACTTCCTTTCCCTTTACTTTTCCTCTCCACACATCCCCTGAGCTTCCTACTTCACTTACTGGCCTTTCTCCAGTTAACTCTGCTACTGGAAGATCATCTTGAATGCCTAACCTTTTCACCTCTTCAACAGTCACTCGTGCAGCTTCCGGAATAACTGCAATTCTTCTTCCGTATATTGAACCTCCTCTCTTCCCTGTTCTTTCCCTCTTCTCCACCATTTTTTCCATTTTTTCTTCATTTTGCTTCCTTATCTCATCATCACTTTGTATTCTTCCTTCCCCTAATCCTTGCATCTCTTGATCAATCTCAGCAATCCTATTCCTTATACTTCTCTTTCTCCACCAGTCACCAAGCTTTGTTGCAATCCCAAATGTTGCACCTCTTTTTAATTCAGGACTGCTCCTCAACTCTACTTGTAGACTTTCTCTCTCAATCTCTAACTCTTTCATTCTTGTTTCTGTTTGTGTTGATGCTTGTGTTTTTCCTGCGATTCCAGTGCGCATCAACGCATCAACTTGATCAATGGTGAATCCTCCTTCTCTCAGTATGCGCGCCTTTTCTCGAAGCGTCGGAAGATCAAATGGACCAATGCCACCAAACTCATGCGCCCTCACCAGCGCAATCGCATGCTTTGACTCACCACGTGTAAGATCAATCACATTGCCATCACTATCAAACTCTACACCCTCAGACTCCAACAACTCCTGCGCCAAAGATAGTCTTCTTCGTATTCCTTGCTCAGTCTCCGGAAGACCCACAACCTCAACCCTCACCCTCTCTCTACTTATCTTTGTTGCCACTTCCACTCCACCCACTCCAACATCTAATCTTTGAGTTGGTATTATTTCAAAGGGCTCTTCCACTTCAACTGCCCTCCTTTCAATTCCCCTCTCAACTTCTCTTATTTCAATAAGCTCTTTTCCAGTTTCTCCACCTCTCTCAATTGAAGCAACTTCTCTTCCTTCAATTATCTCCTCAATAACCTCAAGCCTCCCCTCTGGAACCAGCAAACTTCGCAATTCTCCAACTTCACTCTCAAGAACTCTCTCCGCTTCTTTTTCCCTTCCTGCTTTTGTCTGGACAACTCTTTTTATCAAACCCTTCTTCTCATCAAGCTCCCGCGCCTTATGCTCCACATTCACCTCACGGAAACCTTCTAACAAATTAATCCTGTTCACCACATTTGCCTCTCTCACCAATCCATGATCCTGCAAAATCCTTGCCGATTCCACACCAAGCTTTTGCACCCTTTCAGGGGCGCTGACAAAACTTAACAGGACATCCTTTGCGCTTCTCACAGATTCAGCATCTGCCTTCCCTTGCAGCGCATCCTGCTCCGCTTTTAACAACGCTCTCTCATACAACTCCAAACTTTCCAGCTCTTCACTTGACACCTTATCTTTCAATCTTTCCTTATTTATCTCTATAATGTCCTCAGTTCTTGTCTTATGACGCGTACCAAACTCCTCGTTTGTCGCTTGCAAAAAATCATCAAACTCTTCTCTTTCAATCCTTCCTTCCTCAAGATCCCTCTTCTTTGCATCAACTGTTTCCAATGTTTCATAAAAATCACGTTCCCCCTCTAAACGCAATCGATCCACTTCAATGTCCCGCTCTGCAGCATCCACATCAAATGATGGATCTCTCGCTTTTTCACCTGCAATTTCAGCTCTCCTTGCACCCAACTCTGTTCCTCTTACCTCTAATAATCCATTCACTCCCTTGAAAAAATCTTTTGCCTCAGCATCACTTATCTCTCTTCCTTCAGCCAACAATGCTTCAGCACGAACAAGATTCCTTCGCGCAGCCTCTTCCGCATTCTCTCTGAGAAAACTTACCTTTTCTCGTTGTATTAACTCGCTGTTCCTCAAGAAATCAGCATCAGAAATACCTCCCAACCTATGCTTTGTTTCCAACAGATTTTCTCTTGCATACAACTCTTGATACCTCAAGTCAGGAAGCTTATCTGCAGTCGCTTTCTCAATCTCCCCAAGAATTTTGAAATGATTCAGCTCAGCAGTCGCTGCTTTTAACCTTCTCTCCGCATCAATACGATCAGCACCTGTTGTGCTCTTTATCCGATCACCGTACTTTTGAATATCTCCCTCTAATTTTCCTTGCTGCAACCTTCTTTCACCTTCAACCAGAAACCGAGAGGGAGTGCTTTCAATCTTCTTTCCAAAACCAAACTTTGAATGACCCACAACCCTATTTGCAACCTTAATCTCTGCAATTGTGCCCACTGCCTTCACATAATCATCTAATGTAGGAAGCTTTCCCTCACTGATCAAGGGAGAAAAGGTGCCAAAAGATGCTGTTTCAAAGGCTAACGATGCAGGAATCAACAAGGCTTTTCCCTTTGTTGACAATGCAGATGCTTGAGTACCATACTGCGCAATCTTTGAACCCTCTGCAGAACCTGCAGCAAACCTCTTCCCCAATGCAGAGCTTGGACCAGCAACCCGATTAAACAACGCCCCTGAACCTTGTAATGTCCCAAAAAGAAGAGCAGAAGTAGCCCACTCTTTTGTTGTTGGAATAATAGGAGTTTGCTCACCAGGATTGATCATATTATGCGCTGTCCTCGATGCAACCTCAAACACAAATGCTTCCCCACCAGTTGCCATCCCTCGAATTGCAAGCCTTCCAACAAGATTTTTTGTCACCGCCTTCGGCACAACCCTTGTTATCAATGCAGTCCCAAACTGCCGTGCAAGCCCTGCAAGCTTTAACGTTCCGCCCAACGTATACAATTCAGCCACCATTTGCACATTGATAGACTGCAACGGCAAGTCAGGCAATGGCTTTGGATCATAAATATCTGTTCTTCTCACCCAATCCTCTCCCGTTTCCCCTGCATACTCTAAAAATTGTGCTAGCGCAGTTTTTTCTTCAGTACTCTTCCACGTTTCTCCATACAAGGGATCAACAAACTCATTTGCATACGCGACACCATTTGATAACACGTCTCCTCTCGTCTCAGCTTGCCCACCCCTCCACACAGTCCTCTCTGGAAGAATTGCGCCGAACCACTCATCTGTCGCACTTCGCTCTACTGCCCTTACATTATTATAATATATTGCAAATTCTTTTAATTTTTTATTTTCGAAAATTTTACTCTCTTGACCTGTGCGTTCTTCCTCTTCACGAGCAGCTCGTAAATGTGTCATTACATCACTTATAATTCTCTCATCAGTAATTTCACCACTGAATCCCTCTTCTATCATTGCATCATATCCTGTTCTCAGCCACGGCTCTTTCCATGCTTCAGTGATCATTTCCCTCTCTATCTTTCTTCTTTCCTTCCTTGCAGCTGCCGCTTGCTGCGCGAGCTCATCAGGCTGCTTCACCAAACCAGTCATCAACCCCAGACGAACATTAATCATCTCCTGCAACGCTTGATGCGTGCTCCTATCTTCATCTGCGACACCCTTTCCAAAATTTGCATTATACTCATTAAAAAATGCAATACCAATCTCTTTGAAAGGAGCTTCACTCTGTCCACTCAACACCGTTGTCACCCTCTTGAGCGGAACTTCATCTTCTGTCGCAACATCCCTAAAGATTAACCCGTACTTTTTCTCAATCTCAACCTGCTTCTCCCTTAACTCTCGCAGCACAGGATCAACATCAATGGCCTCACTCCCCACCTCAACAATTCTCTTCCTTGTCGTTGAACCTTTTTTATCAAGAGCATCTCTTGCCTCTCCAACTTCTCGCTGCAACCTCTCGTTTTCTTGAAAAATAATCGCATTTTCTTGCAAATGTTTTTCTTTTTTCTTATTCCCTTCTGGAGAATCTTCAAACACCCAATGTATTACTTCCTTATTTGCCTCAGCAAATTTTTTATACTTCTCTTCTAACTCTCTCACATTCGCATCTTCAGCACCCTTTTCATCACGCACATCCTTAATCCTATCCAAAATATCCTTTACCTTAAACCCGTCATGCCTTGCCTGCACTGCATCAGTAAGCACTCTTCTCAATTCCTCTTCAGAACTGATCCCTGCCACATCCACCTTTTCGCCTAGGAAAAGAGTTTCCCTCGGCGTGTCATCACCGTATATTGTTCCTTCTTCCCCGTACACTTCATTCCCATTTGAAGCTTGCATAATCCGCATCAACGCACGCTTCTTCTCCTCAAGATTCATCTCTCCTGCATTCACAAACTCATCAATCATTGCTCGCCCTTCTTTTGTTGAATCTGCATTTTTGTTCACATTATTTACCCCTGTTAGCACATCAAATTCACGCATCCTTCCCAAGTATTCCTTTGTCAGATCTTTTGTTTGCTTATCGACTGCACTATTTGCCATCACCTCCTCCATCAATGCCTTCGCCTTGTCAACCTCTCCTTTCCTCAAATATGAATCAGCAACAAAGAACTTCACCCTTCCTTTCTGCCCCTCATCGCTCACGAACTTATCCACATTCTCTAAAATAAATTCCTCATCATCCTTTGCAAATTCTTCAACAATAAACGTATACGCTTGCGATCTTCCCTCAGAACCTTCCTTCAACCGCTCTGTCAATTCCAGCGCAGCATCCTTTTCTCCTACGTCCGCGAGCAGCATTGCCGCTTCCACAGCCAAATCATCTTCTATTCCTTCTCTTGTCTTCCAGCCATTCAACTGCATACTCTCCTCAAGCAGCTCTACCGCTCTTTCGTCTTTTGATTCTTCAGAAGACAATCTTGCCAATGCCAACAGCCCATTCGTTTTTGCTCTCCTGATATCCTCAACCTCCTGCAAACGCTCTTCCACATCCTCTGCAACTGGCTCTATTCTTGCTTCCACCAACTCTTCTGCCACCTTTTTCAGTTCACTCTCAAATAATTGCACTGTTAATCTCTCTTCACTCTCTATCTTTACAAGAAATGCATCATGCTGCAACTGATCCTCTGCTGTAATTTCTTCCCTATACTTTCTCTTAATCTGCTCTAGCACATCAACCAACACTTCCTTTGCCCTAAAATCTTCAGGATTTTTCTTCACCATCTCTTTAATATCTCTATATGCACGCAACAAATCAGTTCTCCCATATACTTCCGGAGATGTGAAAACCACATGCGAAGGCCGATAATCCTGAGCCCCCAACATCAACTCTAACCGAGCCTTTTCCAAAAGCATCACATCTTTTAACTCATCATTTACCTTCTCACTTTGCCTTAACGCATCAAATACTCTTATTGTGTCCTCAGCTATCTCCCTTGACTCTCCTACTGAAAAAGATTGATGTCCAATTAACCCCCTTGCAAATGTTCCTGCTTGTACTAACAATTCTTCAGGAATCCTCACCCCAAAATCTTCACCCTTCACTATCGCGTCATTCAAACTTATCATCATCATATCATAATCAGACTTCTTCAAAACTCCCCTCAACTTTTGCGCCTCTATAAAGAGCAAGGCCTCCTTTGTAAACTCAACCCTATTCTCAAACTCTTCCTTGCCAGAAAGCGCTCTGTATTTCTCATCTAACGCAGCGAGCCTCTCCTCAACACTTTGTACTATCTTTTCAACTTCCGCAATATCTCCTTTCTTTAACGCATCAGCAACTCTCTCTTTCACCTCCTCCTCACGCGTTTTCTTTCTCTCTTCTGGAACTTCCTCTCTCTCTTTTCTCTCTTCTTCTTTTTGTTTTCCAAAGAATGCAACCTCTTCCTCTATTGACTTCTGAATATCTTCCTTTACCTCTGGCTCCAAGACATCTTCCACTTCCCTTATTTTTTCTCTTGTCAGTAGCTGCTTTCTTTGCTCATCAATGTTTATTATCTCATTACCAATCTTCACTGAAAACTCAGAAGGAAGAATCTTAAACCCGTTCCTTAACTCAAGACCAACCCTTATGTAATCACGAACAGACTCTTTGAGCTTTATGACTCCCTCTTCCTCCACTGCTATAGAAATGAGAACAACCTTCTTTTTCTCACCTTTTTCATTTACCATCACCATCTGCCTTTCCATCATTATTCCTTCGCCCTTCTCGCCAGCACCTATTATTTCTAGAGTAGACCCTCTCAGAATGAAATGATTCTCTTTTCCTGTGCTTGTGTATGTATTTCTTAGCAGAGTCTCGCCATCGGCGGCACTATACTCCTTGCTCACCTCAGCAACACCAAATACTTGCACATCTCCTGTTCTCTTCCCTGAACTATCTAATTCAAACAACACCTGATTCTTTCCTTGTTCCCGCTGCTCGCGACTGAAAATCACCTCACTTTCCTTTAGAGTTATCCTTACTCCATCCATCACCATTACACTTTGTATTTTTCCTTCCTCATCTCCCCTCACTTTATTCAATGCATTGTCCTCATTCAGCTCAATATCAATCACCCCTGAAAACACCGCATCTTTTGTTGCAAGATTTCCTCTCTCCACCTGAATCTTTTTATTTCTCGGATCGAACAACACAAAACTATCCTCAACACCTGCAAACACAAATTCCTGATCTTTATACACAATTTTCGTTTCAAACCTATTTGCAGCAGTAAACGAAGCATATGCGAGCTCGTTTGCCTCATCAAACTTAAATCCTGCAACACCCTTCACTTTAAACTGATACTCCTTATTCAACTTCACCGCGTTCAACGCAGCATCCACAACCACTTCCCTTGCATTCTCTACAGTTATCTGCCCTACCTTGATCACTTTCTTTACTATTTCTTCAGCTGTTACGCTTGCCAGCCCCTCTTCAATCACTTTTTTCGTCGTTCCCAGAATAATAATTGCAGTTCCATCAGGATACACTAATTTCCAGTGATTTTGTGTTGTACCAAATGCTTCTATTGTTGGAGACGCACTTGATGCTTGCCCTGCTCCTTGCGGATTTGTTATTTCTCCTGAAGCGAATGGAGTGCTTACTATCAACCATATTAATATCCAGACTATTCCCTTCACTTTTTCCATTTGTTCTCCACTGCAAACACTTCTTTCACATACTGAGCATACTTTTCATCCACCTTAAACAACAACAATTTTCCAGACTTCTTTACAACGAGCATATGCTCCTGCTCTAAACTCTCAATCAAGCGAGAAAGCGACCCCTTGTCAACACCTATCTTCCGTGCAATTTCAGAAAGATTGAACTGCCATTCATCATTTTTTGCAAGAAACCTAAATATCTTAATTCGATTAGAATTCCCTAACACCTCTTCAATCCGCATTGTTGTAAAAATGCAACTCTGTTGTTATTATAAGCTTATGTTGATATTTTATTCTATTTGTTGCATAAAAACAACTATATAAACTTATCTTTCGCGTTTATTAAGAAAAACGTCTTTTATATGATTATAACTTTGAAAACCTTCAGCAAGAGACCCTAATTTAACCCTATTTGTCTCATCACTCACCACAACCCCGTTTTTTGTGTCCACCACCACCCTTTTTTCCTTTCCATTCATTACCATGTACACCTTTCCCCCTCTTAATATTAGCACCCCCTCTCTTAGCGGAGAAACACTCATCTTAGACTCCTCCTTCTCCAACAACACATTCCAGTCCCTCTTTGCACTTGGCTTTATCATCTTCACCACAGGAAGCCGTGAACCCCTTTCCATTCCTATTTCAATATTTGTACCTCCTTTCATCTTTAACATTGCCATCTGCTTTCGCCTTTGCGCTCCCCTCTCTGCATCCATAACAACCTTTGTTCCTATAGTTGTTATTGGCATATCCTCAACAGTCACTGTATACCCTTGCTCCTGAAATTCTGCAGTCGCATCATCTATTTGCATCCTTCCCAGGATATCCTCAAATATTAACACACCATTTGCATCCACCACCGCAACAAACGGGTTTTCCTCCAAACCTGCCAAATCAATCAGATTATTATCCTTCAATGACTTCACCCTCAACTCACGCACTGCAGCATTCACCTTTGAAAGCCACGCCTTTCCTTCCATGTTAATAAACAGATTACTATTCACATCAAGATTCCCCTCACCAAACAACCCAAACTGCACGTTTTCGTCATCGAAGTCCTTGTATACATTCACCTTATTCCCATAGACTGTCCCGTACTTAAACAAGAAGCTCAACTTCTCTGACGTGTCTGATGCCATATAAAAATTATGATAAAAATCATTGCCATTAAATGCAGTCAATAGAAACCCATCATTCAATGCAATCGCAGCACCCGTCGGCACTGGAGGCTCCCTCTTTGGACTGCTGACTGCATCACCTAATTGATCAAATGCCTGATATGTTTGATATGCAACTCCCATATTTGGATTACTCTCTGACAATGCACCAATACCATAGGTAATTGCCTGATTCTTCGCAAAATTAAAAAACGTTAACTTTCCATTCATCAACATCAATCCATTTGTGATATATGGAGCATACTGCAACAACTGTTGTGCGCTGCCAGCTGCCTTTTCTTTCTCCTCAGGAGTTAACGCCTTCTTTGACGCTAGCGTTTGGTTTCCACTCTTCTCTGCTGCAACAGGAATGACTTTCGTTATTGCCATACTTGCCTTTTTCTCCTCTATATTCACCAAAGAAAAAACAACATCATCCTTCAAATCATCATTTAAATCAAAGGGCTTCTTATCTCCAACAACAAGATTTAATTTCTTTGGAAACTTCCTTTCTGCAACATTCCTAATGGAAAGCTCCAAGAAAGTATCCTCCACTTTCATCACCTTTGCCTCAATATTATACCCCTCATACTCAAACGTTACTATATCAGCAGCTTTAATGAACGACGCAACCTGCGACTGCTCTCTATAAATATCAATCGGATGCACAATCGCACTCACTATGTTCATCATAAGAATTATTCCTAACACACTTCCAAAAACTACCTTTCCCTTTCCCATGTTCAGAAACTATTCGCAAACATCAACGTAAATGGTACTTCTTCAACCAGAGAAGACTTGTCTGTTATTGCATACACCAAATTATCTCCTTGAGGAATAATATTAATATCGAGATCAGTTTCTAACAACAACACCAAGTCAATATTCTCTGAATCCTTCACTTCCATCGCAACAATCTCTCGAGCCTTCTCGTATACATACCTGAATCTCACTGGCAGCTTCACCACATACTCATCATCCAACCTTGATGTTGTTCCGTCCTTTGCAATAGACAATGGAAACTTCACTTTCACTATTGAATCCTTATTTGAAAATATAGACTCTGTACTTATTTGCGAAGGAGTAATTTGCATTCCCGGAAACTTTGCAAAATCTGTGCACTTGGGCAGATTTTCCCGCACAAACAAGGCCATTTGACTGTTTATTACTTCCAATGAAGGAACTGACGGCTGACCAGCCTTAAAGAAAAACGCAATCTTCCCCTCTTCAGTCTGCAACGCATCTGCAGGAAGCTTTACATACCCTCCCTGCGCTCCCAATAAGAATAACCCTTCTGGCACCACCTCTTTCACACAGGACTCCACAAACTTATACACTTGATCCACATGCTGCGCCCTCATTATTCCAACCACTGCTTTGCTTCCAGAATCCTTTCTTATTGCTTGCGTATAAATTAAAGTACCTACAATGAAAAGAATGACAACACCCACTATCACGAATGTAGTTACCTGAGCCTTCCTTCTTATACATAGCATATGCACTTTCCCTAGTCAGACAACGCCAACAAAATAACTGTAATCGTTACAATAATCACCAACAACCCTAAGGTTCCCCCCAATCCTGCATCCTTCAAATCCTGATTCAATGTCGCTAATGTGCTCTTGCTCTCTTCAACCTTCTTCTCCTTCTCTACTTTAGTTATCTTTCCACTTGCATAATCTCTTTTAATTGTCTTCACTTTCTCCAATAAATTCTTTAATGCTGCTGCATATGCGGTAGACACTTCATTAATAGGGACTTCTATATCTTTCCCTCCACGTTCTACCACAACCACTTTCTTCCCGCTCACTGTTTTCACTTCTTTTATTTTCCCTACAGTACTTTCAAAATCCTTTTTTGTTTCCTCAACATCTTCCCCCAACCTTTTTTTGTCTTCCTCTGCACGCTCCAACTTTGTTTCTACATCCTTTAACTTGGTTTGTTCACCTTTCAATTCTCCTTCTTTCTTTTCAATATCTCCTTCAATTGCATTTAGCTCATCTAAATCTGTTGTGCTCAAAATTCTTTGTTGTAATTGTGCAATATCTTTTTCTAAGCCCACAATATTTCTCTCGTGACCATTTTTCTCAGATTGCAACTCTTTTATTGTTGCATCAGCACCACCCAGCACGTGATCAAAACCACCCAATCTCCCATAGCCAGCTGCTGGGCTTCCTATTCCTGGAAGCGTTGGAATTACACCTGGTGTTGGTGTACTTGGTGCTGGAGCAGCTGCATCTTTTTTTAACCTAATAGACCCATCAGAATGAAAACTTGCTGTTGCATCATCAGTCTTCAACGAAATTGTTGGTCCCTCTCGAGCTTTTCCTGAAGGATACGAACCTACCTTTCCTCCTTTGTCTATACTTATTTCATTCTCACCAATCTTTACCTTTAGGGGATCATTCACTCCTGTCACATCAATGACATTCTTGTTATCAATCACCAGCCATGACACACTTTTTGGATCGCCTATTATTCTCTTAATCTCTGCATCAACAACTGGTGTATCAGAAACAATCACATTCTTCCCTCCTTTTGGGGTGGGAAGTAGACCTACAGTTACCTCTTTTCCAGCAGCATCCTTTATCACCCTTTTATATGACCCTTCTTCCATCACTGCAACAGTCCATCCTGAATTATCAGGATTCATCGCAATAAACCCATTTAACAAAACCTCTCTTTCCCCATTCTCTCTTATTCTTTGCACATACGCTGTCGCAGGAACACCAATGATTCTCTTTCCCTTCAGAAGTCTTGGATCTGTGCCTTCTTCATTCCTTGCAATCCTTACAACATCTCCTTCTTCGAAATTACTCTCTTTTGAACCAACAATCTTCAGCGTCCCTACATTTTTATCCTTTAATTCAACGCCCTCCGTTGGAGGTATAAAATCAATATACTCATCAAGAACCTTCCCCTCTTTGCTTATCCTCATACTTGCAATAATAAATTCAGTAGACTTCACACTTCCCTCAAAACCAGAAATACTTCTTTTTTCTGCATCTTTTCCAATTATCAAATCAAACTCGTGAACCTTTCCGGGAGCTCCCAATGTTCTTGATTGTATCCTATATCCACCATCACTCTCTTTATTTATGTTTACAGTCCCTCTCTCAATCCCTCTCAACTCATAAGGTACATCTCCTACCTTTACTCCCAAAACTTTTTTTGCTGCATCATAACCTACTATCTGAAACTTCTCAGGCAATTTAACCTTTGATGCCTCTAGAATTATTACACCCTCCTTTCCTCCTCCTGACTTATCAGCATAAATCTGCAATCTTTCATTTGTCTTATCATACCTCCACTTTGCAGCCTCAAATAATTTCTTTCCATTAGTAGTATCTCCTCCAAATATGTTCTTTATATCTGTAGGCAATTCATCCCATTTCTCTTTGTACTCTGTTGTACTTCCTGATCCTGAAGGCGAAGAAGATGTTGTCGTCGTTGGAGCACTACTTGTTGTTTGGGCATCACTTTCCATTGGTAAGAAAAAAGTAAGCGCAACTATCAAATACACCATAAACACTGCCTTTTGTTTTATTGTATTCATTTTTACCTCTTCGTTGCAAACAAGAACGTCGGATTCACCTCATCCAGCGTCACGCCAACATCCACAATCTGATACAGCATTATCTTTTCATCAATAGGATTTGCCTGCACATAAAACTTCTCTGATATCATTTCTGTTATTGGTACATACTTTGGATTATTTTTCACTTCATTCACAATCTTTCCTGCATGCAAAATCATCTCCTTCATATTCACCGGAACAGTCACTGCGTAACTGTCATCCAACCTGTACGATGTTTGATCCCTCTTAATCACCAAAGGATACCTCATCGAAAATGTTATCTTTCCATTCTCAATCTGAGGACTGGCAGTCATACTCTCTGGCCTCACCTCAACATTCGCCACATGAGAAAAATCAGCACACTCCCGCACTGATGCCTCCATCCCTTTTCTCAAGCCGTCCTTCACCTTCTCCTCAGACGGCAAAAAGGATTTCCCACCCTCATACAGATATGTTACAGGAATAATGCCAGCAAACACTCCTGGAGGACTATCAGCATATCCTGCGGTTGCAAGACTTATCATGACAGCATTTTTTGCCGCATGATCCGCACACGACGCAATGAGATCCTTCACTGCCTGCACATGCTGCGGATGCGTAACCTGCTTCGGCACCTCCACCCGAGGCCCTGACTGCTGACGACCAAGATAGGTAATAAGCACTGCTCCTACAAGAATCACCACTGCAAAGATTCCAAACGCAGTCATCTGCGCTTTTCGATGCTGATAATGCGTTCCTTTCTCCTCTTTTCCCATCCTTTAATTCATCATCCCTGTATTATATAAACCTTTTCGTAAACCGAAACGTATAAAAAACTCCGCATCATCACTTTCACACAGAAAAGAGGCATTCTTCATGAAACCCACAAGCATTCTTGTCGTTCTTATCATCCTCCTCTTAGGATTCTTCTCGTTCACCACCACACCATTTACTGGATACGCAGTCACTGAAGACATCACTATTGACTCCAGCTACTGCAAATGGAGAGGCAAAAACTTCGAAGCATGCGTCTATGTTGACTGGACACGCGTTCCCTCTCAACTCGAAGGCAACTACGCAAAAGTTTTCTACAGCACTGGGAAAAGCCTGAGCGAAGCAGCACCCATCACTGACAGATCATTCTTATCCTGTGACAATGTGGGCACGCATGAGGGAACACGAAACGCGCACGTTTCCATCTTTGACAGAAACAACAACCTCATCCGCTTCAAAAAAGACATCACCATCAATTGCGCTAAACCAAAAACATCACGAGAAGTGTATACTGATTATGTCAACCTCGCCCTCGGACCAGAAAATTTTCGAGATGACAGACACGTTGAAGAAACTGTTTCCTTTACACTCCCAAAAGAACCTGTGTCTTGCGAACTTGAAGGAGAATGGAAAGTGAATGAAAAGACTTATGCCATTATTGGCAGACAATCAGGCTACTGCCACGGAGCAAAAGGAACGTTCTACAGCTATGTAGATGCAGAAACACAATACACTGTCAACGACGCAGAACTCTTCAGATGGGGACTCGGAGACTTACCTGCATATGACCCTCCTGCAGAAAGACATGATGGTGATGTCCTCCACCTCTTTATGTGTGATACCCAATACTACCGACCAACTGTTGGCAGACGATACGGCGCAACCATGAAAGTTACCACATTCGGCAAACAATTAGTTATGGACTGGACATGGGACAATGAAAACAGACTTTCCACTGTTGATGTCTTCTTTGACATCACCTGCACACTCGCTCCAGATGTTACCCAACAAAAAAAAGTGTCCTTCCCTGATTCCATTCCTGTACCACCATCCATCGAAGCACCACCAGAAGAGATTGACACCTTCACCTTACCTCCAGAAGAACTTGCCTCCCCTGAACCGCAAGAACGCGCACCCCAAACACCCTGGGGGAAATTCAAGGCATGGATTACTGCAGTCTTCCTCTAACAATAAACTATATAAACTTCCAATCATCCCTGATCCTCATGACACCACCACCTCAATCTTCAGAAGTGTCATCATTACCAAACGAAAAGACCATTCTCTTTATCTCTCTTGGAATCATTGTTATTGCATTCCTTTCTTCATTTATGATGAATCCCACAACCGAATACACCGGATACACTATTTCAACATCTTATGTTCGCGGAGACATCAACGGAGACCTTGAGATTGGAGGACAAGACCACCAATACCTTCAAGCTGTTATTACAGAAGGAGATTATCACCCGCGTGCTGATCTTAACAGAGATACTGTCGTGAACACGCAAGACCTTTTCATCCTTGAAAAAGAAATCCTTGACCCCATCATCGACGCAAAAACTTACGGCCATGACTGCACTCTTAACCAGATCCGTTGCGCATCAGGCGGAGAAATCAGCACAACCTCTGCAGGCACCATCACTCGAGGATACAAGAGAACTTATTTCACCTGTGCTCGAGATTATGTTCAAGAGCTTGATGAATGGAAAAAAGTCAGACAGCACTGCCCCGCAGGCACTACTTGCGTCGTGGGACGAGGACCTTCTGGCTCTGACGCTTGCGTCCCTCTTTCACCCGATCAAATGTCATAATTGCATACTGCATATCCCCCACTTTTACTTCAATCCTTTTTCCTCTTCCAAAACCAGCTTTTTCACCATCAACCAATTCAGGATGATTCGTGATAATTGTCACTCTTTTTTTCACTACATTCTTCGCTTGCGCAAACATTTCTGCAAAAAGATTTTCAGCACCCTTATCATTCTTTGATAGAACCATATTTGTAATAATATGATCAACTTGTTTGTATTTTTTGCTGATCTCTCTTACTTCATGGCATTCCGGTATTATCTTTATCTTTCCAAAACGGCAATTCACACTCGCATTCCGCACATTATTTGCAACCACATCACTCGCATACACTTTCTTTATTCCAGACATCCACGCTTCTATCGCAATCACCCCGTCCTTACATAACGGATCAAGCACACTCTCCTTCATCTTCACACCTGCAATTCTTACCATTGCCGCAGCAATACACGCACTCACACTCTTATTATTCACCTTCACTCGATACTCCCTTTTGCACATATCCTCCTTCACGAGCATTCCCATTATACACACATCATCAATAATATCCACCACAACTACCTCTTTCGGATTTTTATAATCAACCACAACTCCCTTTTCTCGCAACGCCACAGCAACCTCTTGCGCCGCATCTACACTCTTAAACTCATGATTGCCCACACGAAAACCCTTTACTGCAACAGGCGACTGCACTTGCATTTTCACTTCTCTTGCTCTTTTCCCAATATCATCTAAAGAATCAAACTTGAACACGCCCCTCTTCTCATACACCATGCTTACTGTCTTTAACTCTTTCTTCTTCACAAACTCTATTGTTCTTGCACACACCTTTTTTCCATTTGCTTCGTCTGCTGCAATCTCCTCCAACCCATCCATTGTTTTTCCCACAAACATCTTTCCTACTCCATCTTAAAATTGCCAAACACTTTCTCAACCTTCTCTTTTGATACTTCAACCTTATCAACTAGAGCTAATGGAGGGCCTCCACGACACAATGCAACTAACCTCTGCAATTTATCCTTCTCGCCCTGCACCACCACCTCAACACTCCCCACACTCTCATTTCTTACAACCCCCTTTAATCCCAACTGGATGGCACTATCCCTCACAAAAGCCCTAAAAAAAACTCCCTGCACATGCCCGACTATTCTTATCCTCAATTGTTCCATCTTAAAAAAAGAAAGGCCAATTACTTGGCCAGACCGTACACAGCCTTAAATGATACAACTACTGCAGCTGCACCCACAACCACAATGAAATACCCTAAGGTTGCCTGAATAAAAGTGCCTACTTTTGGAATAAGCACATCAATAGCGATAAGATTCGCAACTGCACTCGCCAAAATCAACGAGACAGTTCCTGTCAAAAAAGGAGTCACTTCTTTTTCTTTGATATTATAGAAACCCACTCCGAGGCCCATAACAACAAGCACAAACAACAACCACTGCGTTACCTTTCCAGCCATCCAGGAAGCCTGCATTGCTGTTCCTATGCCCATTATCACTGCAAGAATAATTCCTACAGTAAACACAATTGTACCTGCATTTAACCTGATTTTCACTTTTAAAAACCCCCTTTGTTTTTTTAGAACAAGACCTCTCATGCTATATAAGGATTTCTATTTTACTTGCTCTGCAAGATAAATGTTATTCTTCGTCTCTGTCACTCGCACATTCACCCTATCACCCTTTTTTGCATCACATTTCGTAATTGTTATACACCTCCCCCTTTCTGCCGCAATCATCTGATCCTTCATCCAGCCACTCTCTAATACCTTTACATTCAACCTCTCCCCCCTCCGTAATACCTCTCGCAGCTTTTCTGCCCTCCCCACCTCCAAATCCTTTGCACTATACACTAACTTTATCCCAAACTCCTTCTCCCACTCCTTCAACCTCTTATAAAAACGAAAAAAATTCTCCCGCTTTACCTCATGCATCTTCCTGCTATACCTATACTCCTCATACTTTTGAATCCCAATTTTGCACCCCAATTCTTTTGCAAATTTTATAATCTCTTTTATCTCCTCATCATTCACTCCTGGTAAAAACACCGGAGCAAGAAGCAGATCAATCTTTGTCCTGCTCACTAATCGCGCAAGATCCATCACCTTCTTCACATCATAAAAACCAGCGCCTGCAAGCTTCTCCCCCAAACCCTTGCTCACCGCATGCAACGACAAATTCATCCGTCCCAAACCAGCCTCTTCAAGCTGCTGCACCTTTTTCTCATCAAGAAGCGTGCCATTTGTCTGCATTGAAATAAAAAAAACTCCTGGAATTTGCTTCACCCTTCTTACTAATTCCATAATATATGGATATGCTGTTGGTTCACCCACAGAATCAATATTCACATGCGTCTTCCCTCTTTGCTTCACAATCTTTTCAATTTCCTCAACTAAATAATCAAGATCAACCACATAATGCGTTCCATGCGTCTTTGAACTAGGGCCACCATCAGTCGAACAAAAAGGGCAGCTTAAATTACATACTGTTGTTGGACGCACCTGAATCAAATTTGAAGAGCCTCGTACCACAATCCCAAACGCCAAATGCCCAACCAATGGAATTCCAGACTCTCTTGCAATTGTGACAATCATCCTTTCTCCTTATATGGTTTATAGGTATTCCTTTCCATAAACACCTTGTGCGTTGTTGCACCAAGCCCCTTTTCTTTCTCGAGCATCTCTTTTGTTGACGCAACCGCATTTCCCAAACAAATGAGCTCTCCTTTCATTGTCATGACTCCAATAAGATCATTCTTCTCAATGCCTTCATGCACTTTCGCCACACCAGGCATTCCCAAGGATGCACCATGACACACATTATTCACCACATTATCATGCACCCACACTTTTTTTAAATGCGCTGTCGCAACCTCAAAAGGCAACACACATTTTCTCAACTCTTTTTCATCCCCCTCCTTGCAAAATTCAAATGCATCCCTCACATCCTGCAACGAACACCACCTTGCATACGAAAACGGACCTGCTCTTGTCCTTACCAACTCTGCCATGTGCGCACCAACTTTCGCCTTTACTCCCATATCATGAATCAACTTTCTGATGTACGTGCCCGCTTGACACCCTATCCTCATTAGTACATCTTTATCCTTTATATCTAGAATATCACAATAATACACTCTCCTCTGCCTCTCCTGCCTTTTCACCGCACTCCTCCGCGGAGGAAGCTGCGTGATTGCACCAGTAAACTGCTCGATCAACTCTTCCAGCTGCTTCCTCGACATTTCCTGATGCAGATGCATCATCGCAACATACTCTTTTCCAGACTTCAACAACACCTCCACAATTCTCGTTGCCTTTGCAAGAGCAATCGGAAGAACACCAGTCACCCCTGGATCTAGGGTCCCACTATGCCCAGCCTTGTCAACTGAAAAAATCCTCTTCACGTAATCAGTCACTTGATGCGCAGTAGGGCCTGCAGGCTTATTCACATTCACCACACCAAACTCAATCAGTTTCTGCACAGGCCTCTTCTCCGGATCAAAACCCTGCTCAGGATCTGTTTCAGACTCGTTCTTCACCAGCACTTTCCCTTCCTGATCCTTCATTGGAAAACTTTCCATATCCTTCATTCTTTGAGAAATGTTTATATAATCTCCCCCTCCTCTTCCTCTTTAAAAGAGGCACTGTTTCATGACTCTCCGCAAGGACAACTTTCTTTCCTGGACACTTATTACTCTTATCTTCCTGCTTGTCTTCATACTTCCCTATTCTACTCTTGATCTTTTTATTGGCAAAGCTATTGAACCACAACTCGTTGAAGATGGAGCTATCTTTCTTGAAGATCCTCGAGCATTGGCAATACTCGCAACCTTCGGATTTACCGGACAAACCACTATTGAACCGCAACCCCTCATCCTTGACAAACCAGGCATTGCAACCATCACATTCCTCAAAAAAGTTTCCATTGACAGACTTACTGTCGATGATGTCACCAATGGCATTCAGTTAGAATCTTCCCTCGTCTTTATTGACACACTCAACCCCGCACTCTCTGACTCATTTGGAAACATCCACGCACGCATCACTCTTTATTCCCCAGGATTTTCCCTCAGCACACACCAAATAGTTAAAGTGAACAATGCGGGCGCATCTACACCCTGCACTTCGTGCTTGATCGAACAAATTGACCCTGCATTCGTTACCTTCAGCATCCCTGCAGGAATAAACTTGTGGAGCGGCTATGAAATAGACATATTTGCCATTCCTCCAAATGTGCCTCCTACCCAAAATAATCCTCTTCTGAACAGCAGCACCTTAGGAAACAAGAGCGACTCTGATATTACCTGCACCCTTGTTAATCCTAATGACCTCGAAGGAAATCCTATCACCCCTATTATCACATACACTCTCAACACAACGCCCCTCACCCAGCTTACCCTCCCCTTCGAAGGAAATGACAACACTCGTAATATCATTGAATACACTACTGGCGCAAATGGAACCTCTATTGGAGCCCTCTTTAACGCCACTGGAGGAGCCATTGGAGGAGCATACACCTTTGATGGCATTGATGACTCCCTTACCTTTACAGATGATCCTTCACTCCACCTTACTGACAATTTCACCATCGAACTCTGGATCAAAACAACCACAACACAAAACGCACACCTCCTCTCCAAAGAATTAAACATCATTCCCCAAACTGGAGACAGCTTTTATACTCTCAAACAAACAGGAAACTCCGTTCTCTTCACCGCATCAGACACCTATTCTCCTACCAATGTCATCACTCTCACCAGCACCACACCAATCACTAATGGTAATTACCACACCATCGCAATCACGCGCACAAAAGGCTTAGGATTCTTCCTCTCCATTGACGGAGTCCTTGTCGCACAAGCCAATGACACACTCAATGGAACTATTGGCACTGCTGCAACAAACCTCACCATAGGAAGCTTCAACTCCACAAACGCATTCTACAACGGATCTCTTGACCATGTTCAAATTTACACCAAAGCAATTCCCCTTGCACAACTCCTCACCCACTACCAGACCATAAATTACCACACCATCGATGAATCCATGCTCTCCAAAGGCCAAACCTGGCAGTGCACCATTACTGTCAATGACGGCATTGCTGACGGAGAAAAAAAATCATCAAATATTCTTACCATTCTCAACAGCGAACCAACCAGCGACAACCCAGTCCTCACTTCAACCTCTGGAAACTCATTAGACAGCGACAACCTCACCTGCCTTGCACAGAACATCCAAGACTCTGACTTTGACACCACCTTTTCTATTTACAACTTCCTCCTTCAAGGATTGCCTTATTACTTCCTCAACCTCCCCTTTGAAAACCACCTTAATAGTGATATTACTGCCATTGACTACAGCGGCATGGGCAATAATGGCAGCGTCTCTGGAGCAACATTTGGATCAACAACCGGCGCCCTCAATGGAGGATACTCCTTTGATGGCATTGGAGACTACATCGAAATCCTTGATGACATCACACTTGATTACAACACTAGCATAAGCATAGACCTCTGGGTTTCATTTAATACCCTAGAAAACCATGCTCCCCTCATTAACAAAAAGAGCACAAATCCTGCTCTTAACCTGACCAACTATGAGCTCCGCACCGGAGGAAACATTACAAACACCTCACCAAACGAGATTGAATTCGTCTCCACATTTAATGGCACCCAAATTCATGCCTACACCACCAATGGATCCGCCCTCGTTCCCAACACCTTTTACCATGTCGCCGTCACCAAAATAGGAAGCTCCGCACCCCTCATTTATGTCAATGGCATCCTCAGAAATGCGAGCTGCACGCTCGGCACCTGCGACAAACCCATCGAACCAAACAACGAATCGCTATGGATAGGCGTGAGCGTTGTGGATGATAATGATAAATACCTGCACGGCATTGTCGATGAAGTGCACGTTACTGACCTTGTCCTCTCCCCAGAACAAATTGCTGCAAACGCGCAATTCACCTATGATACCATCATTGCAGAAGAAACCTTTATCGGAGACACGTGGGAATGCGAAACAACACCCCATGATAATGAAGCACCCGGCGTCACCCAACTTTCCAACAGCCTCGAAGTCTTTGATGACAGCACCGGACCTGGAGGAAGCAGCTCAACCACATCCGGACCAGTGCAATACGTGTTTACATGGGATGTTCTCAACCAGAGCACCGCAACATTCACCCTCCAAACAGGATGGAAAGTTTATATCGTGAACCTCATCGAAGACGTTTTATACCATGCCAGTGCTGGCCGCATCGACCACAACGTTGGCACCACAAGCTTCATCATGTATCCCCTCATCGGCACATTTGTTCTCTCAGACGAAGAAATAACACCACTCGATGTCGACCAAGACAGCAATAATGATATTACCATGCGCATTTCTGACCTCGGCTTCAACAAAGTCACTGTTACCTTCAGCCTCGCATCCCTCACCGCACCTTCAGCTCCGCCACCGCCCACACCCACCATCATTTCACTCCCCCCACCCACACCACTTCCTGTACTTCCTCAGCCAACTGTTGAGCAACCCCAACCCCCAGCACCAGTTGAAAAACCATTCAAAACATACCTCTGGCTCTTTGCAAGCATACTCCTCATCCTCATCATGATAACACTCTTTATATTATACAAACGAATGAGCTCAGCAAGCTAACAAGAACACGCTACTTCTTTTTTTCGTGCACCGGCCTCTGCGGCTTCACAATAATATCCTGCTTCCTGACCTTTTCCAATTCCTCTTTTGTCGTTTTCAATTCCTGCTTCGGCTTCATGTCCTGCTCTTGCTTCACCGGAGTCTTCTGCAGCATATCCTCCTTTTCAACTTCAGGCACATCCGCTTTCTTCCCTCCCACAAGCCCCTTCACTTTTTCTGCAAGACCCTTCTTCTTTTCCTCCTCCTTCATAAACGGGGCATCAAGAACATCTGCAATCACCGTATCCTTGAACTTGTACATCTTCACCTCAACCTTTTGCGGGGGATTCTTTCGCCCATTCTGATGCATAAACTCATTCAACCTGTTTCCGAGCTTCACTTCACTCCCCTTTATCTGCTTTTGAAGCAGCATCTTCATCGCACGCATTGCCTTGTTTGTCCTTCGATAGCGAGACACCTTCAACAATTCTCTTCTCAGAGGAACAACTATCCTCTTGATGATTTCAGGATCCTTTGTCATTTGCTTCTGCTCTGCCACGTTATACCTTCAACTTCGACCGACGCCACGTCCTCTTCACTGTCGTGTGCCTGCCAGGATGCACCCTTCTTCCTTTTCCATATATCTTTGGCACAGTCCAAAAAGGAGCCCACTTTGTCTGCTTTCCACGCTTTCCTAAACGCTTCTTCTTTGCAGGACTCTTTACTTTTGCCATGTTACTTGAACTTCACCTTCATTTCTTTCTTGCTTGACTGCATTGCTTGCAATATTGACTTAAACTCGTCATCAGACACTTGCCTTCTTATTTGGCCATTCTCAACCAATTGCGCCATTACTGTCAATATCCTTATTGCCTGTTCTGGATGTGCAGCCTTCACATTTCCATACCTTGTAATTGCGTCTGCTGACAACCACTGCTTCACCATCTTCTCCAAGGCTTCAACTTGCTGCTGCAACTCCAGTTGCTTTTTCTGCTGCTCTCTCCACGTGCTTACTATCCTTTCCTGATCCTCTTCCATCATTCCTCCTCACCATCTTATCCAAAAAACTCTTTCCTTTTGGCGTAATGACCCGACCACTGAAATTTCCTTTTTTGTCCTTCTTCACATACCCATTCTTTTCCAACTGCTGCAAGATTGACCGAATAATCTTTCCTGAGGCTCTCCTAAACTCTTCTCTTTTATGCCCCCTATTCTTCTTTGAACCATACTTTAAGCGAAGCTTGTTTGTGCCCACAGGACCATCCTTATACACCTTCCGCAAAATCGATGCGGCCCTGTAAAAATACCAGTCTGTCCTGTCTGGAGGACGCTCTTTCCCTGTAGACGTCTTGACAAACTTTGCCCATTCAGGCATGACCACATCTTTTTTCAAGGCTTCCGCCACCTTCTCAATCAACTCATTTGGATTAATATCAAAGACCGTTGGCATTTTCTAATCGTGCCCTTCCAAGCTTTTTAAAGGTTTCTTATCATTCCTTGAACTCTCTTACCAGTCTTTTCGCACTCTCAAACGTTAACAATTGAACTGCTTCCCTCTCCTTCACCCATTTATACATATCATGCTCCCTGATCTTTTGATTCACATCCACTTTCTCCTTCATATCTGCCTTCACTATATATATTCCTACAATCACCATCTTTTTACCTTTTACTGAAAATCGGATTCTCCTATTCACCCTCCTCACAATCTTCCAATTTTTCAACTTCGTCTCTTCTTTAATCCCCCGAATTACTGCTTGCCTTGGTGTTTCCCCCCTCTCAATAGTCTCCTTCACCAATTCCCAACCCCTCCAATGCAGCACCCTATGCAGAATTAAAAAATATGTTTCCTTTCCTTTCCTCGCAAAAATAAGCGCATGCACTTTCTTCCGAACTGTCTTCATACTCTCTTCAACCTAAACCCTTCTTTTGCATCTTCAACTCGAAACCCTTTTTTCTTTATTTCATCACGCAACCGGTCAGACTCTTTATAATCACACTTTTCTCTTGCTTTTTCCCGCAACTCTGCAAGCCTCATTACCTCTTCAGGAATCTTCTCCTCCTCGACATCGTTCAATCTTAACCCTAACACCCTTTCAAAATCATCTACTACCCGTAATTTTTCTTTACTCCCTAACTTTGCATCCTTCATGACACCCCAGAGCACTGCCAATGCTTTTGGCGTATTCAAATCATCATTCACTCCCTTCGCAAATTCTTTCTTGTATTTCTCTACACCCTTCTGCCCTTTTGATGTGTCATCTCTTTTTAATTCCCTTATCCTTTCTTTTAATGATGTGTAGCTCTTCTTCGCACCATCCAACGCTTCAAAATCAAAGAACAATTGCGACCTATAATGCGCACCCAAGCAGAAATACCGATACACCATAGGATCATACCCCTTCTCCATCAAATCATGCAACGTCAAAAAGTTTCCTTGTGATTTCGCCATCTTCTCCTTATTCTTTAACACCAAAAACTCATTGTGCAACCAATACCGCACAAACTTTTTTCCTGTCGCTGCCTCAGACT
The DNA here is from genome assembly GCA_964367375.1 of Candidatus Woesearchaeota archaeon. Taxonomy (GTDB): domain Archaea; phylum Nanobdellota; class Nanobdellia; order SCGC-AAA011-G17; family UBA489; genus CAYIXG01. The sequence continues at coordinate 134,865 of CAYIXG010000002.1, read as the reverse complement.
GTGCAATCTCATTTGTGTGATGCACCGGAATATGATCAATACCTCCACAATGCATATCAATTGTTTTACCTAAATATTTCATTGCCATTGCAGAACACTCAATATGCCACCCTGGATAACCAAGACCGTACTCAGAATCCCACTTCATGTCCTGATCAGAAAACTTTGACTTTGTAAACCACAACACAAAATCACTTGCGTTTCTTTTTGACTTATCAATACCCACTCTGGAATGCTCATCACTCGACTTTACTTTTGCACCAATAAGCTCTCCATATCTCTTTACCTTTGATGTGTCAAAAATGATATTCCCATCAGCACTATAAGTGTATCCTTTCTTTTCCAATATTTTGATTAAGGCTAACTGCTCTTTGATATGATCTGTTGCCTTACACCATATATTTGGCTCAACAATATTCAACAATTTCAAATCTTCCTTGAACGCTTTTGTATAAAACTCCGCAATTTCCCACACTGTCTTTCCCTCACGTCTTGCACCTTTCACCATCTTATCCTCACCTGTATCTGCATCAGACGTGAGATGACCAACATCTGTAATATTCATCACGTGCTTCACTTTCACATTGTTGTATAGGAGAACTCTCTTTACTATATCCACAAAAATGTATGAACGCAGATTTCCAATATGCGCAAAATTATACACTGTCAAACCACAATTGTATAACCCTGCTTGACCAGACTTTAAAGGCTTGAAAATTTCTTTCTTCCTTGATAACGTATTCAATAATTTGAGAGGCATCACACTTATTTCCTTATTCTCCTTTATAAATTTCTCGTATTTACTTTTGCTCAAATCGATGTTGGTCTCTTCTATTCACCTTATCCATCACTCTCTTGAAAGCCTCATCAAGATTAATTCCCTGAGAATTAGCTAAACAACATAACGTAAATATAATATCACCCATTTCATCCCCCAACTCCTTCGTTTCTTCTCCTGATTTTTTCTTCTTCGGACCATACAGATGGTTAATCTCTCTCGCTAATTCCCCTGTTTCTTCCATTAACCGCGCAAGTATCTCATGCGGCTGCCAGTATCCTTCCTTGAACTGAGAAACCCACCCATCAACTTGCCTTTGCACTTCATATAAAGACATATTTTTCTTATAACATCCTTATTCTATAAAAAGATATAGCTTACGTATTTTATCTTTTTCTGTATCCTTATCAGAATATTACGTAGAAATAATACGCACTGTCAGTGGCACCTGAATGATATCTGCAGGCGAACAGTCAATGCACGACATCTGCAACTTCAACTTGTACACACCCAATGGAACATCCTTTCCCGGATCAAGAGAAACTGCATCAGTATATAACTGACCAGAACTCAAAACTATCGTTGACTTATCCCACCGAATCCACGACAACACCTCTTCTGGAGACGTCGCAGAGGGAATATCTGTCGGAATAATCTCGTATTCAAACTGGTGGGTTTGACCATAAATATTCTTAATGCCAACGCCCACATCCTTAAATCTTCCCTGCTGCACCTCAACAGCACTTGACAGCAAGTTTAACGGCTGATCAGTATCTCCAAACTGCTTCCTGATCTGCTCTTGCGTATTCTCAATCAACTCTGTCCGCTGCTCCTCCAACCCTCCAAAAATATTGTAAATCCACCTCAACCCTAGCGTTAGAATAGTCACTCCAATCACCACGATCACAATCGTGGTCATGGACAACTCGATTGCACCTCTCTTCTTTTTGTTATGCCCTCTTTTCATTGCAAGAATTACACCCTGTATTATTAATAAACCTTTCTCCAAGAGGAATAAGGTCTTCTTTACTTCCAGGCTTGCTCCTTCATCCTCTTTTCACACAAACTCATCTTGCGAAGAGACTGCTTCACACTTATCAGAATCAACAGGAGCTATGGGCTCACACTTCCAAGAAAAATACGCAACTATTGCACACACATTCTCCTGAGCGAATACTCGTTGCGGCATATTATAATTTTGCAACACACTCTGATATGCATCATACAATCCTTGTCCACCATCAGCTGCATCATACACCCCAAAGTCAACATCATCCAACTTTACCAGCCACTCAAACGAATCAGACTCTCCTCCTGAGTCTGGACACACTGGTTCATCCATTGAAAACATCAACTCCGCACGAGGCCTTATATCTTGATCAATCTGCTGCTGCACTGCTGCACACGTCCCTTCTAATCTTATCACATGTACTGTTACTGCATCAAATGGCAGATCTGGATACACTGGAAGTGCCCTCCCATCCACACTTCTCGGAATTGCTGAAAGAGATGGATCATCCAAAGGCTCAACTTCACAAAAGATATAATCTTCACCGCTCGTGGGATTTATCCTTAAAAGATCAGACAAAATTGATTGCGATTGATCAAGCACAGCGAATCCTGACAATACAACCTTTTGTTCGTTCTTCTTTTCTGACCCTTGATATCCTATTAAAAAAGCACCCAATATTATTAACACTATAAAGAAAGGTAGCATTCGATTTCTTTTTTCATTTACCATTTGTTGTTTCATTTTCTTGAGGGTTCTCCTGGTTAGTCTGGGGCAGTGCTGGTTGCGCATTGGCAGATGGTGCTGCAGGTTCCTTGCACTCCTTTTGCATCTGTACAAGGAGTATTTGGTGGGTCACACTGTTCACCAATATCAAGCTTGCCGTTCCCACAATTCGGTTGGCATGTACAATCGCTTGTTCTGCAGTATAAACCATTCGCACACGCACCTGGTTGACAACCCGCAATATTTGTATTCCCATCACACCCTGAACCTATGCTCCCTGATATAGGAGTCCATGGTCGAGCGGCTGCTGCAGTTATTCCCAATGCAATCAATACTGGTAAAGGAGCTGTTATCCCCTTTCCAGAGCCGCCTCCTGTTGTTCCGCTTGGCATTCCACCTCCTGTAATGCCTCCAAATAACTTTCTTAACAAAGGTGTACTTCGTGCTAACTTGATATCAAAATCATAACAAAAACAGTCATACGTTTTCATCAAGATGAAAAAACAACCCCCACTGAAAAACATCCTATTTATGATATCATTTGCCAGATTTCTTATTCTTTTATCTTGACTACTTATTCCTTGTCTTAATGTTCTTATTACATGATCCCAATTTGGCCTTCTCGCTAATCTCCCGCCCGAAGCTGTCACATATGTATTTATCATTTGATCAAGCTGATCAATAGTTATTGGTGCAGAACCACCACCCATTGGAATTGCTGACACCACACTTGAACCTACTGATCGCGCAATACACGCTCCTTTTGTCTTTCTACCGCTTGTCCCTGGACTTGTCCCTGAACACCATTTTTGAGGACACGTTGGACGTGGAGTAGTATCACCTAATGCTGATATACCTCCACTTAGTATTATATCACCACCCTGAATTTGGCTGCAGCTCACCCCCGGAGCAAATATGCCATACATCTGATTATTCGCATTTGCTGGCGGAGCTGTACATACTCTTTGACCTGAATCTGGCGTTGAATGCTTTGATTTTCCCAATCCTAAATGATCTGGATTGTCAATATCATGCAAAATAAGCTGTAACCTCATCAACAAGTTACTGTCAATCTCCCATTGTTCCTCATTCGGAGTTATTCCACTTGGAGACTGCTGTGGAAAATAAACTGCAGGCGCTGATGGCACTACTGGAGGAGTATACCCTGGCGGAGGCGGGAGTGTTGGCGGCGCATTTATTTGATTCATTAACTGATAGAATAGAATCCATGCTCCTCCCATCCCTGGTCTTACTGGTTGCGGAACTCTTGGTCGAGGTATTGTGGACGGTTGCCCAACATTCGGCACAGCTCTTGGGTTTGGAAGTTGCGGACCACTTGCTCCAGTCGTTGCTGGAGGTGGTGGCGTTATTATGATCGGGACTGATGGTCCTGCAGGTCCTGTTACTACTGTTGGAGATGTTGTTCCAGTTTGCTGAGCATGTACTACAGGAAACATCAACACGAGAACTATCATCAATACACTTAATAGTTTTCTTCCCTCTTTTCGCTTCAACATACTTCTTATTTAACCTTTATAGAACTATATAAACTTTTTTACAAACATTTTTTCCCTTTCAATCATACCCTTGAAAATAAAATGAGGCGGGGAGGATTTGAACCTCCGACAGCACGAGCTTCAGTCGTGTACTCTCCCGGGCTGAGTTACCGCCCCACATTCTTGAACGAGATTTATCTTACTTATTTAAACCTTCTGTTATGGAAAGTTATATAAGAATTCGTTCACGGCAAAAGATCATGGATCTTCAGTATGACACCAAAAGCATTGAACAGAAATGGCAGCAATGGTGGGAAAAACATAAAACTTACTGCTTCGACCAGAAAAGCAAAAAACTAGTGTTTAGCATTGACACTCCACCACCCACCCTTTCCGGAGCTATGCATATTGGACACGCATTCAGCTATTCTCACGGAGACTTCATTGCACGCTACCACCGCATGATCGGAGAAAATGTTTTATATCCTTTTGGCACTGATGATAATGGACTTGCAACCAATATTCTTGTTGAAAAAATTACGGGCACAAGCTCTATCACCACACCCAGAGACAAGTTCATTACCCTTGCTACACACACTATCAAAAAACTTCAACCAGACTTTATCCACAGCTGGAAAAACCTTGGCATTAGCTGTGATTTTCACTCCCCTTACTCCACTATTAATAATCACTGCAGAAAAACTGCACAACTTTCCTTCATCGACCTTTACACCAAAGGAAGAGTTTACGCTGCAGATACCCCTGTTGCCTGGTGCACCACCTGCCAAACAGCAATTGCACAAGCAGAATTCACCAACAAAAACTTGGAAAGCAACTTCTATGACATTGCATTTACTGCTCATGGAAAACCATTGCCTATTGCAACCACACGACCGGAACTCATTCCTGCATGCGTCGCTGTTCTTTATCATCCTGATGACAAAAAATATGCTCACCTGAAAGGAGCATTTGCTGCTGTTCCTCTTTTTGGATACGAAGTTCCTCTCCTTCCAGATCCTGCTGTTGATCCAGCCAAAGGCACAGGAATTGTTATGTGCTGCACCTATGGGGACAAAACTGATATTGAATGGTGGTACAAATACAAACTTCAAACACGCGTCATCATTGCACCTGATGGCACTCTCAACGAGACTGCTGGACCTTATAAGAATATGAAAGTCAAAGAAGCACGCAAAGCTATTATTCATGACCTAGAAAAAAAAGAACTTCTTCTCAAGACAACACCACTCACTCATGCAGTCAACCTTCACGAACGCTGCCACACTGAAATAGAATTCATCAAAACAAAACAATGGTACATCAAAATTCTTGACAAAAAACAAGAGTTAATCGATGCAGCTGACACAATAACCTGGCATCCTGCATTCATGAAAACAAGATACATCCACTGGGTGGAAAATTTGCAATGGGACTGGTGCATCAGCAGACAACGACACTTTGGCATTCCCTTTCCTCTCTGGACATGTGAGCATTGTGATAGTATACTCCTTGCAGACACAAAAAATCTTCCTATAGATCCTGTCACGAGCAAACCACCAAAACAACGGTGCAGCTGCGGCGGAACATTCATCGGAGAACATGATGTTATGGACACCTGGGCAACGAGTTCACTCACCCCTCAAATAGTGCTGAATTGGGCAGAAAACACAAAAATATTTCCTTCACGATTTCCCATGAATCTGCGCATGCAAGCACATGATATTATTCGTACGTGGGCGTTCTATACTATTGTCAAAGCAGTGTTTAGCCACAACACCATACCTTGGAAGAACATTATGATTTCAGGATATGTTACGATGCACGGCGAAAAAATGAGCAAAAGCAAAGGCAATGTTGTTGATCCTGCAACTATCATTGAGAAGTATGGAGCAGATGCACTCCGCTACTGGGCGGCAGGCGGAAAACTCGGAGCAGATCTTGATTATATGGAGAAAGACTTAGTCACTGGAAAGAAGATGATTACCAAGCTCTGGAATGCGAGCAGATTTGTTCTTGAACACTTGAAAGACTATAACGGAAAAAAACCCAAAAAACTTGAAGTTATCGATGCGGACATTCTGAGCAGACTCCAAGACCTCGTAAGAAGTTGCAGAAACCATTTTACTCACTACGAATACTCCCACGTTCGTACAATCATCGATGACTTCTTCTGGAGTATGTTTTGCGATCATTACATCGAAGCTGTCAAGGATAGACTTTATAATCCCAAAGAACGAGGAAAAGATGCGCGAACAAGCGGACAATACACTCTTTTTACTGTTCTTTCAACCCTTCTCAAACTGCTCGCACCCCTCATGCCTTACATCACTGAAGAAATATACTCCTCCTATTTCAGTACCAAAGAAAAATCAAAGAGCATTCACCTTACTTCTTATCCTGCACATGATGCTACACTCGTTAATGAAAAGATTGAGAAACTTTGCACATCTTTTTATACTATAGTTAACCACGTGAGAAAAGCGAAAACTGAAGCAGGCAAAAGTTTATCAACACCTATCAAACTCACGCTTCCACATATAGATGTCCAAACGCTCAATGACTGCATCGGTGACCTGAAAGCAGTGACGAAAGCACAAGATATTATTCCTGGAAAAAGATTAGAGGTTACTTTTTAACATGGCAGCAACCACCCGAGAGTTGAAACGATTCGTCAGAGAACTTGAAAAAATAAGAGGAAGACATACTGAATTAGTGAGTGTATATGTCCCTCAAGGATATGACCTCAATAAGATTATCAACCACCTCGGTGAAGAGCAAGGCACTGCAAAAAACATCAAGGACGCGAAAACACGAGGAAGCGTTATCGATAGTTTAGAACGTTGCATCCGCCATTTGCGCCTCTTCAAAAAAACACCAGACAATGGCTTAGCACTCTTCGCAGGAAACGTTTCTGCACAAGAAGGAAAAATTAGCATCAACATCTGGAGCATTGAACCAAATATTCCTATCAAAACCCGCATGTATCGCTGCGACCAGACATTTGTTCTTGATGTCCTTAAAGAGATGATGGAAGAATCATCCACCTATGGATTGATTGTCATTGACAGGAGAGAAGCAACTGTCGGTTTACTCAAAGGAACGTATATCAAGGTGCTTGACCACCTCACCTCAGGAGTGCCGGGAAAATTCAAGGCTGGAGGACAGAGCGCGAGACGCTTCGAACGGATCATTGAAGGCATGGCACTCGAATTTTACAAACGCGTGAGCGAAGTGTGCAACAAGGAATTCTTGCCATTGAAAGAGCTGAAAGGTGTTATTCTCGGCGGACCAGGACCAACCAAAGAATCCTTCCAAGAACAACTCAACAACGAACTCAAAAAGAAGATTATTGCAATACAAGATATTACCTATACAGACGAATCAGGATTGCATCATTTAGTTGAGAAAAGCAAAGACATCCTTGCCAAAGAGATAGTGACTGAAGAAAAAGCGCTCATGCAACGCTTCTTGACAGAACTCGCGAAAAATTCTCCACTCGCTGTTTATGGAGAACAAGAAACGCACAAAGCACTTGACTATGGCGCTGTTGACATTCTTCTCATTAGCGACGCACTTGATGATGAGAAAGCAGACAAGCTGGAAGAGAAAGCACTGAACACTGGAACAACGGTCAAGTTTATCAGCACCCATACTGAAGAAGGACTGCAACTGAGAGACATTGGCGGTTGCGGGGCATTATTGCGATATGCGTATGCCTAATTTGGCGTTAATTGATAAATTAAAGCAATCAAACTCGCAGAAGTTGCTGTCAATCCTGCACCCATCATTGTTTTCACAGGAGTTGGTAACCTTCTTATTCTTTCAGGCACTCTTTGTGACTGCTGTATTCCTGTAAAATCCTCAAACCAATCTATCGCTTTTCCTGTTATCGCACCTGATAAAAATCCAAGCACTCCTGTACCTAAAGAAGCCCACAATAACTTCTTTGGATCTTCTTCTCCTGAAAGAGGATACAACACCCCATATGAGAAGCTCACATTAAACACTGCAGTGAACACCCTATCATGCAACTTCTGTGCTTTTTCCTTTGTCTCTTGAGTAATACCACACACTGCTCTTGACACCCTTCTCAATCCTGCAAAGGCATATCCCAATCCTAAGAATGACAGTTTTACCACATTCAATCTTGTGGTTAAAGAAACATCATAAGTCATCTTCTCCACTTCAATTCCGAGATTACTTAATGCCCCCAACCCAAGCATTTCCCAGGCACAATAAATAGGGCTTGATCCTGTGAGCATTGCAGTCGTGTCTACAACATGCCTCTTTAGAAATCTGGGAACTTTTTTTACATAATCAGCTATTGTTTGATACCTGCTTATCGGCTTCGTAGTATCAACTGCAGTTTTTTCTACAATTCCATCTAAACTTTTCTCTTCCATTTCTGTGCACTTCTTCTCTCTCATAAAAAACTTTTGTTTTACGGCTACTATGAGGATACCTTTATAAATTCCTTCAGACTTTTTTTTCTCATGGATGAAGACACCAAAAAGGTTCAGGCAGTCCTCTTTACGACAGGACGCTTTATGACCATTGCAGAAATAGCGCAAGCCGCAGGACTTGGCGGAGAGGGATATGTGAAGGAAAAACTGCTTAACTTACAACAATATTACCAACAGGAAAATGATGCCCTTATGATTACGGAACATGAGGGACGATGGAAACTGAACATCAGAAAAGAGTTTGGAGAACTTGCAAACAAACTTATTGGCACTACGGAACTTGACCATCCTACCACGAAAACATTAGCTGTCATCGCATATCGCAACCCTGCACTCCAGAATGACATTATTAAAATCCGAGGAAACAAGGCATATGATCATATTCACCAACTCAAAGAGGAAGGACTTATCACGAGCGAACGGTCTGGCAGAACACGCCACCTCAAACTCACACCAAAATTTTACGAATATTTTGACACTGTTGATGCTTCTGTCAAAGAACTTTTTGCTGACGTGCAACAGAAGGTTAAGGAAACCGTTGCTGCCAAGGCTGGCTTGACCCCTGCAGAAGTTGATGCACGAGAACAGTACCTTCAGGAACAAGAAGAGCGAGAAGCAGCACTCAAAAAAGAGAAAGAGCACGAATCTCATTCTGTGCAAGCTTCTTCGGCCTCTCCTGAAGTCGCTTCAGGATAGACAAGATACCACAAGCTTTATATAGTAACTTACTAGTAGTAAAATTATCCTCAATATTTTCATGGAGGAATAACCCTTATAAATATCACCCCTTCATTTTATCCCCAAGAACCATGGAATACCTCCTCATTACCTTTGCTTACATCTCCCTTTTTGTAACCCTTTTCTGGCTCCAAATCATGCTCATCACACAAGAACGTAAACATACACCCTCCCATTATCCCAAAGTTACTATTACTATTCCTGCATGGAATGAAGAACACACCATCGCAGCAACCATCCAATCCGCCCTCGCACTCCAGTATCCAAAACATAAGCTCCAGATTATTGTTGTTGATGATGGAAGCACTGACAACACTGCAGCGGTTGCCAAGAAATACCCTGTGCTTGTCATCACCCAAAAAAACCAAGGCAAAGCAGCAGCACTCAACACTGGTATTGCACACGCAACAGGCGAACTCTTTGCTTGCTTAGATGCTGACAGTTATGTGGAACCAGACGCACTCAAAAGATTAATACCCTACTTCTCTGACAAAAAACTCGGAGGCGTGATCTGCGCCATTCGCGTCAATCAACCCAAAACCATTTTGGAAAAACTGCAATGGTTTGAATACATTATGGCAGCATTTGTCAGAAAGCTTATGGCACGCATCGAAGCACTCTTCATCACTCCTGGTGTCTTAAGCTTGTATCGCACACATGTCCTGAAACAACTTGGAGGATTTGCTCTCAATAACTTAACAGAAGACTTTGAAATGGCGCTTAAACTTCACTACAACCATTATAGAGTCAAAATTGAAACGCAAAGCATTGGGAAAACTACTGTTCCTGACACCTTCAAAACACTCCTCAACCAACGCGTCCGCTGGTTCAGAGGATTCATCACCAACACACTCACCTATCGTACCATGTTCTTCAACAAAAACTATGGCATGCTCGGCACTTTTCAATTGCCCCTCGCTGTACTCAGTGTACTCATGCTCCTGACAAGCTTTAGCATCTTCGGATTCCGCTTTTTAAAAAAAATCTTTTATACTTTTTGGGACTTTATCAATCTCCAAACAGATTTCTTCTCCCTCTTTGAGCTTCCCACACTCAAAACACTCCTCAACCTTGACTACTTACTCATCTTCCCTATTATTATAGGCATAGGATTAGTCATCTTCTTCCTCTACAAAGCACACCAAGACGCCAAAGAACACTTCCGTTACCCTGCAACGTTTGTGCTCTACTTACTCTATTACTCAATCATGCTTGCCATTTGCTGGGTCACTGCCATTGCGAAAGAAGGCTTCAAAGCAAAAAAAACATGGTAACACCACAGGATTCTATACCCTACAAACGCGTCTTCATGAAAACCATAGTATTGACTACTTTCATCTTCATCATAGGCATCCTTGTTGGCTATAGCGTTGACTTCTTCAGATCAAGTGACGTCCTTGAAACTGTGCAACAAAGCGAACTTGATACTCAAAGCTACCTTATTGAACAAGAGTTTTTCAACACCCAAGGAGGCTATAACTGTGCAATTGCCCAAAAAAGGCTCGGCCACCTTGCAGAAGAGCTGGGAGAACTCGGCTATTACTTGGTCAGCTTTGAAGAAAAAAATCTTTTCAAACAAAAAGAATATGACTACCTCTTACGAAAATATGTTCTCCTCCAAATCAAAACGTATGCACAGTTCATTGACATCAAAAACCAATGCTCTCTCCAGCATAACCTCATCCTCTACTTCTTCGACCCTAATGATGTCCTGAGCGAACGCCAAGGAAAAGTATTAGACGTTCTCGTCAAAAAAGACACCGGACTTTCTGTCTTCGCCATCAACATCAAATACGAAGGGGATATCCTCCTTGAAACTTTAAAAACACACTACAATGTGACCCTTACTCCTACACTCATCATCAATGAAAAGATGCGAAAAGAAGGATTTGTCAGCAAAGAAGAACTTGAAACTGTCCTTGCCTAACTTTATGGAAATCTTTTTATAGTTCATCACCCTTATACCTTTATTCCTTCAATTTTCCAGTGGGGTGATTCATTCTATGACTCATTGCGAAATCTGCGGGGCTGAAGAACACCTCGTCTCAGCCATCATCGAGGGCACAGTGATGGAAGTCTGCAGTAAATGCAGCGGCTTTGGCGACATCATCAAAGTTGACACTCCCGCAATTACAGTCTCCCACCAGCCGCGAAAAATTCAAGTTGAAGAAGTGAACGAATACATTAATGACAACTATCCTGCACTCATCAAAGAAGCACGAGAAAAACATTCACTCAAACAATCAGAACTTGCAGAAAAAATAGGCGAAAAAGAAAGCGTCATCCACAAGCTTGAAAGCGGCCACATGAGACCACCAATCACCATGGCAGTTAAGCTCCAAAAACTGCTTAGTATACACCTTATCGAACACTATGAGGAACCAGAAACCAAAAGCTTAAACATCAACGACCCAGAACTCACCATCGGAGACTTAGTCAAACTTCGCAAAAGAAAATAACACCCATAACCCTTATTAATCTTCTTCCTTCTTTTTCCTCCCATGAAAAAGAAAGAACTCGCCATCCTCCTCAGCAAACTCGCAACCTTCACCCATTCAGCAATCTCTCTCGAGCAATACCAAACAGAATGTGAGATTGCAGCGGATTGTTTATGGCGCGCGCACCTCCAAGGAGACATTCACAATAAAGTCATTGCAGATCTCGGATGCGGCAACGGCATCTTCGGACTTGGCGCGCTTGCTCTTGGTGCGAAAGAAGTTCACTTTGTAGACATTGACGCTCACGCACTTGCCATTGCACAAAACAACTTCACCTTTCTTCAACGCACTATAGGCACATCATTCACTGCCCTTTTTCATCACATTGATGTTTCCCTCTTCACCACTCCTGTTGATGTTGTCTTTCAAAACCCTCCTTTTGGAGTGCAAACCATTCACGCAGACAAGCCTTTCCTCCTCACTGCAATGCGGATTGCTCCTGTAATTTACACGTTTCACAAGATTGAAACACGACTGTTTATTGAACAGTTTGTTGCCGACCACCACTTTACTGCTCGGCACCTTCACACTTATTCCTTTCCCCTCAAAAAAACAGCTCCTTTTCATTCCCACAAAGTGCATTGTGTTTCTGTCGGACTCTGGAGACTCACCAACTGACGAAACCTTTTTAAACTGTCCTCCTGTTTTGAACGATACCATGGAGCTTGATTTCATCGAAAAAGACAAAAACAGACTTAAATTCGAAATCAAAGGCGAAGGAAACTCATTCTGCAACATCCTCAAAAGAGAAATGTGGGATAGCAAAGACATTGAGATTTCCGGATATAAGATCAAACACAGCCTCATCAGCCAGCCTCTCTTCACCATTCAAGTTGCAAAGGGAGACCCCAAGAAAACTGTTCTTGACGCAGTTGAGCGACTCAAAAAAAGAAATAGCGAACTCATTCAGTTATTCAAATCCCTCTCATGAAGGACTTCCTCAAAAGAGCGTGGCACTTTATCTGGCATGATGACAGCCTCGCATCTTGGCTTGTTAATCTAGTTCTCGCCTTTATTCTTGTCAAATTTGTGATTTACCCCGGACTTGGACTCCTCTTCGGCACCAGCTTTCCCATCGTGGCAGTTGTGAGCAGCAGCATGGAACATGAACAACCTTCTTTTACAGAATGGTGGGAACGCAACCACGCCTTCTATGAAACATATGACATCCAGAAAGAAGACTTTATTACTTTCCCCTTCAAAAACGGCTTTAACAAGGGAGACATCATGTTCCTCAAAGGCATCGAACCGAAAGATATTAAAGTAGGCAACGTGCTCGTGTACGAACATTCAAATAGCATTAACCCTATCATCCACCGCGTGGTTCAAATCGATGAAGCACATAACCGATATTTCACAAAAGGAGACAACAATAAGCGCCAAGATGATGGATATGTTACTCCTGAAGCGATTAGCAGAACCGGAAAAGCAATCTTCCGCGTTCCTTATCTTGGATGGATCAAAATAGGATTTGTTCAAATCATAGGCAGAGGATAATCATGCAATTTTGCGAAAAATGTGGAAGCATCTTGATTCCCAAAAAAATGCGGGATGGTAAGACAGCACTCGCCTGCGGCAAATGCGGAAAAGTATCCTCAAAAAGGGAAAGTTTGATTCTCAAAGAAAAAACAAACCTCTCTCCAGGAAAGACCATTGAAGTCATTGACAAACGCGTTGAAACACTCCCCAAAACAAAAGAGGACTGCCCTGAATGTGGACATGGAGAAGCTTATTACTGGACTGTCCAAACCAGAGCAGCTGACGAAGCAGAAACACGATTCTTCAAATGCATCAAATGTACACATACCTGGAGATCCTATTCATAACCACTTCTTACCCATCCTCTTAATCTTTCTCGAGCCCTCTCCTTAAAACTTTTAAACCTTTTCCTGACTGTATCTCTTGCAATTCCATATTTTACTGCCACCTCCCCTCTCGATGTTGCTATACAATCATATGCCAAATCACCATCCATTATCTCTAAGATTCTTCTTTGCCATTCCTCTTCTATCTCTTTCTTCACGAGACTTGCTAATGGAGTTATTCCCTTTGCAACACCTTCATTTTTTCCATCAGTGCATTCCCCTTCATGCTTCCCTCCTCTCCTCACTTGTGTTACATACTAATTATTTAACACTCCCCATGCGTACCTTGTTAACCTCTCCTGAGAAAATGATGCGAGATCTCCATTTGCACTTACTACCTTCAAACATACATCCTGCACTAAATCTTCAGCATCATGATGATTCCTACAAACACTCTCTGCTCTTCTCATCAACATGTCAACAATATGACTGTCAATACCCATACTGTTCTATGATCACTCCTCCTTTATTAACTTATAATTTTTTCACCAGAAAACCTTCACCCTATCCGCATTCTTTTCCTTTCACCTCTATATTCCTCTCCCACAAACCTTAAAATATATTCTTCCCACTCCCTCTTTATGCCTATCAGACGAGCCACGTTCAAAGAAGCATTCATCAAAGATGTTACCTCCAAGGATTACAAAGTAGCAGTCTCTGGTATCATTGTCACAAAAACAAGAACAACCCTCCTCCTTGATGACAGCACTGGACAAGCACTTATTGACTATGAAGGATACACTGGCATTATTCCTGACGGCTTTGTTCGCATTCTTGGCTTTGTTATACCCACAGAAAACGGCGTCCAGATCAAAGCACACGCCATTCAAGACTACAATACTGTTCACAAACAAGGACTCATGCACCTGAAAGAGCTTCTCCGCTAATACTATCTATTCCATTAGCCAAAACTTTATAAATCCGCATCCATCCCGAAGCCATATTGGGGGATATTATATGAAGCTGAGCCTTGCAGAACCAAAAATTCTTGTCGATTCCATAGGCATCATTTCAGAACTGGTGAACGAAGTTCGCTTTGTTATCACTCCTGATAAAATAGAACTGCTTGCCATGGACCCTGCAAACGTTGCCATGGTCATTTTTCAACTCTTCAGCAGCGCATTCAACGAATACAAAGTCACCAAAGATACTACCATTGCCGTCAGCTTAGAAAGCTTCAAAGCAATCCTTAGAAGAGTGAAACCAAGCGACGTGCTCAGCATGGAGCTTGACAATGAAAAAAGCAAGCTCAAAATCCAACTCAAAAGCGAAACAACCAGAACCTTTCACCTTTCACTCATCGACATCGAAGAACGCGAACAACGCATCCCTGAACTTACTTTTCCAGTGAAAATAGAAACCAGCAGCAAAGTCTTTGACGAAGCCATCCAAGACATGGATGTTGTTGCAGAATCCGTTTCCCTTGTCGCGAGCAAAAACAGGTTTGCAGTCTATGCAACCAGCAACTTGAATGACGCACTCTCTGAAATACTGCCCGATGACGAAACAAAAATCACTGCAAAAACAGAAGAAATCAGAGCAAAATACAGCATTGAATACCTGAAGAAAATCATCAAAGGATCCAAGCTTGCAAACAAAGTCACCTTACAATTTTCCAAGGATTATCCTCTTCGCATTGACTATCTTGTCAAGGACAAGCTTAACCTGAGCGTCATCCTCGCACCCCGAGTGAGCAATGACTAATCTTTTTTATGCAAGACCTTAATCTTACTAGAGGCCTGAGCGAGCTTGACCGAGCACTTGCACTCCAACAACTTGCAAGCGTTACTCCTGATGAGAATAAATACACTACAGAAACTGATGCTGTTCGTCCTTTTCTGAGCGCAACAGCAGAATGGAAGGCTTGCGCATCTTTTCAACGAATTCTTCTTCGAACAAGGGCAACATTCGGGAAAGCAGAACAGCGCCATGTTCATGAAGTTACCCGCGCGCTTAAGAAAATAGACCCTCTCAACATGTCTTTGCTTGAGAAAAAAGTCACAAAACATGACCAACTTGCTGTTGTTGAAGAAATTGGAAGACATGTCAGCCCAGAAACGAAAGCTCTTCTTCACCCCGGAACAACCTCTTATGATCCTCTTGATACTATTCGTGCATATTTGCTTCGTAGATGTTGGGATAAGGTATTCAGACCAAAAGTGCAAGAAGTTGTTTCCAAACTTTGTACTATTGCTGAACAGACATTAGACATACTCCAAACAGGACGAACACATCTCCAAAACACTTCTCCTGTGCTCTTTGGAGGATATGTTGCGTCATATGCAGCTCGACTTGCAGACCGATCATCAACAGTTGATAGAGCAATCCGCAACCTCAAGGGAAAAGTAAGTGGCATTGTTGGCACTGGAGCAAGCATCGACGCTGTTATCGGAGAAGGCACCTCACTCCAGTTTGAAGAAGCAGTGCTCAAGAAATTAGGATTGGAAGCAGACCTTACCGCATCCCAAGTCACTGCAAAAGAACGATTTGCAGATCTTGGACATGCTGTTGTGAGTTTAATGACTGTGCTCGGAAACTTTGCAGATGACATGCGCATTCTTTACTCCGCAGCAATTAATGAAATCACTTCACGAGCAAGTGCAACGAGACTCGGAGGATCAAGCGCAGATGCAGCGAAAGATAATCCTATACACTGGGAGAACATTGCAGGCAAAGTAGCAGTTGTTGAAAGTGGCATGCGCGTCTTGTATGAGATGATGCACACCAATCTTCAACGAGACTTACGAAGCTCGGTGCAAGCACGCTACCAACCGGGAGGCATGATTGCGGAAACTTATGAATCATTCCACCGCGCAAGCAAAGCTCTTGATGAACTTTCCCTCAACCGCGACAAAATCGCACAGAACCTTGAAGCAGTGAGACGATTCCCCAGTGAGGCTATGGTTGCAATCATGAGATCACATGGGTGGATACATTCAGACCATGGCGTTGGACATGATGCAGTTAAAGTGTTTTCTCAAAAAGCAAAGGCAAGCGGACAGCCATTACTGGAAGTTGCTATTCAAGATCCAGACTTCAGCTCCTTCTACGCAAAACTTTCTGATAGAGAAAGACGCATCCTTAACGGAGAACTTGAATTGTACACCGGATCAGCCAGAGAACGAGCGACTCGAAACATTGCGTATGCACGAATGACTGCCTAACTAATTTATTACCTTTTTAGGACGATAAAACAGCGATAACCTTTATATTCTTGCTCGTGCCAAAAATTGTATGACTATCAGAGAAAACCAATACCCAGTTCATGACTTAATTGTTCCACACCATATTCTTGTCAGCGTATCTGATAAAACTCGTTTACTTGAAGTTGTTGCTGGCATTCTCAACGTTAATGAGCATGCACATTTTTATTCTACTGGAGGAACTGGAAAAGAACTTGTCACTATCCTCCGTGATTGTGTCGGCAGTAGTTACACACCTGTTGAGACTTTTACTGGCGCACCAGAAATGGAAGGAGGACTCGTCAAAACACTCCATCCAAAAGTTCATGGCGGATTGCTTGCCGAACGAGACAACCCTGCTCATATTCAATTTCTTGAGGAAGCAATGCTGCAACCAACTGGTATTCCAGGCGTTTATTTTGATATTGTTGTTAATAATTTATATCCTTTTGAAAGGGTTATAGAAGAAGGAGCAACACCAGAACAGGCAAGAGTCAATATTGATATTGGAGGACCAGCAATGGTAATGGCAGCAGCAAAAAATTGGCATAGCGTTGCAGTATTAACTTCACCAGATGATTACTTCTCTTTCGTTCAAATTCTTCGAAATCAAGGAGGCACAACTCTTAAACAACGTTTCAGACTTGCACGAGAAGCATTTTTTCGAATTGGACAATATCGTGAAGCAATTGCAGAACACTTTTTAAATCTTGATTTTGAACAAGACATAGAACCTGGACTCACTATCAAAGATGACACGCGGCACTGATGTCACAGAGATGAAACGGATATATAGAACTGCTGTTGCAGCAGACTTTCCTGATCACTTTACTTTTCAATTTACTAAGACAGGAGATCTTCGCTATGGAGAAAATCCCAACCAACCCGGAGCTGTTTACACCCTTCAAGGAACTTCTCTTGCACAACTCACCAACATTCACCTTGCCAAAACAGGCAAAGGAGGACTTTCCGCAACAAACCTCATGGATGTGACCCATGCACTTACTATTCTCAAATATTTTTCTGAACCTGCAGTTGCAGTGATGAAACATTTAATCCCTTCAGGATTCGCTACTGCTTCTCCTGCTGAAAAAAGTCTTCGCGGCCTCTACTATAACGCACGCAATGCAGACGCACGCAGCGCCTATGGATCAGTTGTTGTCTTTAATAGACCAGTTGACATTCCAACTGCACTGGAACTTCTCACCACCTATGTTGAAGGCGTAGCAGCACCTGAGTATGAAGAAGGGGTGGTAGCCATTCTTAAACAAAAACCAGATCTTCGTGTCGTTCTTTTCGGCAACCTTGATAAAATTCCCAAATTTGTTGGCGATGATGTTGGAGGAATTTATGACATTAAAATCCTTGCTGACGGAAGCGCGATCATTCAACAACCATATCTCACCAGCATTCGTGGCGTTTCAGATTTGATAATTGATCCACTTGTGAAAAAAGATGGAAAAGAACACTTTGTTGCACGAGATCCTACACTTTCTGAACTTTCAGACTTGCTCACTGCGTGGTACATCAACTTTGGCGTCAGAAGTAATGGCATTGTTATTGTGAAAGATGGCGTCACTCTCAGTATTGGCACTGGACAACAAGAACGAGTAGGAGCTGTTGAAAATGCAATACTAAAAGCATACCAAAAAGCACTTGATAGAGCTAGCATCTCTTGTCATCATTCTCTCTTTAATTGGATTGGTTTTGCACGCACACAAAATTTATTCCCCTTAAAAGGAGCAGCTGTCTCTTCAGATGCATTCTTTCCCTTCAGAGACTCCATTGACTTGCTTGCAGAACATGGCGTGACTGCAGTCGTTCAACCTGGAGGATCTGTTAGAGATTCAGAAGTCATTGACGCTGTCAATGAACACAAGATGGCTATGGCATTCACCCTTGAACGATGCTTCGCCCACTTCTAAATTCATCACTTCTCTAGGATACAAAAACCGCAACAAACCTTATATACAAAACCCTTCTCTTTTTTACTGGTGAGTTAATGACTGCACATATTGAAATAACCTCAACCATTCACGACACTCGCGCAGCAGTACGCAAACGCAAACTTCATACCCTTGGATTTACACAGGTAGCAGATGTTTCTTTAGTTGATCGGTATACTCTTGACGTTCCTCTTTCTTCTTCACACCTTGAAGAGGTTGCAACCATGCTTGCCAATCCTGTCATTCAACGCGCAGCAGTTAATCACGCATTGCATCCTGAACGGTTTGACTGGGCTATTGAAATAGGATATCTGCCTGGAGTTACTGACAATGTTGCAACAACAACTAAAGAATGCATTGAAACTTTATTAAAAAAGAAACTTCCTCGCGATGAAGGAGTGTATACTTCACAAGTTACCTTCCTCTCTGGAACATTAACAGAAGAAGATATTAGGAGAATTGCAGGAACACTTGCAAACCCATTAATTCAACGCGTCCACATCAAATCTTTTTCCGCATTCACTGCAGCAGGAGGTATGGGTGTTGTTGTGCCAAGAGTTACACTCACTACTCACCCTCACACAACCCTTGTTGATTTACTTACATCGGATGATCTCGAGCTGCAACGCATTGGAAAATTAGGCATTTTTGATCATGACACAGAAATAACTCCATATGAATATGACCTTCTTTTAGCAGGCTCTGCAGGAGATCAACTTCGAACTGGAGACCTTTTTCAACGAGACACTCAGTTCTTCAAACGCATTCGCAGAGGACCACTCGCACTGGATCTTACCTATATGCGCGCCATCCGAACCCATTTTCACACTCTTGGCAGAAATCCCACAGACCTTGAACTCGAATCTATTGCACAAACATGGTCAGAACACTGCAAACACACCATCTTTGCAGACCCCCTTGATGATGATGTGCCTCGCGGATTATTTACCACTTACATCAAAGCAGCAACAGATATTATACGAGAAAGACTTGGAAAAGATGACTTCTGTATTTCTGTCTTTAAAGACAATGCTGGAGGAATTGCATTTAATAATCGTTTCATCATCTCACACAAGATTGAAACACACAATGCTCCCTCTGCACTCGATGGATATGGAGGAGCCATTACAGGCATTGTCGGAGTTGAACGAGATGAAGATGGATTTGGACTCGGAGCATTACCCCTCATCAATCTTTATGGTTACTGCTTTGCGTCACCACATTTACACACTATTTTTTATCGCGATAGAGAACGCACCCAACAACTCCCTTCCCCCAGACAAAC
Source organism: Candidatus Woesearchaeota archaeon (assembly GCA_964367375.1). GTDB lineage: Archaea > Nanobdellota > Nanobdellia > SCGC-AAA011-G17 > UBA489 > CAYIXG01. The sequence goes on along the minus strand of CAYIXG010000002.1, from coordinate 114,879 downwards.
CATGGATGGCGTTGTGGAAGGAGTGAAGGTAGGAAGTAATTGCACTGGAATACCCACACACCCAGGATTCTTAGTATTTGATGAACGATATGGCAGGCCCCTTGTTTTTGTCGGCACTGTTGGATTCATGCCCAAAGAAAGCGCAGGACGAAAAGCACACGAAAAACAAGCACGCCCTGGAGACTATATTGTTATGGTTGGAGGAAGAGTTGGCAAAGATGGCATTCACGGCGCAACCTTCTCCTCAGAAGCCCTTGATGAGGGAAGTCCGGCAACAGCAGTACAGATTGGAGATCCTATCACTCAAAAGAAATTCACTGACGCACTCATCAAAGAAGCACGCGATTTAGGGCTCTATACTAGCATTACTGACAACGGGGCTGGAGGACTCTCCTGCTCAGTCGCGGAAATGGCACGAGAATCTGGAGGCTGCTTTATTCAATTGGATGCAGTTCCTATTAAATATGCAGGACTTCAACCCTGGGAAATTTGGATATCAGAATCGCAAGAACGCATGACCCTTGCAGTAGCTCCTGAAAAATGGGATACGCTCCACGCACTCCTCTCCTCACGCGGCGTTGAATCAACTAAAATAGGGAGCTTTACAAATAGTGGAGCATGCGTCGTTACATACAAGGATGAAACTGTCATGGATATTACTCTTGATTTTTTACACAATGGTTTACCACCCAGACCACAACGATCTGCACCCTTTTCCATTCCTCAAGGCACACCAGATGTGCCGCCACTCGAAGATGCAGTTGCATCATTGCACGCCATGCTCTCCCGATTGAGCATCGGCAGCTTTGCACATATTTCCCAACAATATGATCATGAAGTGCAAGCAGGATCTGTCCTCAAACCCTTACAAGGAAGAGGACGAGTCAATGCAGACGCAACTGTTACCCGACCATTACTTGATTCTCATCGAGCAGTTGTTTTAAGCCACGGCATCAACCCCCATTATGGCGACATTGACGCATACTCGATGGCAGCAGCAGCCATTGACACTGCAGTGAGAAATGCAGTCGTTGCTGGAGCACAACTTGATGATCCCACACAACCCCTTGCATTGCTTGACAATTTCTGCTGGCCAGGAAATGACCCGCAATCACTCGGCAGACTCAAAGACGCGTGCAGAGCATGCTTTGACGGCGCAGTTGCTTTCGGCACACCCTACATCTCAGGAAAAGACAGCATGTCCAACACTTTCAAAGGATTTGATGCGCACGGAAAGGCTGTCACTATCTCAGTACCTCCCACACTCCTCATTTCCACACTCGGCGTTATGGATGATGCCAGAAAAGCAGTCTCGTTAGACACGAAAATAGCAGGAGACCTTGTGTATGTGCTTGGAGAAACACATGATGAGATAGGAGGATCAGAATACTTCAGAATGGTGAGTGAGCAGCACGGAACACCTTTCCTTTCTCCTGCTGTTCCCCAAACACTCTTTACTACAAACAAAACCATGTATAAAGCATACGCTCACGCACTTGCACAAGAACTTATTGCATCAGCTGTCAGCGTCACTCGTGGAGGACTTGCAGTTGCACTCGCGAAGATGTCTATTGCAGGACAGCTCGGACTTTCTGTATCACTCCAGAACTTGCCAGGCACAGCCACACGAGATGATTATACACTCTATTCAGAGAGCCAAGGACGAATTGTTGTCACCATTGACCCAGAACACAAAGAGGCATTTGAAAAAACTCTTAATGGAACAGCATTTGCTTGCATCGGCACTGTCACACGCGACACGTTCACCATCAACGGAAGAGAGGGAACACCACTCATCACTACATCACTTGAATCACTTACCCAATCTTACCGAACACCTTTCAAGGAATATTCCTATGGCAACACCTAACGTCGCAATCGTTTCTGGATATGGCATCAATTGCGAGACAGAAACAGCATTTGCTTTCACTCGCGCAGGAGCAGTTGCAACACTTATTCACATTAATGACCTCATTGAAGCACCTGGAAAACTTCAAGACTACCAAATCCTTACATTTCCCGGAGGATTCTCTTTTGGCGATGACACTGGCTCTGGAAACGCACTCGCAAATAAAGTCAGACACTCCGCACTTTGGGATGCACTTCAACGATTCATCGAACGAGACTCCCTTACTCTTGGGATTTGCAATGGATTTCAAGTTCTCGTGAACCTTGGCCTTCTTCCTGCACTTCATGGAAGATATGGCGAACGACACGTTGCACTCGACCACAACGCATCCGCAACCTACACCTGTCGCTGGGTTGACATTGCACTCGCTGGAGACAGCCCCTGGACACAAAATATACCAACCATTAGCTTACCTGTTGCACATGGAGAAGGGCGATTCTATGCACCACCAGACACCCTTCGCACTCTTTTAGAAAAGAGACTTGTTGCTGCACGCTATGTCCATGGAGAAGTTGCTGCTTATTTTGGACTTCCTCCTAACCCTAATGGATCACTCGAAGACATCGCAGGCATTACTGACGAAACAGGAAAAATATTCGGACTCATGCCCCATCCGGAACGAGCCCTCTCCTTTTATCACCTTCCTCACTGGACTCTCCTTCAACAAATTCTTCTTAGAAAAAAGAAAGAGATTCCTACAGAAGGACCAGGCATGAAAATCTTCAAAAATGCAGTTGCACACTTCATGGAGGAATCATCATGACACGGAAAAAGGTTTTAGTCATTGGATCAGGAGGACGAGAACACGCACTCGGATGGAATATTGCACAAAGTGATGCTGTTGGAGAAGTCATTTATGCACCTGGCAATGCAGGCACTGCGCATGAAATGAAGGGAAGAAATGTTTCTCTTGACGCAACGAAAAAAGAACACTTTTCAGATGTCGCTCATCTCATTCAAGATCAAGGTATAGACCTCACTGTTGTCGGACCAGAAGCGCCGCTTGATGATGGTATTATTGATTACTTACAAGAGAAAGGCATCACCAGAGTTTTTGGACCAACCTCTAATGTAGCAGCAGTAGAGTCGGATAAAGCCTGGTCTCATGCTCTCATGGAGAATCTTAGTATTCCTCATGCTGCCTCTATCATCTGCATGGACCATGAAAGTGCAAAAAGTGCAATTCGCGAACGCGCAACAGAGAAAGGCGTTGTCATCAAAGCTCGAGGACTTACTGGAGGAAAAGGAGTGTATGTCTGTGACTCTGCAAACGAAGCACTTGCACGCATCGACGAACATCAAAGAAATTTTGGAGAAAATGTCTTGATTGCGGAACGCCTCTTTGGCGAAGAATTTTCTCTTTTTGCACTCACTGATGGCATTACTGTTTCTCCCTTAGAAATATCTGTCCAAGACCATAAAAGACTTCATCATGGAGACACTGGACCAAACACTGGAGGCATGGGAGCATATGCTCCTGCACTACATCTTGCATCACCTGACCTTGTTCGATGCATTTCAGACACAATGTTGATTCCTCTTGTCCAGCACCTCAAGAAAAATAATACTCCTTATCGAGGATTCCTTTACGCAGGCATGATCATGACTGCAGAAGGACCAAAAGTTCTTGAATTTAATATTCGCTTTGGAGACCCAGAAGCACAAGCTGCAATGATGATGCTGAACGGAAGCTTATATGAATCCATTTCTCTCGCACTTGAAGGAAAACTTGATCAACTCCAACCACAATTTAATCCAGGAGCAGCACTTTGTGTTGTTATGGTATCTCAAGGCTATCCCGGATTATATGAGAAAGGCATTCGTCTTCTTGGATTACACGAAGCAGCAGATGTTCCTGGAGTGAAAATATTTCATGCAGGCACAAAAGAAGAAGAGGGCATTGTCAAAACTTCTGGCGGACGTGTCCTTGGAGTGACTGCCCATTCATCCTCTGGATTAGAACATGCACAAAAACTTGCCTATCATGCTGTTTCCAAAATTCATCTTGAACGAGGAGATCTCTTTTACCGAAACGACATCGGGCACAAAGGAATACGGAGCTCATCCTGATGGTCCTTCACCCACTCTATGACCCAAGTAAAGGACAGATGAGAATAGCAGGACTCATGTCTGGCAGCGGATCAAACTTGAGAAAAATTATCGAATTTGAACATACATTACAACAAGAACGAGGCATTGCACCCTTTCACCTTGCACTCATTTTTAGTGATCGCTATAATAGCAATGCTGCTCTTATTGGTAAAGATCATGATCTTCCTGTGATCATTCGAGACATTGCAGGATTTTACAAAAAGAAAGGAAGACCATTCAGAGACTTAGAAGCACGAGCTGAGTTCGATGCAGATACTGCTCAACGATTAACACAAGAAGGCATTCGCATCGCTGCATTCGGCGGATATATGAGCATTGCAACTGCACCCCTCACAAATACTGTGTTGTGTGTTAATGTGCACCCTGCTGATTTACGCCTCATGAATGGAGATAAGAGAAGATATACTGGAGATGAAGCAGTACGAGATGCGATCTTAGATGGAGAAAAGACTTTGCGATCATCCACACACCTCATTGAAGACCCAGAGAAGACTCAAGTTGATTATGGAAGGCTCTTTATGGTTTCAGAACCATTACCTGTTGCACTTCTCGAAGGATTTGATCGAAATGATTCAGAGCAAGTGAAAACTGTTACTAATGCACACCAAGATCAACTGAAAAAAGTTGGCGATTGGGTTATTTTTCCAAGAACTTTATTTCATATTGCGCAAGGAGACTTTGCTTTTGATGAAGCTGGAGTGCTTCACTTCAAAGGACAACCAATACCACAGGGGGTTGAGTACCATGGGGACAGTTGATAGCTATATTGAAGACGTGATCAAACGAGGAGATGAAGGATCTGCATTACTTGCAAGGCTCACTGCACCAACCTTGCGTAACTCTCCTTATGTTGATGTTGTTCAGGAAGGAATGAATGGTGTTGCTGTTGTTCGCGTACCTCAAGGTTATGATATTATTGTTCATTCTACAACTGGAGACCAAAGCAGAATAGATCCTGCAGCACATGCAACATCTCTTGTTACAAATTTAGTGCAACAAGCACAGGATATCAGAGCAACACCTGTCGGTTTCGCAAACATTATTGATTCTAGAACTGGAGACTCTACACTTCTTCAAACGATAGGAACCTCACTTGCCACTGCAGCAGATGCGCATAACGTTGCTGTTCTTAATGGAGAAAATGCCATCCTTGGAGATCGAGTTGCTGTCGATGCAAATATTTCTGGAACAATGATTAGTCTCATTCCATCCAATGAAGGTCCACAAAAACCTGTATTTACTACTGTTAGTGATATCATCTATGCCCGATTTAATCCAGAAGGAAAGCCAGTATATATTAATGTAGATGGCGTTGGCACAAAAACAGAATTTCATGAACGGGCTCGAACATATCCTTTTGCTGTTGGCGATTGGTTTGCTATGGTTATGGATGATGCAGCAAAGCTTGCAGCAACTGTGAAAGTGGTTGCTGGCGTTCTCGAAACTAGAAGAAGAATACCTTTTCTTAAAATACGATCATGTGTCACTCGTGAAGCACAAGATAGAGATATCATCGGCATTCTTCACCATACTGTTTCAAACACACGCATCCGAGGATACAATGAAGACACCCCCTCGTTCAATCTTGGTGGCGCAGCAGTCAGCACCATTGATGAAGAACGACTGAAACATCCATTAACACCTACAGATGGGAATTCTGTTGTTGCGATTCGTGGCGAACCAAACCCAAGATCAAATGGCATCACCCAGAAACGGAAACTAATGATTCAACTCTTTGGAGAAGACTGGCATCAAACTCGAGAAGGAAGATTGTTTTTGGAATATCTTGCAACACCCTCAACAGTTCTGTATGACGTTTTCCAAGATCTCATCAAAACAGATCTCGCTACTGGCGTCTTTCACATGAGCGGAGGAGCGTATGAAGGAAAACTTGCTAAACCACTCTCTCGTCTCGGATTACGAGCAAGCCTTGACAACCTTTTTCTTCCAGACTGGAGAGAGCTTACACTTGCAGGCGCGTGCTTCTCCTCTGCAGCAGATGCTTACCGAAAATGGCCTATGGGAAACGATGGATTTGTCACCACACAAAAACCAGACAAGGCTTTAGAGATTATTGATGCTCACGGGCTTGAAGGACGCGTTGTTGGATACATTAGCACAATGAAACCTGCTGACACTGGAGTTGGTCTTATTGTCCCAACCACACGAGAACAAGTTACTTTCACTGGAAAAGGTTAATATAATTCTTTTCCTTATACTCCTTATGATAACCATTATTGATTGTGGAAGTCAACTCACACACAACATTGCACGACGCGTTCGTGAATTAGGAGTGTATACAGAAATAGTTCCTTACCACACCAACCCTGCAACCATTAAATCACCAAACTTAGAAGGACTTGTTATTTCTGGAGGACAATTTGGCGTGTATGATTCTGAATCTCCACAAGTTTCTCCAACAGTATTTGATTTTGGAGTGCCTGTCCTTGGCATTTGTTATGGACATCAATTGGTTGCGCACCTCCTTGGAGGACGTGTCGTTCCCTCTAAAAAAAGAGAATATGGAGAAACACACGTATTTCTCACCAAGGAAAGCCCGCTTTTTACTGCACTTCCTAAAAACTTTTATGCATGGATGAGCCATGGAGACGTTGTTGCAGAGGTACCAGCTGGCTTTGAAGTTACTGCAGAATCAAATAATGGACATATTGCAGCGATGCAAAAAGGAAACATCTTTTCTGTGCAGTTTCACCCAGAAGTAGATCACACTCAAGATGGTAGAAGAATTTTAGAAAACTTTATTGATATTTGTAATGCCCAACGCACTTGGAATCCAGAAGCAGCTTTTGAACGTATCGTTGCAGAAACCACAGAGAAAATCAAAGGAAAAGTTGGCGTTGGAGGGATTAGTGGAGGCGTGGATTCCACAACTGCTTCTGTTCTTATCGGAAAAATAGCAGGCAGCAATTATCATCCTATCTTTGTTGACAATGGATTACTAAGACATAACGAAGCACAAGAAGTGCTTGCAAGCCTCGAACCTTTTGGATTGCACGTTCACTTTGTTGACGCTGCATCTCTCTTCTTATCCCGATTGCAAGGAGTTACCGACCCTGACGAGAAACGGAAGATTATCGGAAACACCTTCATTGAAGTATTTGAAGCAGAAGCTCGAAAAATACCTAGAGCATCTTACCTTGTCCAAGGCACTTTATATCCTGATGTTATTGAAAGTGTGCCTATCTATGGAGCTTCTTCAAAAATAAAAAGACATCACAATGTTGGCGGACTTCCTGAGCATATGGAACTTGAAGTTGTGGAACCATTACGAACACTGTTCAAAGATGAAGTCAGAGACATTGCTACACGCAAACTTGGCATGCCCAAAGAAATTGTTTGGAGACACCCTTTTCCCGGACCTGGATTAGCAGTACGAATTATTGGAGCAGTTACTCCAGAACGATTACGCATCCTCAGACACGCAGATAACATTTACATTACAGAACTCCAGAATAGAGGACTCTATTATGATATTGATCAAGCATTTGCTGTCCTTATGGATACACAATCAGTTGGCGTGATGGGAGATGCAGGAACATACCAAGGAGTTATTGGCTTACGCGCAGTCACCACAAATGATTTTATGACTGCAGATTGGTATCCTTTTGAAAGGAGAGACTTAGCAGCCATTGCAAATAGAATCATCAATGAAGTGAAAGGCGTTAATAGAGTCGTGTATGATGTCAGCCAGAAACCACCAGCAACCATTGAATGGGAATAATTAAATGTCAAGACCAGTAATTTGCTCTGCAATCTCCACCACGTAATTTGAAGGGATTGCAAATCCTAACTGCTCTGCCTCCGCAATCTTCAAACGCAGAATACCAATCACCTTTCCCTGTGTGTTAATTAGAGGACCCCCAGAATTTCCTGGATTAATTGCAACATCTGTCTGCAACAAACCAATGGTTCCTTGCCGCAACACCCGATCTTTCTGGCTGATAATTCCTTGCGTCACACTAAAGCCGAGACCCACTGGATTCCCAAGAGCAGCAACCTTCTCTCCAATCTTTACATTATCTGAATTTGCAAAATTCAAATCAGTCACTTCCTCTTGTACATTCATCTTCAAAATTGCAATATCATTCAACTCCTGCTTCCCCACCAATGCGCCTGCATGCAACTTGTTATCATAAGTGATAATAGTGAGTTGCGTCGCACCCTTCATCACATGATAATTTGTTACAATATAACCGTCAGACGTTACAATCACCCCAGACCCCTGACCACGATCTGTAATAATGGACACTACACCTGGCAAGACTTCCTCAATCACTGCACTAAAATCACCTGCCTCAACAGAAATTCCCTTTAACTCTTCCTGCAATTCTGAAATTTGCGATTCGGACTCTTTCTGCGTCTTTTTAATGAGCTTATTCACCTCGCCAATCTTTTTCTCACTCTCCGCCTTCACCGTATTCACCATCTGATTTAAGGTTGTAATCTGCGAATCATGCACCATCTTCACACTCTCCAACCTTTCCAGCTGCTCTGCATGAAAACTTGCCAGATCCTGCTTCAAATAATAATCAGACACAATCGCGTACACCAGAATTGCTCCTGTTATAATAATCATTGCCACTTCTGTCTTTCGCAAGCCTTCCATTGTTGTTTTCTCCACTTTCTTCATTAATAAATTTTATTATCACCCTAAGAAACATTTATATACAAATTTCCCTGTTTTTTCCTCGATAAAGAGGTTCACGAATGAGTTTCTGCAAAACAAAAGCAGCTTTTATAATAATTCTCCTTGTTGTTGCACTTCTCTCCTTTGCAGACATCATGAAAAACGTTTCCGCACAACCCACACCCCAACAAACATGCTGTGAGAGAACAGTAACTGGAGAATCTTGCCAATACACCACTGCAAGCAACTGCGACCCTGCATACACCCAAGCGCCCACTCCTTGCAGCCAAACCGCATTCTGCCAACCCGGCTGCTGCGTTGACGCGCAACAAGGCACCTGCTTCAGAAACGTTCCTGCAGCAACCTGTGGCAACCTCCAAGGATTCCAATTCAGCTCCTCAGACCCTCTCTGCGGACAAAATCCGATATGCCAACAAGGATGCTGCCAACTCGGCAACCAATGTTCATTCAAAACACAAAAAGCATGCACCCAAGAAGCAAGTAAATATCCCGGCATCAACCCCAGCACCGCATGGAATACAGGCATCACCTCAGAACCTGCATGCATCCAACAATGCACGCTTGCTGACGAAGGATGCTGCGTTGACACGAAAGGCGTTTGCGATTATGTGACCAGAGGAGAATGCAGCACTGCCGGACAAGAAACAAAAGGAGGAACAACCGGATTCTTTCAGACAACCTACTGCAGCAACAACAATTTACCTTGCGCGTGCGACGCGCGAGACCGCAAAGGATGCTCCCCTGGAAAAGAAGACGTGTACTGGTTTGACAGCTGCGGCAATAAGGAAGACGTTGCAGAAGACTGCAATTACGACCAAGGAACCATCTGCAGACCTGATGGAAACAGCGCATCCTGCCAAACTGTTGACTGCACGTCCACAGTTCCTATTGCAAATAATCCCCATGACCCCAAAATTACGAGCGGGGGCGCACGGAAAAATGGTGAAAGCTGGTGCAGCTACGAATCAGGCGTTGGAGACTATTTAGATAGGCCAGGGAGCAGACATTACAGACATCTCTGCGTGAATGGAGAAGAATTGATTCAACCATGTAGAGACTTCAGAGAAGAAATATGTTTGCAATCAAACGTTTCCTTACCAAACGGCTATTTTTCCGTTGCCAACTGCGCACTCAATGACATTTATGACTCCAGCATTCTTGAAAATGTGTCTACCACACCCAAAGGGCAGCAATTCTGGACAGGAGACAACCAAGGATTGTGCAATGAAGCGGATGTTGAATGCACTGTGTACTGGATGAGGGAAGACCGATTCAGCGACTGGGAATGTGTTGGCAACTGCCAATGCGAAGAACAATCATTCATTGACAATGCTGCGTACTGGTGCAAAACAAAAGGAGACTGCGGCGCAGGAATTAACATTCTCAACAAACGCACCCACGATGGATTCGAAGTGCAATGGACAGGCACTTCTCTTGGTGCACACCCTCGACTTGTTTCAGATAGTCAATTCCAAGAATGGAGCAAGTATGGCATATATGGTGGCATCAAATTCCTCAGCGAACAACTTGCAACCAGCTATGATCCTGATGATCCCTTGAATGGAGCGCTCAACTTAGTGGGCGTTGCCGCAGCAGCAACACTTATTGCTTATGGAGTTCTTGCACTTTCCGGAGCAGTCGGCGCAGTTGCGAACTTTGCCGCAGCAACCTTTGGTGGTGCGTTCACCTCTGCATTTGGCGTGAGCTTCACTTCATCTTTCGCTGCAGGATCAGCAATTCCTGCCGGAACTGTTATTACAAGCGGTTCAGCATTACCTGCAGGAGGTGGCGCTGCTCTTGAAGCAGGATCAGTTGTTGGCGAAGGAGGAGCAACTGCAGGAACAGGAACAACAGGCACTGCAGCAACCTCTGCAATATCTATCATCGGCGTTGCAGTTGCAGTCATCATCATCATTTATGGCATTGTCACTGGAAGCATCCCCACAATCCTCATGGGCATCGCACTTGGTGTTGGATGCCTCTTTGGTCCACTTGGCTGCGCTGTCGGAGCAATCATTGGATTTATCCTTCAACTCATCCTCGGAAAAGCAAAAATCAAAGAAAAAACCGTTCAGATTACGTGCAATCCCTGGGTTGCACCTCCAGGAGGACCAGACTGCGAACAATGTAGCGTTGACCCGAGATATACACAAGACAACTACAAAAACCCTGTCACCTGCTCAGAATATCGCTGTAAAAGTTTAGGTGCATCCTGCAAACTTGTCAATGAAGGAAGCACAAACGCAGCATGCGTCTATAGCGGCATTAATGATGTAAGTCCACCAGACATCAGCCCTTGGTATGAAATACTCACTCCAGGATTTTCCATCGCAACCACAGGATCAGGCTACCTTATCCAACCTCACGTAGGATACTGGCAAGCCCTTACTTTTGGCATCCGCACGAGCGAAGTTGCCCAATGTAGAGTTGACACCCAGATAACAAATACGTATGACGAGATGCAAGGATTCTTTGGCGGAAGCATTTACAAAACTGAACATAATATTACTGTGAGCCTTCCTGGAGGACAATCGTATACCTATTATATTCGCTGCCGCGACGTGAATGGCAATCCCAATACAAATGCATACACCATTCAATTCAGCACCACCACAGAACCAGACCTGACACCTCCGCAAATTATAACTACCAGCATCCAAAACGGCGCATTTGTACGCTATGGCGTGAACCAGACAGACCTCATCATTTATCTGAATGAACCTGCAGAAGAATGCAGATGGAACAAGGGAATTGACCTCACCTATGACGAGATGAATGAGACACGCATCTTCTATTGTGGAGGAAGTGGCAGCAGCATTCCCGGAGCTCCAGAACCACCCACCAGCCCATTCTTCTACCAGCTTGAAGACTGCCTTGGCATCTTGACAGACATTGAGGATGCAGTAGACAACAATTATTACATCCGATGCAAAGATCTTGCAGGCAATGTTAACCAACAAGGACATTTATTCACACTCAAAGGAAGCAGACCATTAAGCATTACTAGCACCGGACCAAGCGGCATCAGCACCACTGGAGATGTTACATTAACAGTCAACACTGCTGAAGGAGCACAGAATGGGAATGCTCTTTGCAACTATCAACCAAGCATTGCACCACCACTTTCCACCAATCCTTTCATTCCCTTCTTTAATACTGGAACTGCAACCCACACCCAACCATTGCAAGATTTAATCTCAGGAACCTATGCTTATAACATCCTTTGTGCAGACATTGCAGGCAACGATGCAAATGGCACTATCTCCTTTAGTGTCGAACGCGCAGAAGATGATGTGACACCCCCACGCATCACTCTCGTGTACGTTGCAGGAACAACACTCTTCCTCGTCACAGACGAACCGAGCACGTGCGTGTACAAAACAGACAGTCCTGGATATTTGTTTGAACAAGGAACAAACTTTGGCACCACCACACTCACCCACACTCTCACTGTTAATGCACCGACTTACTATGTGAAATGCAAAGACCAAAACAACAACCTCTTAGACAATGTTGTCATTTACTTGTAAACCTTACTCGCTCTGCAGAAAACTCAAATAACCCGAGCAGTCTTTAAACTGCTATGAGGGATAGGATTAACTCCTTATAAAAGAAAAGAGAAGAACTGTTTATTTCATAAGTTTGTACAGCAATTGTATGATGTATTGCGACGAGTGTATGTACAAAATTTTTCGCACAAGAATGATCCGAAGAAGTAAGACACGTGTACGCATGCTGTTCTCTTAGCATTCAAGGAGCTTCAGACCTAGGCCTTTGATGAGATGAGATATATTTATATACTTACTCTCTATTTCTTGAAAGTATGGAAAGAAGATCTTTGTTTATTCTTCTCTTTGTTCTTGGTTTGTTTATCACTATTTTTTATCTTGATTCTGCAGGTGACATTCAAAATATTAATGCTTTTTCTACTGTTAACGTAAACAATGCTCAGAACATAGTTATTCCTTCTCCAAGACTTTCTGAAGTTGAACAAGCATTGAGAACTTCCTCTTTTTATAGCCAACAAATTGCCGAAGATCCAGGAGCGGACCAAGCAGTAAATATTTATTTGAACCGCCTGCGGACACAGAATCCCTTAACTTCTTCTTATTTGGTTTCTGTATTACAAGATTTTGAGCGAGAAGACTTTGATGAAAGATGGGTTGCTGTACGAATTGGTTTAAGCCACTCTATTGCAGATTTGCTCTCTTTAGGTTATCCCGAAGATATTCGTGTTTATGGTACTGGGATGCCTTTATTTGAAGAGACTCTGTTGATGAGCAATAAAATTTATCAAGACAGTCTTTTTCCAGATACTTATGATGATATTACTGGTTTAGTTGTTAGTTCTGGTACAAATAATTTGCCTTGGACATCTCAACTTAATGCTATGAATATACCCCCTGATCCTTATAGCTATCTTGGCTCTGATGGTTATCCTGATGGTGCTCTTACTAATAATGGAAACTTTAGAAATCAGTTATATCCTACTCAAGATCCAAATAATCCTCAGCAAATTCCAAACCCTTATAATATCGTTGGCGGAGATGATCCTATTAGTGATAAAACTGCTTATCAAGAAATAGCAAATCGCTTCGGGGGAACGTGTTATGCTTGGGCAACTTGGGCCTGTAATAAAGAGCTAGGCGATCCTAAATATCAAGGACCAAAGACTCATAATAAATATATTGCTTTATCTGAGGAGATATCTGGCGCTACACAAGTAATCGTTACTCCTCAAGGAAGCTATTTGGGACCGGTTTCAGGTGCTGATGCTCAACAGGAAGCAGATTACTATCACAGGAAAGGTTATTGTGTTTTGAGAGTATATGTTAATTTAGACAATGCAGGACCAATTATTTCATCAATTAAAAATGCTCAACAACAACATCCAGGGCAGTACGACTCTTTCCTTTCATGGTATGGCGTCGGAGGACACATAGAACACATTGAAGGTGCTGAAAGCATCACCGAAATAACTCAAGATTGTATTGCTGCTAGGAGGAATAATCTTTGTTATCTTCCCTCTAGTGTCGATTCTGATTATATGGCTCCTCTTACTGGTTCTGATGATAGACATACAGGTGATTACTATGATGCAATTAGAAATGGAGATATTCGTGTTTTTAGAGCAAAGATAAAAACATTAAGTTGGCTACGTGATGGTTATGCTGAGCTTATTATACTTACTGACAGAAACGGAAATATTATTCGTAGAGTACACAACACCGATAGAAAGAATGATGCAGTGGAAAGTGCATTCGCTGCTACTCAAGGGGCATTTGAGGACATGATTGTTTTAAGAGCCAGGGGTAAATCTGGAGATCCACATTCAGGGTATGGTGCTTATATAACCATTGTTTATCCATGCCCTCCTGCTACAACAAGCGGAAATTCTCAACTCCCTCCTGCCATTAGTTTACCTCAAGGAACAGAAGTAGAACTCTATAATGGCGTAACGAAAAAGTTCGAGAGGAAGGTTGTCGGTGCAAATGGTGAATTGAACCCCCCGTCGGCTACAACACCCCCCACTCCTCCTGCACCGGCAAATGCTTGTACTAAAGTGAAAAAACTATGCCTGGACAAATGTCCTCAGAGTAAATACTGCAACGCTGCTTGTACTGAATGTATTGCTCCTCCACCAAAACCTCCAAAGAATCCTGTGGCTGGAGGCAAAACACCAGATTAAGATGGAAGAGTTGTTAGGAATTATGATAAAAAATTATTTTATTTTGCTTTTGTTACTATAGGGTTTTTATTGATTTTGTATCTTCTGCTGAACCTCCTGCAGATCCTCTCTTCCCCAAGCCTTGATTTGTCCGCCGCATCATTATAAATATCCATTTATGCGCAAAACTTAATAGACAGTTCGCTTCGAACTCGAGAAGGTCGCAGATTATTTTGATGCTATTCCCATTGATCAAAACAGTAGTTTAAACTTTGATTTTTGATGCCTCTGTAAACCTTCGATAGTTTGTTTTGCACACTCTCTTATCCATTGAGAAACAACAATACCTCCTCACCACAATGTTTATAAAATTGAAACCACGCGTAAACCGCGTCAAAAGAGGGCATCTTTCATGAGCATACTCACCCATCACGCTTCCCATTCCAAAGGACAAGCAACAGGATTCATCATCCTTGGCATTGTTGTCCTTGCTATTGTTCTTCTCATTCTTTACCTGAGAGGACAACTCTCTCTCGGACCCCTCACCCCACCAAAATTTGGAGACGAATCACTTGCAGACCACATTCAAGGATGCATCGCAGAAGTTTCCCCAGACTTCTTCACCCGCATTGGACTGCAAGGAGGACATTTGTCCACGCCAGAAGGAACATTTAGACTCCAGAAAGACATCTCTGTCAGCTACCTCTGCTACAACATTCCTGGAAAACCCCAATGTGCAAATCGATTGCTTACACTCCACGACATGGAAACAGAACTCGCAGCAGCGATTGATCAAGCACTCAACACCTGCATCAGATATGACAAGTTCAGAAAACGCGGCGCACAACTCACCATCGGACAACGCAGCGTGACTGTTATTATAGGCATTGATGAATCAATTGTTACTGTCACCCAACCTATCACCATCACTCGCGGAGATAAAGTTACCTCTGAAGACACGTTTAGCCACACCTTTTCCATTCCTCTTGGAAGACTTTATGATGTGAGCCAAGACATTCTTGATCTTGAAACAAGCATTGGCGAATTTGAACAACTTACTTACATGCTCGCGTACAAAGGAGAGTATATTATAGACAAGAAGAAACCTTATCCGGACAAGCTGTACATTCTCCAAACCAAAGACAGCAATTACCTCTTCCAATTTTTCATCCAAGGAGAACCACTCTATTAACGCGGCTTATGAGACCTGCACTCATCTCTCTCGGGATTGTAACTTTGTTTTTCATAGCTTTCAGCATTTCTGTTCTTGCACAAGAACAACAAGTTTGCTGCAGCGAAACAATCAGCGGAGAGCACTGCCAATACATTGCCCAAAGCCAATGCAAATCAAATGCGCTCCGCGCGGCAACCACCTGCGAACAAACCAGCTTCTGCAAACTTGGTTGCGGATTTGACCAAGGAGAAGGACGCTGCTTCCAAAACACTCCCCGCTTCAGCTGCGAAAACAAAGCAAACTGCACCTGGAGCGAAAGCCCTACATGCAGCATTCCCCAATGCACTCGCGGATGTTGCGTCTTAAGCAGCGAATGCAGCTTTGTCACGCAACTGCAATGCAAACGCGCAACCAGCACATTTGAAGACGTGAACATGACCTTCCGCCAGGAAATAACTAGTGAACTTGCCTGCATCAACCAATGTAGAAGCTTGGAACGAGGCGCATGCGTCAGCGCTGAAGGAAACTGCGTCTTCACGACACGAGAAAGCTGCGACCAACAAACACAACCTGTTGTCAACGTCACTGGTCCCCTCATCGGATTCCATCCTGATCGCCTTTGCAGCAACCCGCAACTCGGCACGGAATGTGCACCCCAACAACGAACAGGGTGCGTCCCTGGGAAAGAAGAGGTGTATTGGTTTGACAGTTGTGGCAACCCGGAAAACATCTATGACAGCGACAAAGTCCGGAGCTCCAACAACGGCTTTGTGCTTGCAAAAGCACAAAGCTGCAACCCAGGATCGAATAATGTGAACAATGTCAATTGCGGCAACTGCGACTTCTCCCAAGGAAGCCTCTGCGGACCATTCGGAACAACAACCCAAAAACCCGTGTTTGGTGATTTTATTTGTCAGGATCTCAGTTGTGGACAAGAAGACGTCACCAAAGATCCTAATAGTCCAGCGTCAAACACACCCAAAAAACTCGGCGAGAGCTGGTGCGCCTATGACAGCGTGCCAGGATTTGGACAAGATCCTGTTGGCAGCAGACACTTCAGACGCATATGCATTAATGGCAAAGAACTCACAGAACCGTGCAAAGACTTTAGAGAAGAAATATGCGTCCAGGGATTGCAAGGCAAAGCACCCCTTGACACCATTGCATCATTCCAAATTGGGAGCGGCGGATTCTTCAACGCAGGATGTAGAATTAATAGATGGGAAGGATGCAACGAGATTAAAGACCAATACAATTGCGAGAACATTGAACAACGCGACTGTTATTGGGTGGGAAAACAAGCAGACACTGAAGATGCAAAACGAGAAAATAGGAATGGCTTCTGCGCACCTCTCGTTCCTCCAGGACTCAAATTTTGGACTGATGAAAGCGTCGGACAAACGCCTAAGGCAGACGCGGCAGCAGTCTGCGAAAAACAAAACACCGAATGCAAAGTCACGTATGAAGAGCCAGGCATCGGACTCATTGGAGGAAAAAGACGCTGCATCAAAAATTGCCATTGCGAAAGCAAACAATGGCTGTTAGCAATGAACACTCTCTGCGTCAGCCAAGGTGATTGCGGCGCATGGGTGAACTTCAAAGGCAAGGGAACACCTGATGGATTCAAAGTATCTCCCAACCACAAATATAGAATTACTAATGCAGACATCACTGCATTTGGAGAAATCGTCAAAGTCAAAAAAAATGACCCCCGCTACGGCGGATTTGGCGTCTTCTTCCAGAGAACATGGGTGCCTATTGCATTCTCCATCGGATTAGGCATTGCAACAGAACTTACCACACATGCGGGAGACGCAGGATTCTTGAGCGGAGCAACATCAAACATTTTCTACCCCAAATTCTTTAGACCAACAGATGCAGCCATCAACAGCTTTGGATACACTGCCGGAACTGCTGCACAACAACTCACTGGCACCATTGCTGCAGGACAAGCGGGAATCTCTCAAACATCTATGCAAGCAGCTATTGCTTCTCAAGGCTGGAAACCAGCAGTTGAATCAGGCGTTAATGTTATTAAAAATGCTGCGGGGGATCAAATTTTATTCCGCTCAGGAGGAGTTGACGGCACATGGACTGCTGTCTCACCTGTCGAGCTTTCTGGAGCTGCAAAACTCGAAGCATCAGTCGCAACCCAAACTCCAGCTATTTCACCCATCTTCACCTGGATTAACACCTTCATGCTTTTATGGACACTCTACAACATTTTTGACTTCTTGCTTGCAGACACTGATGATGAAACATTCAGCATCGAATGCAACCCCTGGGTTGCGCCCCGCGGAGGAAGCGACTGCGAACAATGCGGAGCTGATGGGAAAGAATGTAGTGAATATCGATGCAAGAGCTTAGGACAACTTTGTAAACTCGTTAATCCCGGAACGACAAAAGAATTGTGCATCAATGCTCATCCCAATGATGTCAGTCCGCCCATCATCAAAGCAGCACTTGATGTGCTGCAACCAGGATTTACGCTCACCGAATCAGCAGACCAAGGATACAGCGTGAGTCCGCTCATTGAACCGTTTACTGCAGTCACCCTTGGCATAAAAACAAACGAGCCTGCACAATGTAAATACTCCCTCAACGCAGGAACAAACTTTGACCAAATGACTCAATTCTTTGGCGAAGGATTGTATGACTATAATAGTACAGTCACCTTCTCCTTACCCTCACAACTCGCGAAAGACCCTCAAGTGCTGCAGCTCACCAATGGAGGACAATACACCCTTTACATTCGATGCCAAGACGGCAACGGCAATAAGAACGAAAAAGACTACTACATCAAATTTGGCATCAGAAAAGGACCAGACTTGACTGCACCAGTCATTGAACTGACAAGCATTACCAATGATGCGTTCATTCCTGCAACAGTCAACACCACACAGCTCACTATTTACGTGAATGAACCAAGCGAATGCCGATGGAGCGACATTGATGATGACTTTGGTAACATGCAACACACTTTCAGCTGCAGCACGCAACAACAGCCCACATCGAGCCTGTATTATGGACTCTTTGACTGCACCACCATTCTTGATAATATTGAACAAAATAAGATCAACACCTGGTACTTCAAATGCAAAGACCAGCCCGGAGCTCCTGAAGCAGATAGAAATGTGAATGAAGAAAGCTTCATTTTCAGACTGCGTGGCACACTCCCCCTTGACATTACCAGCGTGCTACCCCAAACAGGAAGCCAACTCTTTGATCCAAGCCCCACACTCAGTGTTGTCACGAGCAGAGGCGCAGAAGCAGGCGTCGCTGTGTGCGGTTATAACTTTGAAACGAACGAGCCTGGACAAACCATCACCTTTGTCCGCACAAACGCAACAGTGCACGAACAACCATTCACCAATCTTACCTCTGGACAATACACTGCATACATCTCCTGCTTTGATGTTGCATACAACCTTGCTCAAGCACAAACAACCTTCACCCTTTCAGTCGATGCAGGAGCACCGCAAGTCGCGCAAATCTACACCCAAGGAACAATACTCATCGTTGTCATGAATGAGGTAAGCACGTGCGAATACAGCACTACCGGAGCATTCACCTATGGCACTGGCGTGCAAATGACAGGCGTGAACACTGAAGAACACCAAGCAAGCCTTGACAGCCAAATTTATTACATCACCTGCGAAGACAGATTTGGTAACCGTGGTAGCTTTACCATTTATGTGTGATGAGGTTCTCTTATGACAAAAGGCATGATCAGCCAAACCTTTGTTTTCATCTTTGCACTCATCTTGATGGCACTCATCCTCGGCTTCGGGATCAAAAGCTTAACAGACCTTCGCACTGTCAGCGATGATGTTGAACTTGCAACCTTTGTGAATCGAATTGAAGACAAAGTCGAAATCTTTTCCAACTTCGATGTGGGAAGCAGCGAAGACATGACACTCTTCCTTCCTTCCAAGATTGAACGCGTCTGCTTTTACAACCCTGGAGAAACCATCACTGTAAGCGGCATTGACAGCTTTTTCCTTGCTGTGCTGCAAAACAGCAACCAAGACAATGTGTTTTTCACTCCATTCACCAACCTTGCAAAACCCGATTATTACATTGCATCCCTCCGCGCAGGAGGAGACAATCCACTCTGCTTTGCATCCCTAGGAAAAGTCACATTCACACTTACCACCATCCTCCTCAACGAGAACATTTATGTAGAAGTAACCCGCGTGTAACATGATGATCAGAGGAAAAAGAGGCATCACCAGCAGCACCTTCAAATTCATCCTTGCTGCCATCGCAGGAGCACTTATTTTTCTCTTCTTCATCCGCTTCTCCTTCCAAAGCGTTGAAACAAGCAGCTTGCTGGAAGAACGAGAATTGATCGAACA
Source organism: Candidatus Woesearchaeota archaeon (assembly GCA_964367375.1). Lineage (GTDB taxonomy): Archaea > Nanobdellota > Nanobdellia > SCGC-AAA011-G17 > UBA489 > CAYIXG01. The sequence goes on along the minus strand of CAYIXG010000002.1, from coordinate 94,989 downwards.
CTTCAATGACCACCTGGAGGCGTTTGGCATATCTGAACAATCCTATAAAACGATTAACCTCTTTGACGAAACAACACTCCAATTTGACTGCACATTCATCGGCAACAAAGGATACACCCGCAACTTCAACAAACTTGTCTTTGCACCCCAAACACTTACTGGAGAGGCAATCACTGCATGGACGCGCACCTGGTCTTTTCCATTCCCTATTGCAAACCTTTACTACCTCAGCACAGACAATGTCCGCACCATTGTTGTGTACAACCAAAACACACTCAGCCTCATCCAAAAATTGAACATTCCCCACACATTCAACATCCAATACACCACTGCACAAAACCTTGACCTTCCCCAACTCCATGCCAATGCGCGCTCCCTTGATGCACTCAATATTATTTACTTGTATGATATTCCTAATCCCCAAGCGATTATTGCCGCACTCCCTAACACTAATCTCCACCTCGCTGAAATTAATCCAGTGAGCCACACATTCACCATTTACACCACAGGCACCAATGGATTTTACTTAGGCGAGGAAATGCTTCCTGGCATTTTCTTTGCACCTGATAATGCACCTTGTATCATCACCGCAGCACTTGAACGACTGCAGCAGGTTGCCCTTGTCTATTCCCAAAAAGCAAGCCTCCTCAGCACAAAAACAGATGATGAGGATTGCATCACTCGCCTTTTCCAAGCAGCACAAACCCTTGACACCTTCAGAACACTTGATGACGGTGTATCACTGTACACCTATCTTGATCTTATTAAGGAGCAAAATACACTCCTTGAAAAAAATGACTGCACCCCCCTCTATTAAGGTGAACCTCATGCATACCAAATCCCAAATTGACATCAACGAAACCCTTCTTGTCTTATTTGTCATTATCATTATCATCATCCTTGGCATGCTCGTGTACTTCCGCTACTCCCAAGCACACATCACCACCATTGCAGCAGAACTCAGCGAACAAGAAAGTAGCATCATCCTCGCAAGCATTCTCCGCCTCCCTGAAATCAGCTGCACTGACAACACCTGCATCGACACAAGCAAGCTCCTTCCCTTTCAAATTCTTTTGCAAGGAAAAATGAGCTATTACCGAGTGCTTTTTGGCAGCAAAACCATCCGCATCACCCACCTTTATCCTGAACCCAATATCACCGCACCCTGTACTATCCAGACCTATAACCAATTCACCTATCCTGACACGTGCAATTCCTGGGTTGTGTATGATGGAACGCCAAGCCAGTTTACCAGAAAATCAGTCATCAGCACCCCTATCTCCTTGTTCTTTCCTGAACAAGACCAATACAGAATAGGCAGACTTGAGGTGACAACCTATGCATAATTCTCGCGCCCAAGCAGAGGTGCTTGGACTTCTCGTCATTGTGATTATCCTCATCTTTATTGGAGTCATTTACTTACGATTTACCCTTGCAACAGAAGCAGCACCCTATAGCTCTGTTCGCACCAGCATTGAAGCAAGCAATCTTCTCTTTGCACTCATGGACGTCAACATAGGTGCTTTTTCTATTCGGGAAGACATTTCTTCCTGTACTGAAACACCTTCAACCTGCATCACTCTCCAAAACAATATAGAGGATATTTTTTACTCTGTTCTTCAAGAAGAAGAAAATTATAGACTTAAAATAATAACAGAGGATGAAACAGTCATTATTGATATGGGAGATTGTACTCGAGGCATTGTCAGCACCTATCCATTCACCCAAGAAGGAGTCTTTTATGAAGCAGCACTCACCCTTTGTTAGCCCTCTTTTTCTTCATTATTTCTTCTCAGTAGTTGCACCTTCCTCTTTCCCAAAACTCTATAAAATGCCTCTGCAAGCCTTCTCTTCACTAAATACACCTAAAGACGTCCAAACAATTCTTCTTCACCATATAAATGCTTATAAAGCAACCCCCTGTTCATAGGAGTAAAACCAAATGGTTTTCGAGTAGGCCTAAGTATCTCCTACTAATATGGGTTATAATACAGAACGGAGGTGTTTTACCCATGCAACGACTCAAAACAGCAGTTAAAAAAATAGCTGCTCTTGGCGTCGGAGCTGCAATGCTCGGTGCAACCATGACGGGTGCATTAGCTGCAGACTTGACTGACTACCCTGCGCCATTTATTGTAGACGGGGTATATAGTAGTAATAACGTGTTCGTCATCGGACGAAACGCAAAAGCAGAAGACAACATCGCACTCGCGAATGTTGTGAAAGACTTCCAGCTCAGATCAAAGATCTGTGTTCCTGGCGTTGCCGGAGGATCAGTATCTGTATCTGGAGACGCAGTTGAAGTATCAGACCCTAGCGACCTGTTTGAACTTCGTGAAGCTCTTGGAAACGTCCGAGAAACACTGACCGAAGTTGAACTTGACGGCTTGAGAGGCGGACTTGTCACCACATCTGAAGGAACCACTGAGTTTAACCAATACCTCAGATTCCAGACGACAAGCCTGGCAAACTTAACCGCACCAGTCGTGAACTTCACTGAAAATGATGCTCCTACCTCAGAAATAGGAGACTACCTTATCGTTCGTGAAGGATCAGGACCTCAAGGAGCATTCTTTGAATACGAACTTGAATTCGAAGATGGACTTGAATCTGACATTGTGAGTAACTCACTGGACGACTTTGAAGATGAAGAACTTGTTATCTTGGGAAACACCTACACCTTTGTCGAAACCAGAATTGACACCACTGCAAACTCCATTGTTTTGGAATTGCTCGGTGGAGCAGAATACGCAATCCTGGAAGAAGGTGAAGTGAGAACATTCACCATCGATGGAAAAGAGTATGAAGTTGAAGTACTCATCATCGAAGACGTGACACCTGCAACAGCAACATTCAAAATCAACGGCGAAGTAACTGATCAGCTCATCCAAGGAGAAACAGAAATTCTCCGTGATGGAACGCTCATCGGCATCTCTGATATCATCCTGAACGAAGCAGGAGAAGCAGGCGCCGGAGACCTTGTTGAATTGTTCGTTGGAGCAAGCAAACTTGAGATTAAAGACACGGAATACACCAACTCTGAATCTACAGACGCAACTAACTTTGGATTCATCCAAGGCGTGACGATTGATGAAGAACAAATCGAAGACGCGTGGATCCAAGTCCGAGGAAACGAAATCAGTACTACTGAATTCGAGGTCTTCAGCATCAAATATAGACTCATTGCTGACGCTCTCCCTGGAGAGAAAGACCTCTTCGTTGCCGCAGGACATGGCATCCGAGAATTCTTGGACGAACCTCAAGGAATGCTTGGGTTTGACTGGGATGTGAGATACGAAGGACTTGATGACGTCGGCGTCAGCCTGATTAAGCTTGACCCGTCTGGAGACGATGAATATAACATGGAACTTGAAAACAGACAAGGAAAAGTCTACAGGTTCCCGTTCATCACCAACGAAGGAGGCACCTTCAAATTTGGAGACAGAGATGACGACTTTGTGTTTGTTGAGGGAGCAGTTAATGCAACCAGCATGTTCAACGCAAGCGTCGGAAGGCAAGACTACTTCATTCTCAGTGACCATGGAGATGATACTGATGGACTTGATAGTACTTCTATCTCCCACATCGTTCGATACAACTCTATCGATACGACAGACACACAACTCCAATTTGATGACCTTGCAACTGGAAACAAAGAATTTGTGTACAGAGATGCAGCCATCATCGGATCACTAGGTAGAGCAGACCTCATCTTTGGAGGAAACACCTACTTAACGCACATTGTCAACTTGTCTGCCAATAACGCAAGCTCAGACAGCCCGTTAGCAATAGACATGGACAATGATGGATCCATTGACTCGCGAGAAATCCGATTCACCATTAATGGTGGAGGAATTATCGACTTCATGGGTCCCCATGCCGACACAACTGTAGATGTTTTCAGCGCAAACTTTAGCGCTGGCGTTGAAGTTATTGAAGACACTCAGACGGGAACAGGAGTGTGGACCATTGCCTCAGGATCAGCTCTTGACCTTGCAACAGTGTCTACAGTTGTTAACGTAACCATCACCACCTTGAGCGAAGACTTTGATGAAAACTCACCACCAACCACAGGACAGTCTACATCAGTCAATGAAGATCTTAACTTTGGTATTAACCAGAGAGCTGGATCTCGCATCGGTGTGAACACCACTGCGGTCGCATGGTCAAGCAATGGAGGATTCGCTCTAGTGCAGGCAGACGAAGATGACGACCACTATTATGGTATGACTGACTATGGATCCTTTGTGGACATCTTCGACCCTGAAGGAACGGATGACGCAGAAACGGTTACTATCGAGTATCCTCTCGTCCAGAGAGGCGCCCGCGTCTTCATCGTGATGGGAGAAACCAGCACGACAAAGACAACCGCAGGAGAGGTTTGTAGCATTTCAGAAATCACGCCGGACTACAAGTTCGACGATGAAGTGAATACAAACTGGCTCGCAGGAGTCAACGCAGTCCTCGTCGGAGGACCATGTATCAACGACGCAGTCGAAATGGTTGAAGGATTACTCACCTGTGACGAGTTCAGAACGAACTACGCAGCAGGAGACTCTGTCATTCAACTTGTCGACAATGGCGAAAATGTAGCCATGCTCGTCGCAGGATACAACGCAGATGACACTATGATGGCTTCAAAGAAACTCGGAAGCGACACGCTCTCCGGAGAACTCGTAGAAGCTTAAGCATATGAAGGGATTTTTCCCTTCTTTTTTCTCTTTTTCTTTTATCTTTTTTTCACTAAATATACTTCTCTTTTTTTCAAACACAAGATTTATATACCATCACTCAATTTCAGGATATTGTCATGATCGTTGGATTCAACTACACCAAAATAACCGTTGAAAAAACAGCACGACCCCAAGGCAAAATTAAAGTCAATAATGGGCTTGACATCACTTCTGTCACTAAGCAACCCCTTGCTGTTGCCAGATCTAAAGATGTTCTCACCTTCACATTCACCTTCACTGTCACTTACAATCCTTCTATAGGAACAATCGCTCTTACTGGTGACGTTACCTATCTTGCTGATCCCGCAACCATCACCAGCACTCTAGACACCTGGAACAAAACCAAAAAAATCTCCCCTCAGGTTTCTACTGAAGTGTTGAACATCATCCTGACAAAATGCAATATTCGTGCACTTGAACTCGCCCAAGAATTAAACCTGCCTGCACACCTCCCTCTTCCTAATGTTAACCCCCAAGCAGAAGACCCTAAACACTATATTGGTTAAAGCGTTTTACCACCACTTTTTCATATGAACGCTTCCCATTCCCCCCCTCCGAAGAAAAAACTCTTCATTCCCCTCTTTATAGCGTTTATCATGGTTTCCAGCATCTTTGGCGTCATCATTTATGGGTTTACTGATGGCAGTGAGCCCTCATCAGAAGTGGGTCTCCAAGGCATTCGCTTCCGCACCCAACAAGGACGGTGGGTCACTCAGATTAACGGAGCTCAAATCAGCCTTCAACATAACCCCCAAACCCTCCAAACAACAGCACCTTTACCCTTCACTCTCGCACCCCTTTCTTCCTCACAGAAAATATACCTCACCAAACAACCAGGAGAAAGCACAACCATCGCAGAAGCAGAATTGTATGTCAATCTCAAACCCCTCCTCCCCCAGCTCTTCTTCGCATGCACCTCTGACGGAGAAAAATGTGAAAATTTACCCCTGCGCACCTGCGCAGACGCAACACCCATTACACCTGTTATCTTCCTCACCTTAGGAGATACTCCCAATGCCATACTCGAAAACAACTGCTACACCATCTCTGGAGACATCTCTTTCCTCACCACCACCATTGACACCATTATCCTCACCCTCATTGGAGTGCTCCCATGAAGATAGACAAGCAACTCCTCATTGTCTTTGGCATCCTCATAGGACTTCTTATCATCCTCATTATCAGCATTCCCCTCTATTCATCCTACAAAAACAGAGACGTGTACTTTGACTACAATGGATTTGAAGTGAACACCCTTGATGGAGGATTCAAATTCAAAATATTCATCAACGAACGACAAACAGCCAATTATGTCAACTTCCTTAGCGATCCTCGCGTCATTGAAAACATCACCCTTTCCACAGACGTTTCCACACTCAAAGACGTGCAGGAACTCTTCACTGTTATCACCCCTGCACACAACCTTGGATCAGAAGCTGCAGTCGCCATCTTTGAAGTTGAAAAAATCCTTGACAACCCTGCGCTCTTTACTGTTCCTGTCACCGCAGCATTCACCGCACCATCTGAACGCATCAACTTAACAGTTGTCACTTGCCAAGACGCCACACCAGAAAAACCAGTCATGTGGTTCAAACTAAGCGACACCCGCATGGGCATGTTCAAAGAACAAAACTGCTACCTCGTTGAAGGACAAACAGAAAAAGACCTCATTAAAATAGCAGACAAAATAGGCATGACCTTACTTGGCATTATGTAACTCGTCTTTCATAACCTTTATTAATTCTCCCCTTCTTATTCATTTGATGAAACTTTTCCTTACTCTTCTCACTCTTTTCCTCCTCTCTTGCACACCCGTGACTCCGGAACCTCCCATAGAAAACAAGATTCCTCGAAGCCTTATCAGTTACCCAGGACTTTCACTCGTACCAAATAACAACATTGACTCCTACTGCGAAACCGAACACGCATTTGCAACGAAACTTCTTTCTCTCCCTTCTCCCTCTAAACACATTCAAATTATCCAACATAATGATGCATTAGTACTCTGGAAAAATCTTTTCCTGCACATTAATAGTGTAACTGAGGATTATTTTGATGATCATATTCGCATTACTTCTGCTACATTCTTTCCCCATAGTTCGATATACATTGATTCACCATCTCAGCTTATGATTGGTTATCAATACATCATTGATTGGGCTGTCTTTAACATCCCGGGATATATCCTGTTGGAAGATGAGTCTCAACATCAACTTACTGAAGCACAAATACTCAAAAACACCACCCAGCTCCAATCATTGTCACATACAATAAATAAAATAGCTGTTCATGGAAAAATTGCAAATCACATCATTCCATGCTCATCAGCAATTCAAGCAATTAAGGAAAGGTATCCTAATGCTCTTTTTGTTGACACCAGATTCACAAACGAACAATTAGCGTTAACAACGATAATACCTATTGATATTCTTCCTAACCAATGTAAAGTCGTATCGATTAATCTTGAATCAGGTACACTGGAAGAAGGAGATCCCTATTATTGCGGGCCTGTAGATTAAACTTCATTCAAAAAAACGCCGGGAGCAGGATTCGAACCTGCATATCCCGAGGGAAACAGGCTCTCAAGGCCTGCGCACTACCAGGTTATGCGATCCCGGCACATTCAAAATGGTTTTCTAGAAGTATTTATCCTTTCCCTTTTTTCTCTTCTATATACAAACTCAAGAATACTGTGAGTACTGACAATATTACTGGGCCAAGAAGAATCCCTAAAAACCCAAATACCTTCAAGCCACCAATCACCCCTAACAAAACCAGCACAGGATGGATCTTTGCCTTTGAACCAATGAGTTTTGGCCGAATAATATTATCTATCGTGCTCAAAATAATAAGACCATACAAAAACAGCCCAACCCCATTCCAAATCTCTCCCGTGAAAAACTTGTACACTGCAGCAGGAAACCACACCAATGAAGTGCCTAACAATGGCAACATCGACAAAATCACAATCACCAACCCCCACAAAATAGGCGACTGCACATCAAAAATCCATAACCCCAACGCTCCCAGCGCTCCCTGCACAAAACCTGCCACCACAAGACCGTACAAGCTTGCATAGACCACTGCACTCAGACTTTCTGCAATATTCTTCTTGTGCGCCTCATGAAATGGAATGTGCTCCTTAATGTTCTCACACAACCTTGCACCCTGCTTAAACAAATAAAACATTGTAAACAACATCACGAAAAACTCCAAAATCTTCTGCGGCAATCCCACAATAAAGTCAGACGTTTTCTTTGCAACGGTCAATGACAACTTGTTCAATAAATCTTTGATGTATGCATTCACATCAAGATTACTATCTTTAAAAAACTTATCAACCGCATCATCAAACTTTGACAAATCAATATCCCTCACCTCGCGAAGAAAAAGAACAGACTCATTAATCAACGCGTTCGCAGCAAAAATTAAGGGAATGATAATAATCAATATAATAATAAATACCGTCACAAACGCAGCAACATTCTCACTCCTCACCACCTTTTTCAAGCGTTTATACAAGGGATAAAAGATATAGGAGAGCAACATTGCACTCACCACTGTAATCACGAGCGATCTCACCAAATACAACGACAGTATCAGAATCGCTATGAACGATGCTATAAAAAAGAACCTTCGCTGCTTCTCCAAATGCCGTTCGGACAAATCCTCACCCATTTTCCCATTTCACACAGCACTCATACTATATAAGATTTTTTGATTTCCCTAGGGAAATCTTTAAAAGAACAACACCCCCTTCCCTTGTCCTATGACAAAGAAAACAATCCTCGGACTTGTCGAAGAAGTTACTGTTCAACACCATGTCATCCTCGCAAAAATAGACACTGGAGCAACAACAAGCTCCATTGATGCAAGCCTCGCTGCAACCCTCAACCTCGGACCATCAGTCAAACAAAAAATGATCAGATCTGCACACGGCAAGCACATTCGGCCTTATATTCATGTGACTATTACCCTTAAAAACCGCACATTCACCACCCTTTTCACCATTGTCAAACGCGACCACATGCGCTACAAAATGCTTATCGGCAACAACATTCTTAAACACGGATTCTTGATAGATCCCTCAAAACCATACATTTAATCCCATGAAAATTGGCATCATCAGCCTCGGTGGAGAAAGCAGCATACGCATCTTAGACGCTGCAAAAAAATTCTTCTCCACTGTAGATTCCATTCCCATCAAAAACCTCCACGCCAGCGCCTCTGCAGAGGGGTTTGTCATCTCCAATGGCATGCAACCCTTGCCCTCCTACGACTGCCTCTACATCCGCGGATCCTACAAATACGCCATTCTTCAACACGCCATCAGCACAGCCTACGCTTCCACAGCTTACATGCCCCTCGCACCCAAAGCATTTCAACTTGCTCATGACAAATTCCTCACTATGCTTGAACTCCAAAGCAAAGGCATCCGCATCCCCAAAACCTGGTTTACCAGCTCCCTTCGCGTCGCAAAACAGATCCTTGATGACGTTACCTATCCTGTCATCCTCAAAATTCCCTCTGGAACCCAAGGAAAAGGAGTCATGATTGCAGACTCAAAAGCAGCAGCAAGCTCCATGCTTGACGCCCTTGAACTCTTCAAACAGCCATACATCATCCAAGAATACATCGACACCGGGGGAACAGACATCCGCGCCCTTGTCATTGGAAGAAAAGTCATTGCCATGTCCCGAAAAGCAGGCAAAGACGAATTACGCGCGAACATCCATCTTGGTGCCAAAGGATACGCGTGCCAACTCGATGCAGACACAGAACAAATCGCTCTCCGATCTGCAAAAATCATCGGCGCAAGCATTTGCGCAGTTGACATCCTCCTTGGCAATAAGCCTTCTGTCATCGAACTCAATGCCTCACCAGGACTTCAAGGCATCATGAAAACAACCAAACAAAACATCCCACACATCATTGCAGAATACTTAGCACATGAAACGCGTGCATTCACCACCACAAAAAACCAACATGAACAAGACCAAGTTGTTCCCACACATAAATCTCCTCACAGCAAAAAAGTCTTCACCACCCTTTCCATGAAAGAAGGCATCATTCGACTCCCCAAATTTGTTTCTGACATCGGACAATTCACCATGGATGATGAGATATCCATCACTGTAGAAAAAGGAAAAGTCTTGATCAAAGAACACTCCATCACAAAAGAAGACTAACCCCTCTTTCTCATGTCAATATCCTGCACATACTCCCCATCAAACTGAATTGCTGCATACGCCTTCTGCAACTCCATCCCCAAATAGGCCGCATGCTGCAACGAACTCACCAAATTCTCCCGAAGAATCGTGTAATACATCTGCAACGGATGCTTCCCTACAATCACTAGCTTCACCTTATGCGTCTTTGTATCACAAAAACCCGCTTCAATCACTCTTTTTTCCTTGTCAATACGAATCAAAAAATATCCTTTTTTATCTTCAATCCACTCTCTTGCATTCATCGATGCTTCTATCACTCGCACTTTCTCATCCTTCGTAATCCTCTCAAACCCATCTAATTTTTTCATCTCACACACTCTTTCTCCCCTGCTTATCCAAACATTTATAAAGGTTCTTTCTCTTTTTTACTTCTCTATGGACGTCGCAGTCATGTATTCTGGCGGCAAAGACAGCACCTACGCTATTGACCACTGCCTGCGCAATGGATGGAACATCAAATATTTACTCAGCGTTAAACCAAACCGCACCGACTGCTACTTATTCCACTTCGCAACTGTCGAGCACACCAAAGAACTTTCCAGCATCCTCGGACTTGACCACATTTATACCACCTGCGACGTTGCAGACCCTGAACAGGAAGCAGACATCATCAGAACCATCATCAAAGACAACCCTGTTGAAGCGCTCATCCTTGGTGGAGTTGGTCTCCAAGAAACCCAAGTGAAAACCCTTCGTGATACACTCTTTGATATTGGCGTTGAAGTTATTGTTGCGCACATGGGCATGAACCATGCAACACTCGTTGAACAAATGATCGCTGTAGGATATGACATTCGAATAACACAAATCGCAGCAGAAGGACTGAGCAAAGAATGGCTTGGCAAACAACTCACCCCTGCAACCTTTCTTGAACTCAAAAAACTTGCCGCACGCTACGGATTTCACTACGGCGCAGAAGGAGGTCACTACGATACCTTAGTCATTGATGGACCTATATTTGACAAGAGACTGGAAATACTTGAAGCAGAACCCATCATGGAAGGGCCATTCAGCGGACACCTCCACATCAGCAAAATAGCCGTTGTTGATAAGAAACATGTCATCAAAGGAATAACGCATCACTAAGCTTTTTTTCCTTTCCTCCTCTTTAATCACAACCTATTTAAATACACCAACTCCCTTGCAATTCCATGGTTCTTGAATCCCTCACGACCCCAGAACGTGCAGAAAAAAACCCCTGGGACCTTCTTTTCATTGGAGCTATGTACGCAGCCATTGGCGTTTTCCTCTCCATCTGGGTCTTCAAAGAAGAATCCAGCATTGTCATGATCCTCCTCACTGTCCTTGCTTGCATCCCCCTCATCTTCAACACTGTCAAACTCGAAGCATCCAAAGACCAACCAAATGTGAAAGAAGTATTCCTCCTCAAAGAACACTCCAAAGCGCTTTCATTCTTCATGTGCCTCTTTGTTGGATTCGTTGTCGCATATTCCTTTGCATACATTATCTTGCCTACACCTCTTGTTGACATTCTCTTCAGCGCCCAACAAACAACCATCGAACAAATCAACACCCAAGTTGCTACTCCCGGCACACTCACCAGCTCTGCTACTGGAGGAAATCTCTTTATGCAAATCCTCGGCAACAACCTCAAAGTACTTCTTTTTTGCATTTTCTTTTCCTTCTTCTACGGTGCAGGATCAATATTCATCCTCACCTGGAATGCCTCTGTCATCAGCGCAGCCATCGGCAACTTCTTCAGAACCCACATATCCACCTATGCTGCAAGCGTAGGCCTCCCAAAAATTGCAGGATACTTCCATATCTACTCACTCAGCATCTTACGCTACTTCATCCACGGCCTCCCCGAAATCCTTGGCTACTTCATCGGAGGACTCGCAGGAGGAATCATCTCCGTCGCAGTGATAGGATATGACTTTGGCACACCCAACTTCAAACGCATCGTTGTTGACAGCTTCGACCTCATCCTTGTCGCAATCTTCGTCCTGTTCATCGCAGCAATCATCGAAGTTTACGTCACCCCCACATTCTTCTAACTCATGACAGACACTGACAAAGTCCTCGAATCACGCAAGGCGCAATTGTTCAGTTACTTCACTCGCAAAAAGCAGCTCCTTTTTACAATTCTCCTCGGAGCACTCGTCTGGTTCGGCTTCTTCATCCGCACCCGCAACATTCCTCTTCTTCGAGATGTCACCACAGGAACCTATATCATGGCAGACCCAGACGCAACACTCTTCCTCAGATATGTGCAATATGTCTTTGAACATGGAGAATTTCTTACTTTCGACCCTCTCCGCTATTACCCCTTTGGCTACTATCCCCGATTCGGAGAATTTGGAATCTTAAGCCACTTCTCTGTCTGGCTGTATAACATCCTCCACTCCTTTAATCCCCAAGTCACCATTGAATATGCGCACGCTTTATATCCTGCAGTCGCATTTGCACTCAGCCTTGTTTTCTTCTTCATCCTTGTCAAAAAACTCTTTGACTCCCGCGTTGCACTACTCTCCACAGCATTCCTCATCGCAACAAACCCCTACCTCTTTAGAACCATGGCAGGAGTATCAGACAAAGAAAGCTTAGGCATGCTCTTCTTTTTTATCTCCATATCCTTTTATCTTCTCTCCTTTGATGCGACACACCTTCCCCTCAAACTCCTTTTCTCAGGAATCTCCGGAGCAGCTGCAGCCTTCATGATGCTCAGCTGGGGAGGAGCAAACGCACTCTTCCTCCTTATTGGGCTTTTTACACTCATCGAAATACTCCTCAATAAATTCACTCCTCACGATTACTTCAGCTTCTTTCTCTGGTGCATTGTTGCAGCTATTATTCTTTACCTCTTCTATCCTGAACGATACACATTCACAAACCTCATCTCTTCACTCACCACTCTCTTTGTAGTCATTGCATTCTTCACTAGCATTATCACTCTTATACTTACCAAAATCAAAACCAACCCTCTCCTCACTACAATCACTAGATATCTTCCCCTTCCCTTTGTCTCTTTAATCGTTACCAGCATATTCGGATTCATCTTCCTTATTTTCACCAATAGAACATCATTCATCACCTCATTCATCCAGGTTGTCACTCAAGACATCATTAACCCCCTCGCTCGAGGACGATGGGGAATTACTGTTGCAGAAAGCAGAGAAACGTTCATCGCAGACTGGATTCCTCAATTTGGAACCCTCTTTTTCATCCTCTTCATCATTGGATTCATTTTCTTCCTCTTCAGCCACCTGCACACCTTCAAAAAACATCGCTATTACATCGCAACTGCATACTCTGCATTCTTTATCCTTTTCCTCTTCAGCAAATATCGAAGCGACTCAATCCTCAATGGCACTAGCATCATCTCTGCCATCTTTTTCATCGGATCACTTGCCCTCTTTTTTCTTGTGCCTCTTATCACTTACCTGTACACCTATGCAAAGCACAAACCTTACGCGCACGAATTTAGCGCGCTTCCCAGAAACTTCTTTTTTATCATTCTCTGGCTTTTCATATGCATTTTCCTCGCACGCGGAGCCATCAGACTTCTCATGTTCTTCGCACCCATCGCAGCAATCCTTGTTTCATACGCTCTTTTCTTTGCTTATGACAAAATAATCACTCTCAAACAGAACATTCTCCGTTACTCCCTTGTCATCATTCTTCTCATCCTCGTCTTTACCCCTGGAATATCTGGTAATCTAACTACAAGCACACAACAAACACTCTCCCAAGCACAATTCCTCGGCCCTGGATACAACCAACAATGGCAATACGCCATGAAATGGGTCAGAGAAAACACTCCAGAAGACGCAGCATTCGCCCACTGGTGGGACTACGGTTACTGGATCCAAACAGGAGGCAGACGAGCAACACTCACAGACGGAGGAAACGACGGAGGACCAGAACTCAATTACTGGATGGGAAGACACGTGCTTACTGGACAAAGCGAACGAGAAGCACTTGAATACCTTTACTCCCACAACGCCACCCACTTCCTCGTTGTTTCAGACGAAATTGGAAAATATTCTGCATTCAGCAGCATCGGATCAAACCTGAGCTACGACCGCTACTCCTACATCCCTGTCTTCAACCTCGACCTTTCCCGATCCCAAGAAAACAGAGACCAAACCCTTTACTTTTATGCTGGAGGCGCAGCACTTGATGAAGACATTATTTATCAAGACACCCTCTTTCCTGCAGGACAAGCAGGCATCGGCGCAATCGTTGTTCCAATCTCCTCTGGGCAAGATAATGTTTCTATAGGCATGCCCACTGCACTTCTTGTCTATGCAGGCAAACAATATTCTATCCCTCTTCCTTGTGTGTACTTTAACAATAAAGAAATACTCTTTGCACAAGAAGAAGGACTCCAAGGATGCTTTAGAATCATCCCCCGCATCGATGGCGACCAAGGAGTTGTCTATGGAGCAGGACTTTACCTTTCCCGGCGCGTACGCAGCACCCTCTTCACCCAGCTTTATTTGTATAACAAACCCTCTGACCATTTCATCCAAGCATACACTGATGCAGCAAATATCCCTCTTGCACTATACAACGGGAGACTTATCGGACCACTCATGATCTGGGAAATCCGCTACCCTGACAACTTGCAAATCCCTGAAGAATACTACAAACGTCAATTCCCCGATCCTGTGCTTGAAAAACTGATTTAATCCTGATCCTTATCAAAGTATTTAAAAACCTTTTTTTCTTTCCCTTCCTTTATGAATCCCTTCCCTCGAAAACCTTTTCCATTTTATGCACTTCTCCTATCATCAATTCTCCTTCTTTTCACCTTCCTTTACCGCATTATTGACACCTCAAAAATTCTTCGATTTTTCCCGTTAGATGCGGTCAACGACCTCAGTTCATACATGGCACAACTCTTCTTCCTCCACACTTGCGGCTTTCACGTTCACTGCCCTTATTGGTATGGAGGATTCACCAACTTCCTCTTCCAAGCACCTGGATGGTACTTCTTCACCAGCCCCCTCTACCTCTTGTTTCATGATGTGACCCTTGCAACATATCTTTCCCTTCTCCTCATCATCTTTATCGCTTTCCTCATCATTCTCTTCCTTTACAAAAAACTTCAATTCTCTCTCCTCCAACGCATCGCTCTTTTTTCTCTCTTCTTTGGCAATGCAATTGCAATTGGAAACTTCATCAGACTTGGCAGAGTACACGAACTCCTTGCTTGGGTTATCTTCCTTGCTTTTGCAGTCTTCTTCCTCTCTTCTGAAAAGCCTCTTCGACCATCTTTTATCTTTACTGGCATACTCTACGCGCTCATCATTCTCTGCAATCCTAATGTTGCCATTCTCGCTTCACTCTTTTATGTTTCTCTCTTCCTCATCAAACCCTCTCTCCAAGAACGAACCTGGATAGTTCTCTCTGCACTTCTTGGTATTACACTTTCCAGCTTCTGGTGGTATCCCTTCCTCATCAACCTCTCCCAAAGCTTTATCGTCGGGGAAAACCTCGGGGCACATTCCCTTGTCTTCAATAATCTCCTCCTTCCCACTCATATCATTACTTCACTTATCATGATTGTTTTTATCTTTCTTTACCTCATCTCTCGAAGACATAATTCAGCAATCTCCCTTTTTTATCTTCCTTTTTTCATTTTGTCTCTTCTTGTTCTTTCAAAACTTATCTCTTTTATTCCTGTCCTTGATGACCTCCTTATTGATTACTACAATGTCCTTTTTATATTCCTCATTATTATCCTTCTTTACCGCTCACACTTCCTCTCAAAAAAGATAACTACCTTTCTTTACACTGGCATTATCCTTGCTTCGCTCATTAGTGTTGGTTATACTTTCTTTATTACTCCCTCACTCCCAGTCCCTGACGCAGACGTGCAAGACGTTACTTCACTTCTCCCCTATGCATACGGTAATTTCATCATTCATGGAACATTTCCTCAGACACTCTATAGCAAGGCAATCTACTCTTACGCCCCTATTTACCATAACCTCACCACACCTGCAGGATGGTATCCTCATGTTGCATCCCAAACATATAATGCACATTTGGTTTATCTCCTTGAACACTTAGGAAAAGACTGCAGCTCAACGACCACTCTTCTCTCTGACTGGAATATTACTAGCGTTCTCTCCTCACAGGAAACCTGTGCTTTTTACGCCAACTGTGGCTTTACTAACATGACCACCCGAGGAAACTTTTGTGTTATCAATACCTCTCTTCCTCAAGAACCCACTCGAAGCATTTAAAAATACTTCTCTTTCCTTCTTTTTATGCTCACAAAAATTAAAGACACCCTTTTTGACAATCCCTATCTCTTCCGCATTACTCGCACCATCCTTGAAGCAGGAAACACAAAACAACTCACGCTTCTTCGCCAACACATTAAACCCACAGAAAAGGTATTAGACATCGGCTGCGGCACCGGAGACTTCTCCGTCATTTCTGAATCCTATCAAGGCATTGACCTTACACCTTCTTTCATTGCTTATGCACGCAAAACATACGACAAAAAATTTGATGTTATGGATGCTACGCACCTCTCTTTCCAAGACAAATCATTCACCACAACCATGCTTCTCAGCATGCTGCACCACTTCCCTGATCACCTCATCACAAAAGTCCTTGCAGAAGCAGCACGCGTATCCACAAAACTTATTGTTGTCGACCTCATCCAAAAAAAGAACCCTCTTTCAAAGCTCCTCTACAAACTTGATCGAGGAAAAAATATCAGAACACTTGAAGAACAACAAAAACTTATCTCCCAATCCTTTATCATCACACACGCCTCTGTCTTTAATGCGTCACTCCTCTATTCGCACTCTTTCATTATTGCAATCCCCAAATAATTATCCATTCTTTTTTGTGTACGCATCAATCTGACGTGCGCACAACCCATACACATTCTCATTCTTATACTCTTTATACCACTCCGCAACAAACCTTACCGTTTCTTCCCTCTTTAATTGCGGGTGCCATCCTAACCTTTCCTTTGCTTTTTTCCAGTTTAACATCAACACCTTTGTTTCATGCTTATTATCTTCTTTTTCTCCGTACTTCACCCTTGCGAACTGAAGCTCTCTTCCCATCGCATCCACTAATTCCCTCACTGTCATTTTCATATCATCTGTCGGCCCAAAATTCCATGCCTCATCAACTGGTTCACCTTTGTAGAGATTCATCCCCACTAAAAGATACCCATACAATGGCTCTAACACAAACTGCCATGGCCTTATTGCACTCGGATTTCTCACCATTAATTCCTTCCCCTCTTCGTATGCTCTTACCATATCTGGAATAATCCTGTCGCTCCCCCAATCTCCCCCTCCAATCACATTTCCAGCCCTTGTTGATGCTATCCTCATTTTCGATTCCTTTGTCACGTTTCTATACATTGCAATTGCCAATTCAGCAGATGCTTTACTTGCACTATATGGATCATATCCTCCAAGCTCATCATCCTCACTATACCCTTCCATCCTCTCTTTATTCTTGTAACACTTATCTGTGGTTATCATCACAGCAACTTTCCCTCCAGACTCTTTCATCGCCTCCAATACATTCACTGTCCCCAACACATTCGTCTCAAATGTTTCTTTTGGATTATCATATGATTCCCTCACAATTGCTTTTGCAGCCAAGTGAAAAACAATATCTGGCTTATATTTGCTCATCACCCTTTTCAAATGCTCATACTCCCGCACATCCCCTGTTATATCCTGTATTTTTTTATCTAATCGCGCAAGACTGTAAATATACTTCTGAGAAGTTGGCGGCAACGCATATCCCACAACCTTTGCACCCATCTTATGCAACCACAATACAAGCCAAGACCCCTTAAATCCCGTATGCCCAGTCACGAGAACTGTCTTTCCCCTGTAGAAACTTTCCAGCTCTTCAAATCTTCCAGGCATTTTTCGCACTGTCCCATAATTTGTTCAACAGTTCCACTTCCCTCATCGTGTCCATACACTGCCAAAAACCAGTGTGCTTAAATGCCATGAATTCCCCTTCCTTTGCAAGCTCCTTTAATGGCTCATTTTCAAGCATGCACTCTTCATCATTTGTTACATACCCAAATATCTTTTTATCAAACACAAAAAATCCACCATCAATCCACCCCTCATGCAATCGTGTTTTTTTCTCAAAATTCGTGATCTTGTTATCCTCTTCCACAGTCAAGTTTCCAAACCTGCTTGTTGGCCTTACCGTTGTTACTGTTCCTACTTTTCCATGCTTTTTATGAAAAGCAAGCAACTGATTCAGATTCACATCAGACACACCATCACCATATGTCAGGAAGAATGTGTCTGTATCAATATACCTCTCAATCTTTTTCATTCTCGCTCCTGTATTTGTATTCAATCCTGTTTCTGCAAACGTAATCTTCCAATCTGGCATCTTAAAATTTGTTAACTCTCGTACATTCTTTCCTTTCAAATGCAACTCAAAATCCCTCATGTACTCAAAATTCAAAAAATAGTTCTTAATCATATACCCCTTATACCCTAAACACAACACAAACTCGTTAAAACCGTGTGCACTGTAATGGTTCATAATATGCACAAGAATAGGAATCCCACCGATCTCGACTAACGGTTTTGGCTTGAACTCTGTCTCTTCGTTCAGCCTTGTTCCTCTCCCTCCACATAGAATGACAACCTTCATAAAATACCTTGCTGATACAAGCTTTTATAAATATTATGCCTTTTTCTCCTCTTCCACAAGCATTTTTATCCCCTCTTCAAAACTGATCTTCGGCTCCCAACCCAGCACCTGTTTTGCTTTCTTTATGCTTGCCCATATCTCCTTCACTGCAACTTCATTATGTGTAAACACATAGTTTATCTTCTGCTCAGCAACTTTCTCCACTGCTGCAACTACCTCCTGCACAGTCTGCCCTCTCCCCGAACCTATATTGATTACATCTGCCTTTTTTCCCTTCTCTCCTGCTTTCACTAATGCAGCAACAACATCATTTATGTGCACATAATCTCTTTTCAACTCAGGCGCATTCAATACAAGCTTTGTATTCCCTTTCATCGCATCAATAATTGAAGGCACCAAAAATGGTTGCTTCTGCCCCTTTCCATATGGATTAAACAACCTTACTATCACGCAATCAACATTCTTCTCCCTTGCATATTTTACGCATAACTCCTCTGCAACAGCCTTACTCTTCGCATATCCATCTATTGGATTCACCTCAGTAGACTCATCTACAGGATTTCTCTTCGGATTTCCATATACCATACACGTTGACACAAAAACCATTCTTGTTCTCTGTTGTTTACACCACTCCAACACGTTGCGTGTTCCCAGCACATTCGTCTCAACCATCTTTTTTTCACTTTCTCCTTTTCCTACTATTGCAGCAAGATGCATCACCACATCAATATGTTCTGTAACTCTCAACGGCTTTGTGATATCCTGATCCTTCTCATAGCACACCACCCTATTTCCTGTCTTCACTAACTCATCTGTTACATTCTTCCCAATAAATCCTGCTCCGCCTGTTACAAGAACTGTTTTCCCTTTCATCTTCTTTCCTTTTTCCTTTCTCTTTTTATACTTCGCGAAACCTTTAAAAGCCCCACTTTTATTGCCCATTCATGAATCCTCTTGGAACACTTTCTCTTGTCATTCCCTTGTACAATGAAGCAGATAACATTCCCTCACTCGTTCACACACTCACCTCTTGCTTCACACACGCACATATACCTTATCAACTGATCCTTGTAAACAATGGATCGTCAGACGCAACTCCAGAACTCATTGCCACATTCGCACAAAAAAATTCTTGTATTACTCCTGTTACCATCCCTGTCAACCAAGGATACGGCCATGGCATTATCACCGGACTTCACGCCGCAAGAGGCGACTATGTGGGATATACTGATGGCGATAACCAAATCCCTAGCGCGGTGATTGCCGAAGCATATACCAAGCTCTTTCATGAACACTTTGACTTAGTCAAAGGAAGAAGATCTCATCGCGAAGATGGTTTATTGAGAACTATCTGTTCTCAGAGTTATGATATCCTCTTTAGAATCATGTTTGGTGTGCCCTATTCTCAGGTTAATTCAAAACCAAAACTCATGAAGCGGAAGGTCTATGAACAGATGCACCTCACTTCAAAAGACTGGTTTATCGATAGCGAAATCATGATTCACGCGCATAAACTTGGCTGCTCTGTCGCTGAAGTGAATTACACCTTCAAAAAACGGTTTAGAGGTGCATCAGCAGTTAAGCCGCGAATCATCATTGAATTCCTCAAAAACCTCTATAAATACAAAATTCGAGAGTAATGTGATTGTACTATCGGGTTAACCATTCTTTACTGCACTTAAGGTGTTTTTCCTCCAGTTGATGTTGGTGGATCTGGTTGAGGTTTTGGTTTATCTTTTAACTCGCACGTGGTGCATGCACTATTACACACTTGCTCATTCCCATTTGCATCTCTGGGGCAATTATCAATACATATATTATTTGTCAACGTACAAGGTTTGCCCCCTCCAGGAGGTGATGGAGGTGTAGGTAGTATAGACGGAGGAGGGATGAGGGCTCCACTTGCGTCAACAGTCCTTTCATCAAACTCTCTTGTTACACCATTATAAACCTCAACAACAGTGCCAGCAGGTAGTGCATATCCTGATGGTAACTGAGCACCCCCAGTAGTTCCGCAGGGATAAACAATTGTAATATACATCTTATTAAAATTATTCAGTTTCTCATTTTTTCTTTGAGTAATACCAAGAGGAAACTCTTTTTCAAATATTCCTTCACCAGTTCCAACAATAGCACTCTGGTAATTACTTTGATCCTTCGGAGAAAAGGTTCTCTTTATAATTTGACCATTACGATCCACAAGCAAAAGGACATCAAGATACGCATCTTTTAACCAACTCCGTGTTTTGATTCTTGCTTTAAAAATACGAATATCACCTGCTTTTATTGCATCATAATACTGAGCACTAAGCGGGGCAGTTTGGTATGGTCCTGCAACATCTGAAGGAAGCTGCGGACCTCTTCCTTCACTTAGAGCTTGAAGGACTTCTTGCGTAATGTCGGTTAATAACATCGCATCTTTAACGTGTTCTCCGTGACCTCCAGCCACGATCAGATGGCGCGACGCAAAAACATCATGCGTGTTCGGGTAATTTTGCCTGCTGTTTTTAACACCAGCAACCACAGCAGCCGCGTTATCTAACGTGATCGGAATTCTTATCACGCAATACCCTCTTCGATGATAATAACCTGCCTTCTCCTGCAGCGAAGCTCCTGGAAGAGGACCTATATATGTAACTACTTTACCACCTACATTATCAACTATAAGCTGCAATCCGCCAGTTACTTCCCGAGCCAAATCAACAAACTTATTCGGAGTTTTTTGTCCTTGATAATGTGGATCTCCGAGTTCTGCATTACAATCCCACATAGCCCAAGCATAGCATGTGCCTCCAAAACGTTTAGCTAGATCTCTGTACGCGGTTTCTTCACTAATAGGATTATTGCCGCCCTTGATGTTATAGGGGTTTGTAGGATCCTGCTGGGGAGGAGTTTCTTGTGTAGGATATAAGGTGTTTCGAATGCCTCCAGAAGTGGTGGGGAAATCATTCGGGTATCCGCCTGGGTTGCTATAAGGGTCAGGCCATAAACTAATATAATTAAGCTGAGAAACCCACGGCGTCCTAGGAGAAGGACCAATAACGTTTCCAGTGAGGATGTCAGAGGAAGATTGAATGTAGAGGGAAGCGACACGGTTACTTACTTCAAGGATCTTCTCAGTCATTGGCATCTCAGCACCAGCATATATACGAATGTCCCACGGAAATGTAAGACTGAGCAGGTCAGCAATAACATGAATGACACCAAAACGAACTGATTCCCATCGAGGATCAAATGTTTCTTCTTCAAACTCGTCTAAAACAGAAACGAGATAATAACTGGTGAGAGGATTTTGTTGTTTCATATCACTCAAATAATAACCAGTAATTTCCTTTGCTCCCGGATCTTCAGCAATTTGATTCGTATGAAAATAAGAACCAAGAAATGCTTGCTCTATCTCATAAAGTCGCGAAGCAGAAACAACATAATTTTGTATAGTTTGTTGATCTTGAACAGGAAGATGCGTCATCCCACTCAATGACCTTTCTGCTGGGGAAACAAGAAGGACGAGCGCAATGATTATTAATACAATTGCTACTATAAACTTAGGACTGACACCTCTTTGCATCACCTCTTTAAGCAATGCCTTACTATATAAAAACTTATCTCGTTGACAGTATAGATTATCTAACTAGAACATTCTTTTGCAACCACCTTGAAACTCTTACACAAAAATAGGAGTCGCTACCTTAACAACTTAGCGTGACGAAACCTTTTTATAACGCGCATCGCAGCTATCACCTATGGTATTCCTCCCCTTTCTTGCAGCATTTGTCAGCTTTTTCGTAGTTATTTTTTTCACTCCTTGGCTGATTAAATACTTAAGAAAAATCAATTTGGTTGTGTATGACATGAACAAGAAAGACAAACCTCTCGTTCCTCTTTCTGGAGGGCTTGTTGTTTTAGGAGGATTCTTAGCAGGCATCACTACATTTATCTTCTTCAGAACCTTCTTTGCAGTCAATGGATCCATTATCTTAGATGATACTGCACTCAAATTCCTCTTCGCAGGCATTATTTCCATTATCATCGTCTGCCTTGTTGGATTTGTTGATGATTTAGTTGTGCAAAATCCCCAACAATCCTCAGGACTTCGCCAATGGCAAAAACCCCTTCTCACCCTCTTTGCAGCAGTCCCCCTTATGGTAGTCGCTGCAGGAGAAACAACCATGATTGTTCCTTTCATCGGCCATGTGAACTTTGGCATTTTTTATCCCCTCCTCTTTATCCCACTCGGATTTTTAGGTGCATCCAATATGGTCAACATGCTTGCAGGGTTTAACGGACTTGAAACAGGCATGGGCATTATTTATTTAAGTGTGCTTGGACTCTATGCATATGTGCACGAACGATATATTGCTGCACTCCTTGCACTCGTTGTTGTAGCAGCACTTATTGGCTTTTACTTTTACAATAAATACCCTGCACAAATCCTCCCTGGAGACTCTCTTACCTACTTTCTCGGCGCAACACTTGCAACCATTGCAATCCTGGGAGACCTTGAAAAAGCAGCACTCATCGTTTCCATACCCTTCTTCATCGAATTTATCCTCAAAGCACGAAGCAAGTTTGCTGCATGCAGCTACGGCAAATATGTTGATGGCACCATTCATTCATTCTCCAAAGGCATTTATTCTATTCCTCACTTTTTTACTTGCACAGGAAAATTTACTGAAAAAGAAATTGTTTACTACATCTTTTTCATCGTCTTTTTAATTTCCAACCTGATCTGGGTGATTTAACATGTCACCTTTTCGCACACTCTTCTCTCGACTGATGCATAATCCACTCATCAAAGATAATACTATCCTCTTTGTTGGCAGCTTTATCGCAGGCATCCTCGGCTTCCTGTACCACTTCTTCATGGCACGCTCCCTCGGACCTGCAGATTATGGCATTCTCGGCACTATCCTCTCAGGATTTTACATGGTCAATGTCGCATTCGTCAACACCATTCAAACAGCAATCTCACGATTTGCAGTCCAATTCCACACCCACAAACAACAATCCAAACTTGCTTCCCTCCTTTTTCACTCCAGCAAAAAACTTCTCCTTTATACATTCATTGCCTACATTGCTTACGCACTTCTTACTCCACTCCTTTCCCGTTTCTTTACCATTTCCATCCCCCTCTTACTCTTTTCAGGACTTCTCGCATTTCCTGTTGTCCTCATTCCTGTTGCACGCGGCATCTTACAAGGAACACAATCCTTCACTGCATTGAGCATTAACGTCTTCGTTGAAGGAGCTGCCAAATTCCTCTCTGGAGCACTTCTTGTCTATCTTGGATTCAAAGTCTTCGGCGCAATTGCAGCAATTCTTATTGCATACCTCATCACTCTTCTCTTCTTCTATAAACCGCTTCACCACCTCTTTTTTCTTCACAAAGAACCTTTTGCAACAAAAGAAGTCTACACCTACACTCTCCCTGTCTTACTTATGCTTCTCAGCCTTACTGCATTCTTCAGCGTTGACGTTTTGCTTGTCAAACACTTCTTCAGCCCAGAAGATGCTGGCTTCTACTCTGCACTTTCCTTGTTAGGAAAAGTCATCTTCTTTGGAAGCTTATCTATAAGTCAAGTCATGTTTCCTAAAGTATCAGAACTTGCAGACAAAGGAGAAAAAACTCATCCTCTTTTCTTGAAGTCTCTTGGCATTCTTGTCTTTTGCCTTGCTGTTGCCATCATTGTTTTTTTCAGCTTTCCACAACTCCTTGTTTCCCTTCTTTTTGGAGATGCATTTCTTTCTATCATCCCTCTTGTTGGCCCATTCGCACTCTTTATCGCTGCATACAGCCTTGTTTACTTCACCTGCTTCTATTCAATTTCCCTCAAGAAAACATTCTTTATTTATATCCTCATTTTTTTTAATATTCTCCAAATAGCTCTCATCTGGATCTATCATGTACACTTAAACCAGATTGTCTATCTTCTTATCCTTCTCATGACTATTCTCTTTGTTGCTCTTGTTTTATTAGAACTTCTCATCAAACCTTCACGTTCAAAAATATTGTTACCTGTTCAGCAAACCTTAAAATAGCACACTTCATTCCTCTTTCTATGAAGCACCCTGCTATTACTATTATCATCCCTGCAAAAAATGAAGCACACCGCATTGGACCAACACTCCAAAGCTATGCCACTTATCTTAATACTCATTACGCTCATCGTTATACACTCCTTGTTGTTTTGAATAACTGCACTGACACTACTTCACAGGTTGTCCGTACTTTGAAACGACGATTTCCTGCAATCACACTCATCGAAACTCCTGACCCTATCGGTAAAGGAGGAGCAGTCATTGAAGGATTCAGACGTGCACGCACACCCCTTGTTGGATATCTTGACGCTGATGGAAGCACACCACCTTTTGCTTACCTTCATCTTATCAACAATATCGGCTCATCATCAGGCATCATCGCATCCCGATGGATGCCCTCATCTCATGTTTATCCTCATCAGAGTTTCAAACGACGCATCGCATCCCGCGCATTCAACCTCTTCACCAAAATTTTATTTTTCCTTCCCTTCAAGGACACTCAATGCGGTGCAAAAGTATTCAAGACATCAGCAGTATCATCCATCATCAACAAACTTTATATCACCCAGTGGGCCTTTGACGTTAATCTTCTTTATGTTCTTATCAAAGAAAAATTTTCCATTAAAGAAACTCCCACCACCTGGTATGACAAAGAAGGATCACGATTACAGTTTCCCAAAACACCTGTCAAAATGTTTTTCTCACTCCTCAGACTTCGCTTGCTTTACTCACCATTCGCATTTGTTGTCACACTCTATGACAAACTCCCTGAACCTCTCAAAATCCATAACTGGTGACTTCATGAAAAAACTCAACCTCGGATCATCCACAGACATCAAACCAGGATACGTTAATCTTGACAGCGTGAAAACTTTCGGAATAGATGTTGTGCATGACCTTGATATCTTTCCATACCCTTTTCCAGACAACGAATTTGATGAAATCTTCTGCAGCCATATCCTTGAGCATGTTACTGATTTTATACAAACAATGAAAGAACTTCGTCGAATTGCAAAGCCTAAAGCAAAAATCATTGTTCGCGCACCTCACTTTTCCTGTGGCGTGAGCTACCGCGACCCCACACACCGAAGACTCTTTAGCTACTTTACATTTGATTACTTCACTGCAGATTGTCCTTATGCACCTGCCCAATTTAAAATTCTTACTCGAAAACTTAACTTCACCCGACTTGCCTTTCCCTTCCTCAATATTCTTTTTAATCCTTTAATCAATTTGAGCCCCACACTGTATGAACGGTTTTTCTGCTGGATGCTGCCAACAGCAGAATGCCTCTTTGAACTTGAGGTTATCAAATGAAAAAACCACTCCTCTCTGTTGTTATTCCTGTAGGACCTCACCGCACCTTAGACGTGCTTGAAAGCTTGAAACAGCAAACACAGAAAGTCGAAATCATTATTGAACAAGGGCCAAACCCCTCCCAGAACAGGAACAGAGGGGTTGCAAAAGCTCACGCAGACATCATTGCTTTTGTTGACTCGCACTCCATTCTCCCCCCCCAATGGGCACGCACCCTTCTTTCATTCTTTCGTACGCACCCTTCTATAGATATTGTTGGAGGACCGCAACTCACCCCTCCTGATCAAGGTGTCTTTGCAACCCTTAGCGGATACGCTTTAAGCTCACCTTTTGGTGCGGCAAGCATGAGCGCACGCTACTCTCCTCTCTCATTCACTCTTCATGCTGATGAACGATCACTTACATCTGCAAATCTCGCTTGCAGAAAACACGTCTTTTCAACCACACTCTTTGACGAATCTCTTTATCCTGGAGAAGACCCAAAATTCATCACTGATGCAAAAAAGGCACAGTACTCCATTGCATACTTTCCCGATCTTTTTATTTATCACAAACGACGATCAACCCTTTTTGCCTTTGCACGTCAAATCTTCAACTATGGCTTTGTTCGACCATTCACGCAACCCTTTTTTCAGATTATTAAACAGCCACTCTTCCTCATACCAAGCTTGTTTGTTCTTTATATCATTCTTCTTATTCCTCTCACCTATCTTTATTTCCTCTTCATCACTCCTTTCTTCCTTTACATTGCTCTTACTCTTGTTTTCTCTTTCTATCTCGGAATGAAACATAATGACATTCTTGCATTCTTCATGCTTCCTTTCATCTTTTTTAGCATTCACTTTAGCTATGGCATAGGATTTATCTTAGGAACTGTTACCCGCTTCACACGACCATGACCACACTTTCCATTATCATCTGCACTTACAACGGAACTCACCATATCAGACGTTGCCTCGATTCCATACTCCGACAATCATTTACAGATTTTGAAATCCTTTGCGTCGATGGCATGAGCAAAGATGACACACAAGCTATCATCAATGAATATGCGTCCAAAGACAAACGCATCAAACTCCTCATCAACCTCCAACGATTACCGGAAGGTGAAGGAAACGGAAAATGGCTGGGATATCATGCATCAACAGGAAACGTCATAGGATTTATTGACCAAGACAATGAACTTCAAGACAAAACCCTTTTTCAATCTGTTATTAACCTTTTTTTATCACCCCTATCATCATCTTTTATTGGTGTCCTCGGAGGACAAACACATCGCCTTCTTGACCCTCCAGTTGTCCGCTACGTTGCACTTTTTGGCACAGATTCCTTCTTCGCATACCGGTCACTTGACTTTATCAGACACCTCACCTCTCCTGATACGCTCACCATCAAAGAATTTCCATTCCAACGCTTTACTCTCACTAAAGAGCATATGCTCTTAACTGGTGGAAACTGCTTCTTCTACTCACGAAAAGACCTTGAATCTATTGGAGGATACACACAAGATGTTCTTGTTGTGCAAGATCTTCTTCACTTCAATAAAACATCAGTTGTTGTTATTCCTGACGCAACCAAACATTATGCTGAAAAGAACTTGTATACTCTTGCAAAAAAGAAATTCTTTTGGGGAAGAAATTATCATTCCTCAACTGCACTCTCACGCCAATTTAACTATTTTCCTCAAAATTCTGTTTCATTGAAAGCGTTTATCAAAAATCTCCTTTTTAATATTTTTATCATTCCAAACTTTATCATTACATACCGCATGTATCACTTTTCAAGAGATCCTGTCTGTTTTTTCTTTCCTCTTCTTGCTTTTTTCAACACCATCGCTTATGGCGCAACCTTTCTTGCTGCAAAAATCACTCGTAGATAACTTCATACATTATCAAAATAGGTTTTTGCTTTTGTTCATCAGCAAAATACCCCCTCACTGCCTTCAAACGATGTCTATTCTTTTCCATCCACTCAAACACTGCGTCTGGCTGCTTTTCAAATACAGATACTTGCAGATACTTTGGTTTTAACTCTTGTATCTGCTCCTCAATCTTCTCAACTGTCATATCAAAGCTTGCAACCTTTCTTTCTGTATAATACATCATCTGCGGAAACGCTTGCGACATGAGAACGTCATCCTTATTTGAGTTCTCTCTCACCCATATCCCTGCATCCTTCAACTGCCAATAGGTATCCTTTTTGTTGTCAATCAAGCCCTTTCCGTGAATGAACTGCGCGTATCCTCCTATGCCTATTAATCCGATGATTACTATTCCTGCAACAACCTTTAGAATCACTTTCTTTGATATAATCTTTTCACCAAACTTTTCAATTATATTTCTAATGCTTAGCGCACCTTTTCCAATGATGTATCCTAAAAATGGCATCCATAACAGCACCCATCGATCTTCTGTGTTCCGAATATAAAAAATGTAGAATGCGGACACTACAATTAGTAACAGCACGCTGAACAATTTTGGATCCAAACACTTCTTCTTTTCCTTCACTAAAACATCTCCATAGAGAAGGAAGCTTAAATATGCAATTATACCAATAATAAAGAGCACAAACAATACTCCTTCTGTTAGATTGTAAAAATATTTCAGATTATACCATCCAAATGGAAGATTCACTTCAAACGCGCTTGAATACTGTGATTTGAAACCAAATGGTGTCTTAAACTGCATCCACGACCAAACAAAATAGGGCAATAACGCAATTATATATGCACCAAGAAAATAATAATTACCCTTGTTCTTAAATGCCTCAAGCCTTTCTTTCACCAAAATAAAAATGGCAAGTACGAGAGGAATAAGCAGCCCAGACACCTTAAACATCAATGCTAATGCTGCGCATACTCCTGCAATTACCATAAGCACTGACTTGTTAGACTTCCAATATTTCCACGCAGCCCATATTGCCCCTACTTGAAAACACAATGATAAAAAATCCGGCTGCACTCTTGCAGACCAAAAAAGAAACGTCCAACTTACTGCGGCAATGGCAGCAGCTATTATTCCAATTTTTTCATCAAACATTTCTTTTCCAAGGAAGAATATGAGCAGCACCAAGATCGTTGAGGGAATGACCACTAATAAAAATCTGATTGCTACTTCTCCTCCACCTGCACCAATAAACCACGATGCAATCAACTGAAACAAGGGAGGACGCTGCGGATTATAACTAAAAAAAGTATCCTTTGCAAAATGATTCGCTAACCCCATATATTCTGATTCATCCCACCACAATGCCTGGTCTTTTGTTTCTATGAGGAAATATAAGCGCAAGAGAAATGCACTTAACACAATAAGGATGAGAAGCATATGATATGGGTTCTTGAGCCAGCCTTTGATTTTGTCCATTTGATGCTCTTTTTTTTGGCTTTCCATTTTTTTGCTCATTAGTTTTAAGAATAATTCTCAAGTTTTACTTTTCTTCCTCTCCTTTTTACCCCAAACTATATAAACCCTTCTTAGTCCTTTTGCTTATCTCAGTATTCCACTTCAAAACTTTATTACCAACGAGGGACATATCATGGGGGGGCCAGATGAAAACAAAAGATCGCGACTTTGCTTCTTACTTGGCTATTGTAGACAGTTTCATCGACCAAAGTAGCCTGCCCCAGACTGATGCAGCACTCATCAAACAAGAACTCAAAACATTCATCACCGTCCGATTTAAAAAAGACAAATGGGTCCCTCCAGAAATTACGAAATTTTGCACTGACTGGTACCGAGAATTCTATCGAATGGTTGATGGACAAGACCCTTACAAACTCCTGAAACAAAAATCGAATGAAGAAGCCTTGAAAACACTCCGCT
Source organism: Candidatus Woesearchaeota archaeon (assembly GCA_964367375.1). Lineage (GTDB taxonomy): Archaea > Nanobdellota > Nanobdellia > SCGC-AAA011-G17 > UBA489 > CAYIXG01. The sequence continues at coordinate 65,211 of CAYIXG010000002.1, read as the reverse complement.
TCATCAACAGCGAAAACCTTCAGGAATGCATTGCCGCATCCATTGTCGGAAACAAAATTGATTACGGCGCATGCCTCTTAGGAACATATGACCTCAATCAACTTAAACACGATCTTGAACACTTGCGTGATTTTCCCCTTCATGTCGATGAAACTGCCATCTTCAAACAAAAACTCAAAACAGCACAAACAGTCCTCTTCCTTCCAGACAACAATGGAGAAATCATCTTTGATACACTCCTTCTCAAGAAGATTAAGGAACAGGTAGGGAAGGAAAACCTTTTCATCATGGGAAAAGAAACACCCATGCTTAATGATGTGACTGTTTCTGAACTCTCTGAATTGCACATCGATGATTATGGACAAATCGTTTCCAGCGGTAGCAACTGCTTTGGACTTCATACTGAAGACGTCTCTGACGAATGCAAAAATATTCTTAACCAAGTAGATCTTATCATCGCAAAAGGACAAGCATACATGGAATTTTTCACCGAATATAATTTCTCTAATGTCATACACCTGCTTACTGTGAAATACCCTATCATCAGCCCAGCCTTTGGCACGCTCCCCTCAGGATACAATGTTGTCATGTGCTCTGAACGATACGCCCACCTTGGCAAAAACTATTTTGGAGGAAACACCAATGAAACAAACTGAATACCTCCACATCCTTGAACAATTTCCAACAAAGAAAGTACTTGTCATTGGAGACTTTTGCCTCGATGAATATCTTCACGGACACACTGAACACACCTCACCAGAAGCACCAATCCCTCGTGTTATTATCCACAGCAAAAAATATGTTCCCGGAGCAGCAGGCAATGTCGTTTGCGGCGTCCGCGCACTCGGCGCAGAAACGTATGCTGTTGGCGTTATTGGCAGAGACACCAATGGATCAATCCTTCTCTCCGAACTCCATACAAGAGGCATTCAGACTCAAGGAATTATCGCACTCCGCGGAAGAAACACACCCACTTACTCCCGCGTCGTCTCTGGAGGAAAACAATACCCTGAGCAACAACTCGTCCGCTTCGATGTAGAAAATGTTGCTCCTATCCCCTCAGAAACAAGAGACATGATCAGGCAATATATTCTTACTCTGATTCCAAAAATGGATGCTGTTCTTGTTGCAGACTATGATGAAATAGGAGGCATTGGCATTGTTGATGAAGAACTTCTCCACACTATCACAACCACCGCACGCACACATCATATTACCACTATCGGCATTTCCAGACAACGCATCACTCTTTTCACCCAATTTACTGCAATCATTCCCAATGAAATTGAAGCAGGAAAAGCACTTGGGAAAAACCTTATCACTGAACACGATATTTACGATGCTGGCAATGCATTACGAACAACACTAGACCTTGAAGCTGTTATTATTACCCGAGGAAAAGATGGCATCTCTTTTATTGACAATCATGAAACCTTCAGCTGCCCAAGCTTTGCTACAAAAGTTGTCGACACAACCGGTGCTGGAGACACTGTTACCTCTCTTATTACTCTTTCTTTCATTAGCCAAGCATCAACACTTCATGCAATAGAACTTGCAAACTACGCCGCTGCTATCACTGTCTCCAAACAGGGAACAGTATCTGTGACGCCAAAAGAAATTCAAGACTTCATTAACACCAAATATTCCATTGGCATTAAAAAACTTAAGACCAGAGAAGAACTTCATACTATCGTTGCAAACCTCAAAGAACAGCAAAAAAAGATCTTACTTCTCAACGGCTACTTCGACCCTCCGCATGTTGGTCATATTCACCTCATGAACAAAGCAAAAGAGCATGGAGACATCCTTGTCGTTGCACTCAATACTGACAAATCAGTCCACGAAAACAAAGGACCAGGAAGACCTTTCCTTGCCCAATCAGAACGCGCAAAAATACTTGAAGGCATCGAATCAGTCGACTACATCACTTTTTATGATGAACTCACACCTATCAAACTCATCCAGGAAATCAAACCTGATATCTTAGTCAAAGGCAATGACTACAAACCAGAAGAAGTCGTTGGAAAAACCATTGTTGAATCGTATGGAGGAAAAGTTTTGCTTGTCGATGTCATGAAAGGACTTTCAAGCGATGCCATCCTTGAATCCATCAAACTTGCAAACGCAAAACCATGAACCGAGACCATATTATTGAAACCATCAAAAAGCAAAATGGCATTGTATTTGCAGAACCAGCAATCGTTCACCGCTGCCAATACAGCGGCAGAAACATCCTTGCAAAAAATAGCAGCTTTACCTCGGACTGCGTTGATCATCGAGGATACGTTCCTGTTGAATGGTGGATCATGTCAAAAACCCTCGCAGGAAACGACATCACAAAAGAACACGAAGGTATTTCACCCCTTCTTATTCACACAGACAACGGCACAGAAAAAATCCTTCTCTCTGACGCTATCATCCTTGTCCAACAGGATCTTCTTGGAGATTATGCAAGCACCTGGCCACTGACCAAAGTCCTTGACATCGGTGGAGACCCTGTTGTTCCTAGCTTTTCATCTGCAGAAGAAGTGCCTCCTATTCCCTGCCACGTTCATTCAGGCATCATCACAAACGGAAAAGCACACGGCCCTGGAAAACTTGAAGCATATTTTTTTCCACCAGTTACCGTTCCTCCATACAATAAAACTATTGGCAAGACAATTACCCGACTTGGCATCAAACCTGATGTCACCAAAGAAACTTTTATCACCGCACTCACACAGTTCGGAAAAAACGATGATATGTATACCCTCTGCAATGTGTATGAGATTCATCCTTACGATGGATGGACAATACCTCCAGGAATCGTTCATGCACCAGGACCATGGCCAACCTTTGAAATCCAAAGACCACAAGATGATTACAACCTCTCCAGCTGGCAACTTGGTAAACGATTTACTGACCATGAACTTCATCCCCATAAACAAAACCTTCAACTTCGCGGCTTGAAAGATGAAGAAACTTATTTTACTGAAGTAGTTAATTGGAAACTCACAACTCACCCTGAATTCAAACACAACCACTATCGACCGAGTACAGTTATAGAACAAGGACCTTGGGGAAGAAGAATACAAATTTTCTTTGACGCATTCTATGGAGAAGGATTTGAAATCAACCCAGGCAAAGCATTTCATAGACCTGCTGACACAAAACCCTTTGCAGGCATTGTCTGGAGCGGCAAAGGAACTATTAATGACAATCACCTTGATGTGAACAAATCTCATGAAAAAGAATTTCTTGTTACTCCACGCACTCCTGTTACCATTACTAACACAGGAATAACTCCTCTCCTTATTTATACTGTATTTCCAATTGATGAAACTAACACTGCAGATGATCCACTCTCTTTCTTGCATGCTACCCCCCTTGGAAACAAAATCAAAACCAGAGAAGAAATTACTACCCTTGTTCAAGACCTCCGAGCAAAGAATCCTCAGATCACCATCGTTACCACAAACGGATCATTTGACATCCCTCACATTGCGCATGTGTATAGCCTTCTCAAAGCGAAACAACATGGAGATATCCTTATTATTGGACTCAATTCAGACTCATCCATTCAGCAATACAAATCTCCAGACAGGCCTATTAACCCTCAAAGCCAGCGTGCGCTCATGCTTGCCGCATTTTCCTTTGTTGATTACATTACTATCTTCGACGAAACAGACCCTCGCGAATTCTTGAAAACAGTCAAACCAAACGTCCACTTCAAGTCTGCGTCAGGATTCAAGGGCATCGAAAAAGACGTTGTAGAAAAATATGGCGGTAAAATCGTCCTTGAACAGGACGTTCCCGGACTTTCAACAACACACATGATTGAAAGAATAATCGCCTCTTTCAAAAAATAATCATTTTAGTATTTTTTTTATTTCATCAACCACTTGCCTTGGCTTAATACTATTTGCTAGTTCTTCATTAAAAACATCATCAAAGAAATGCTCCTTCAACAATGGACTTACTATTTTGCTTACCAAACCATATTCTTCAATCTCCCACGGCGGAGTGCAAAAGAATAATGCAACCACTTTCTTTTTCATTACAATGCCCATATGCAACGCCAATGTATCTCCCGCAACAATGACATCACATAATTCTACTACTGTTGCAAACTCTCTCAGCGAATTATTACTGTCATTTTCATATACTTTTATTTTTTCCTTTCCTAATTCTTCTTTCATCTCTTTCTTTATCTGCTCCTCAACCTTTCCGCCTAACAACATCACTCTACCTCTTGTTTCCTTATCTATCAACCGAATTAATTCCAGTACATTCTTCTTTGACCAATGCTTTGCTCCCCACCGATCACCTGCACCTACATTTATCCCTATAATTTTTTCATCATTCTTTATTTTTTGTTTCTCTTTCCACTTCTCTGCATATTCACACTCATCCTCTTCCAGATTTAATGCATATCCGTTCTTTTTGAATGGTAATTCGGCAACCTCATAAAAAGCCTCTTGAAATGTCTTTCTATTTTCCTTGTTCAGCGTATCAGAAAACACCCTTTCCAAAAATGGCTCAGCAGCCTTATTATAACATGACGGATGACCATCATTATCTAAGAAAAACCCATACCTCTCTTTCGCCTTCACTCGCGCTGCAAGCGCTGTTCCTGGAGGGGCAACCTCCAAACTGAACAACACATCAAACTCCTCTTGCTGCAACCGCAATATTGTATCCAGATTATATGACCACACTCTATCCACATCTGGATTATTCGATAACAAACTTTTATTATACTCATCCGCAATCCAGGTAATTGAACATTCCTCACCATACTTTTGTTTTATGCCTCTTAACAAGCTTGTTGCTCTTAATACGTCGCCTGTCGCACCCAACTTAATAATGACAATTTTTTTGCTTATTGGATCATAAAACTTGCACTCCTCGCAACTTGTGTATTTTTCAGCCTTCAAAATATCACACGCATATGGCCCTGGAAAAGACCTACAATTTCGATTCCATTTATACTTCATTTTACCCTCCCTTTTCCTTCTTTCACCTAAACCTTTAATAACTTTCTCCTCCTTTTTTTTGTATGCAAGTCTACATCGCAGGGCCCCTCTTTACAGATGCAGAACGCACCTATCTTGAAAAAATAGACAGCCTCTGCAAGAAAGCAGGATTAAAGACGTATCTCCCCCATAGAGATGCAGGCCTCTTCACTGGAGATGCAAAAGAATTAAAACACATCTTTGAACTTGATAGAAAAGGAGTAGACAACAGCAAAATAATGGTTGCTGTCCTTGACGGTATCAAGGTAGACGATGGAACTGCCTGGGAGATGGGATACGCCTACGCAAAAAAGATCCCCATCATTGGCATCGTGAACGACTTCAGACTCTTTGATCCCCTCATTCAGTTTAACCCTATGATTCACCAATCCGTTACTTTAGTTAAAACTCTCGATCAACTCAAAGAAGCACTACAAAAACATATAAATCATGATTAAACACTCTGGATGTTATATCACCTTTGAGGGCATGGAAGGCGTTGGCAAGTCTTTCTTCCTTGAAAAAATAAACAACACTTACCCAAAGGAATTCACCATTCTTCTTGATGATGACCTTGAGGGATATGGACTTGCACTCTTCAACCTCCTCCACAAAAAAGACGCACTCCTTCGTCAACAAGATCCCTTAGTTGAATTCTTTTCCTTCAGCGCTATTGACCACGACTGCATTTCCAGAACTGTCTTGCCTGCACTCACTGCAGGAAAAACAGTCCTTCAAGATAGAGGAGTTGATACTACCTGTTTATATGCAGCACTCCGCATGAAAGGAGAACTGGAAGACAGTTTGCGCCTTCTCCTTGACATTCGAAAACGCATCGGACTTTTCCCTGACCACACCATTTGCATCGTTGATGACTTTACCACTTGCATCCAACGAGCGCAACAACGCAATGGAAAACCATACACGCGATCAGAACTTACCTTCCTGAAACAGATTGAACTTGGCTTTCGCGTTCTGCATGATCTCTTTCCTGAACGAGTTCACCTTGTTGAACGAGGGAAAAAAACACCAGGAGAAATGACCGAACACCTTTATCAGCTAATCAAGCGGCTTCGTTGACTGCATTTCTACTTCACGCCATCCATCCTTGTATTGCTGCTTTTTCACTTTCGCTTCGTACATTGCACGCATCCACGCATACGCACGAGCACCCATTAACATCAAAAACCAGGCATACTCAGCAACGTCCTTTGGATATCGTATCATCTTTAACCCTCTTTTTGCTTCTCCCAAAAACGTGTTTTTCCTCTCTCTTTTCTCTCCAACTGTTCTTGTTAATGATATATGCCCTTTAATATTCCTCTTCTTTTGATTTATCCAGTCTTTCATGTTCTGCGGATTCAGGACAAATACTCTTGCATTTTCCGCATATCCTATCTTCAATCCTTTCTCCCAAAACAAGTGAGGAATCACGTTATCCTCAGAGGATTCTGTTGAAAAACTCTTTATCACCCCATTTCGGATTGCAAATAGATATCCTGAAACCTCAAAAAACTTCTTTTTCTTTGCAAGCTTCACCCTTGTATTGTTCATTTCGTCAAACGCGAGATGCGCCCAGAAGCCGAACATTGTGTTTCTCTCATTCACTGCAACAGGATGACCACACACCACACCAATCTGATTGTCTTTGAAAATATTCATAACCTCTTGCAACGCGTTTGGATCAAGATACACATCTCCATCTGTAAACATAAGAATATTCTTTGTATCTTCTGACCAGTATTCTTCCATCATTTGATTTAATGTCACACTTTTTCCTTCACCGCTATCACGCACAAACTGCACCTTCTTATTATCTCCAAACCTCTTTTTGATATACTCTTCTACCTCTGGAAAAGGATCGGTTACTATGATCTTGAACTCTTGATCACATTTCTGAGAAAGCAGGGCATTTACTGCATGCTCTGTTGCTTTTGGCTCTTTGTAGGAAGTGACAATAACACGAATCATCCTATTTATCTCTGCAGAAACCTTTTAAAACTTTCTTCATTTTAAACAATTATGGATTTCACTAACGAATCAGTTCGGAAGAAAACTATTGGAGTCATGCAAGAAATATCAAAAAACAGACAACCAGAACTGAACAGAACACTTCATTCTCTTCTCACCCCTGCAGAACAAGAAATACAACGATTTGTTGATGGACTTGCATTCCAAGAAGGAGCATGGTATCGGCCAGCGCATAATGTTATCGTCCCTGCATCCATGATTGCCATTTGCAGATATGGAAGCTATAGCACATTCGATATTTCTGGAGAAACAGCTACCTATATTCAACATGCACCCTATCCCCGAGACCTTGTCTTTGTTGCACAACTTCATGACGTTGGCAACTCCAGAATGAAAATAGAAGAAACAACCAAAGGAGCAGACTGGGAACGCGTTGATAAACGATGGACACATATGCAGATTGGCAGTGACATGCTGAATGAACAGCTCAAAGACCTTCGCGCTCGAGGAATTCTTGATATACCAGACGAGAGAATTGCAGAACTCCGAGCCATTGTTGCCACACACGATTTTCCTTATATTGAAGGCATGCCTCTCAAAGACCCTGAAGCACGCGCACATCGAGGCGCAGACAGAACATTTGTACCTTCAGTATTAAGCTTTTGGAAAGACTTCATCGCTTACTGTGTAACTCCAAAGTACCTTGATGGAGCACGAAAACTCGGATTAGAACTCACTCCAGAAACATTCCTCAGTGCACGACTTGCATTCTTCTATGATAATAGAAGTCCACTTTCAACTGTTCCTGATGCCCTTCAGCATACACATAGTCTTGACAAACGACTTGCATCATGGAATGAAGGAGGACGTTGCGAACCTGCATACACAGACGTTGAAAAACGTGTTATTGATGCCATGCTCACTCGTAGATCACATGAAGTTGCTGCAGTTACCTCGGGAAGTATGCATACTTCTGATGATTTTGGAGCTCTCTTTGAGAGAGCATTTGTTGATGAAACTACAACACTCCTTTCTTATGCTGCAGGAAATCCAGCTGCACTTACCGTTTCTCCATCGTAGAACTTATACGCTCTTAGAATATTTATTCTTTTTTGCCTTTACTCAGGCACTTCAATACTCGTTTCCGCAACCCTCACCAAAACCTTTTTTTCACCCGTCTTCATCACACACTCCAAGCGACACTTTGAACGCCCATGCTTCCCAATGTTTGAAAACTCAACCTTTTCAATGACTGCAAGAATCCCCTCAACCACTATCTTATCTCCCACCTTCAACTCTTTGACTAGTTTTTCTGGCATACCCTTCATCTCCTTTGAAACCTTTATAAACCTTTTTCCACTCCTATAGATATGCACCCTGCATTCATTGTCCTTTCTGGAGGTTTAGACAGCTCTACAGTAGCATACTACACCAAACACAAACTTCACGCATCCCCTCTTCATTGCTTTTTCTTCAATTACAAACAACGAACACTTCGACAAGAACTCTTATGCGCCAAACGCATTAGCACATCCATAGGAGCTTCACTTACCACCATTAACATTCAATGGCTTGGAAAAGCGAGCAAAACACTCATCACCACCACACGCAAAACACCCCAGACAACACTTACTGATTTAGATAATATCACAAAAGAACGAGAAACAAGAAAACTCTGGTGGGTTCCTTGCAGAAATTCCGTTTTCCTCCTGAGCGTCCTCGCATACGCAGAATCATACCACCTTGCAACAGGCAGTCGCCCTGTCATTTATTCCGGCATCAAACGCGAAGGACGAATTCCTATGAAAGACACCACTCCTCAATTCTTGAAAAAAATTAATGAACTTGCAGAAGAAGCAACATACCATGGAGGATACCTGATTGAGGCTCCCCTCATGGATCTTGATAAAGACCAGGTTGTTGCGCTTGGGGAAGAACTCCACGTGCCCTGGCAAGACACGTTCAGCTGCTACGTTGGAAAAGGATATACAACAACACATAGAAAAAAAATTCCAGTGCACTGCGGCACCTGCTCCAACTGCAGACTCAGACAAACAGGATTCTACTGGGCAAACATTCCTGATCCGACCATCTACTATGAACATTAACCTCTCGCAACTCTTTTAAAAACATCTCCCCACACCCTTTTATGAAACGCCACCTCATTGTGTATTTGCATGGCATTGGTGATCATCTCATGGCAACACCAGCCATTCACCAGTACAAACAAGAGCATCCTGATACAGAGCTCTACCTGTTGAGCGTTGGCAACAATACCTTCAAAGACCTCTGGAAACATAATTCTGACATTACCGAAGTCCTTCTCAGCACACTCACCCACAACCCCCACTATGGAAATCCTCTCTTCTGGATTACTGATTACCCTATCATTCACAAAGATATTACACACCTTCAGAAGATATACTCATTTGACCGTGTCTTTTTCATCGTTCATTTCTTTATTCCAGCAAAATTGTATGCTCATCTTCCCCTCTCTCGATACCGCACACACAAAAGCGCCATTGTTGCAAAAAAACTTGGCGTTTCCCTTCACCCATCATCATACCTCTTACCATTAAGTTCACAGGAACAAGACTTTGCACACCACTTTTTCTCCACACACTCCCTCAGAAAAAAAGTTGCAACCTTCCACTATCTCGGCTCCTCTCCAACCAAATCACTCACCCCAGAACATGCAACACACATCGCAACATTTCTCGTTCAACACGGATACACTGTCATCGTTTTATACAGCACAGCAACTCAAGAAGATGTGACTCCCCTTCACGGAGACCATATCATCTCCTACTACTCGGACAACATTCTCCACACCGCAGCACTCATCAAAAAAAGCACTGTCTTTATCGGCGTCGACTCAGGCATCGCCCACGTCGCCGCAGCAGTCCACACCCCTGTCTTCACCATCCTCATGAAAGACATCTGGATGCACAACTCTACAGTCCTTGGACACCCTGTTATCCAACATTCCTTCAAAAAAAACAACCTCGAAAACCTCTTCATCACCCTTTCTTCTTTCCTCTCTTCATTATCCTCACGGTAAGATTTATATCCCTTCCTTTACCCTTCCACTTATGAAACAGCTCACCATCCTTTACGCAGCACCGGAAATTACACTTCCTGGAACTCATGGCGGGTCAAGCCACGTTTATGGAGCTGTTACCTCATTTATCCATCTCGGCCATGACGTTATCCTCATCACCAGCAAAGGTCCTGGACAACGCTTTTTTGAACGCACACCCCACCTCACCTCTTTTCGCGTTCCCATTTCACGCTCCCGTCTCCTCAAAAACATTTCTTACTTCCTCTCCGGGCTCCTTCTTCCTCCCATTCTCTTCCTTTTCCGCTCTATTGACATTGTGTATGAACGATCACGCATCTTCGGAGGCTTCTTTACCCTCTGGGCTTGCATTTTCAACAAACAATCAGTCTACGAACTCAATGAACCTCTCGAATCTTTTTGCCTCAACAAAAAATGGATGCGCCCTCTTGCAATCTTTTTTGGTAGATTCATTTCACGACACGCGACCCTCGTTACTGGAACACACCACAGCTTCTTCACCACCATTCGTGATGCGCACACCATTCTTATCGACTACGGTGCAAATCCAACCCTGTTTTCTCCCCGTGTTCATTCACAACCAGTTCTTTCACGCTACAACCTCACCCCAGGGAAAGTCGTCCTGTACAGCGGCAGCTTTGCACCCTGGCACGCGCTTCATTCTATCATTGCAGCAGCGCAACTTGTTACCAAAAAAAATAAAAAAATAAAATTCCTCCTTATCGGCAATGGAGACCAATATTCTTCTCTTCAAAACATGATTGCATCCCGTGGCCTCAGCAGCAATGTTATCCTCACCGGGAGCATTCCCTACACTCATATGCCCCAGTATATCAACGCAGCAACCATTACTCTTGCACTCTTTGATCGAACACATCCTCACTTCAAAACCCATGACTATTTCTATTCCCCCATCAAACTTCATGAATACAAAGCAAGTGGCAAACCTATCATCGCAAGCAACTTTGGAAACTTGAAAAAATATGTCATTGATGGAAAACATGGATACCTTGTCAATGAGTCACATGTTTCTCAACTGGCACACACTATCCTCACTTTGCTTTCTGACACAAAAACACTCCATGCAATGAGCGTTTTTAACAGAAAAGAAGCACGCACCAGTTACACCTGGGATGCTGTCAACACCCACATCCTCAAAGAACTCTTCTCCTCCAGAAAACCTTTAAAACACTCTTAAAACTCTTTTTCCCATGCGCCTCAAACCCCTTCACCTGCTGATCATTATACTCCTTTTCTCAGCATTCCTTAGATACTCATTTATTGACCTCAACCGATTTGAAGGAGAAATGGTGCGCGACATTGGCATCGCAGAACGCATCTCTGACCAACCGATCTTTCACGGACTGCTCGCAAAAGACGCACCTGGATCTATTCAACAAACTTTCGGTCCCCTCTACTACTACCTTATTTGGATCTCACTCCACATTCCAGCAACTGTCTATTACTATCCTCTCTTACCCACATTCCTTGTCATCACACTCAATCTTTTAAGTGTCGTTCTCTGCTTCATCTTTTGCAAGAACACCTTTGGCAACCGCGTTGCACTCATCGCAACAAGCCTTTATGCATCCAGCGCATGGATCATTTTACACGCTTCCGTTTTTACCAACCCCAACTTCCTCCCTCCTTTTATCCTCCTTGCCTTTATTGCATACTACAAAATCCTTATTGAAGATAAAAAGACCTATTTCTACCTCTTTTTTCCCAGCATTGCTGCACAACTTCATTTTCACCTCTCCGCACTTCTCCTCCTCCCTGTGTTTGCAAGTATTTTCCTTCTCAAACCAGCACTGTTCAAGAATAAGCATGTGTACTTTTCCGGACTCCTTGCAATCATCCTGTTTATTCCTTTCTTCATCACCCTTGCAAACACTCAAGACCTGAGCGTTTTTGGATTTGTTGGTGACCGATATGAAAGCACTTACCTTACAAACATTGTGGATGGCATTGGCATCCCTTTCATGTACACAACACCTTACCTCGGACCTTATCTCCTTGGGCAATACCAACTCTTCCCAGCCCTCTTCTTTGACGTTCTCTATTACACTATCATCATTATCTTCTGCCTCATCTTTGGATTAGGTGTTCTTTCACTCATCAAACACCTTGCTTCCTCACGATTCAGCAATCCTCAATTATTACCATTACTCATCTGGTTGTTTATTCCGACATTCCTTGCAATCATTTCAAAAGCAAACATCAGCCCTCATTACCTTATCATTCTTCTGCCTGTCCAATTTGTCATCATGGCACTCTTCCTCGACAAACTTATTACAAAAATTCCTTGGATAACCTACTTTATTGTGTTCCTTGTTCTTTTCAACTTCCTCTTTGTTACTTATTTTTACATGCAAATGAACAACCAAGGAACTTCAGGACTTTTCGGCATACCCTACAAACACAAGGTTGAACTTGTTGAACAGATGATCGATATCTCTGGTGATAATGTTGTCGTTAATTACTATCCCAGCGCCTCTGGCAGCGTATACAATTACCTTCTCAGCATTCGCAACAAGACACCAGACGCACACATTCTCCCATCTGTCTTTAACTATACTGAAGGCCTCCTTCTTGTTGACAGTTATAGCTTTTATGCACACTTCCAGCAAGGACCAACTCTCGAAGAACAAGCGTTCCTCAATACTTTACCCTCCACACCTATTCGCACCTTTATCTTGTACACTTCTCCCCCCTAATCATATTTTTTCTCCGCAATCTTTAAAAGCAGCCAACCAGACATTCCTCTCTCACCCTTTTCACTGGTGGTTATAACCATGATGAACATGCGATTCATGAGAATAGTAGATAGATGGATAGGCATTCCTATCTGCTTTATTTTTAGTTGCCTTCATATCATTGGCAAACTGTTTGGAGCAAAACGACGCGCATTCGAAGGCCAACCTCACAACATCCTCTTCATGGAAATCGCAGAGATGGGAACTGCTATCGTTGCCTCCTCTGCCATCAGAGAAGCAAAACAGCTCTACCCTCACGCCAAATTCTACTTTCTCATCTTTAAAGAACTCAAGGAAAGCGCTGCAATACTCAACCTCATTCCTGAAGAAAACATCCTCACCATCCGCAGCAAGTCTTTTTTCACACTCACTTTTGACACAATTCGCATCCTCTGGACCTGTAGAACACACCAAATAGATACTGTCATTGATCTTGAATTTTTTTCTCGCTACAGCACCATTATTAGTTATCTTTCTGGCGCACGTCGACGCGTCGGATTTTACCGATTTCACATGGAAGGACTCTACAGAGGCAACTTCTTGACTCACAATGTTGCGTTTAATCCATATATTCACACTGCACAAGTTTACTATTCACTTATATACGCACTCCGTGCACCACCTGGAGAAATACCTCTCGTGAAGATGCCTGTAAAAGACTTAACAGAGATTCGTAGAAACCACCTCAAACTCACTTCAGCACCTGAACACAAAAAAGTCATCTGGGACAAACTGAAAGCATTGAATCCAAACATCACTGAAAAGCGTACTATTGTTGTCATCAATCCGAACTCGAGCGAACTTATTCCCATTCGCAAATGGCCAACATCCAACTACAGTATGCTGATCAAGAAAATACTCAACGATTATCCTTCTGTGTATGTTGTTATTACAGGAGTGAAATCAGAAAAGCCAACTGCACAAGAAATTTGCACTGCTGTCCAAAATGATCGATGCATCGACTTTACTGGACAAGTTACTTTACGGCAACTTATTGATTTGTACAATACCTCCAAAATTATTATCACGAACGATTCTGGACCAGTCCACTTCGCTTCGCTCACCAACATCAAAATCTTCGTCTTTCTCGGACCAGAAACACCCGTGCGTTACGCACCCCTCAGCACAAACTATGAAACCTTCTACTCAAACTTTGCCTGCAGCCCTTGTGTGACTGCTTTCAATAGCCTCCACACTCCCTGCACCAACAACCTCTGCCTCAAAACCATCACTCCAGAGTATGTTTATTCAAAAATCAAAAACAGCATCTAATCTTTTCTTCTCTTTACCACAACCTTTAAATAAGGTCCATACCATCACCTGCTAGGGGTTAAAATGCAACTTCATACTGATTGCTATCGAGGCAAACGAGTCCTTGTAACCGGTGCAGACGGATTCATGGGTTCTCACCTCACCGAAAGACTTCTCGACCTTGGAGCTGCTGTTACAGTCTATGTTCGAGGAACTTCAGTCACCGGCACTGCCGCAGGCCACCAACTCAAAAATATTCCCCATCTCCTTTCTCATGTTTCTGTGATTGCAGGAGACATCGGCAATGCTGACGCAATTAGTTTAATAACAAAAAATAACCCTGACATTATCTTTCACCTTGCAGCAGAAGCATATGTCAATCGGTCCTTTGATCATCCTCTTGAAGTCTGTAGAACAAATATTGACGGCACCTTACGTGTGCTTGAAGCAGCCAGAGCTCTGAAAGGTACGATTGAACGCGTTGTTGTCACCTCATCCAGTGAAGCTTACGGACACTCTTCAGAACCCATATCTGAAAACCATCCCTTTGATCCTTCTACACCTTACGGCGCATCTAAAGCAGCAGCAGACGTCCTTGCTCGATCTTACCACCACACTTTTGGATTACCCATTGCTGTTATTCGACCCTTCAACACCTTTGGACCACGGCATACCTATGATGTGATCCCTAAATTTATCACCCTTGCACTTCAAGGAAAACCTCTTCCTCTCTGTGGCGACGGAAAACAAACGCGAGATATGACTTATGTTGAAGATACTATCAACGGATTTTTAATTATGGGATCGCATCCTGCTGCCATAGGAAAAGCAATCAACTTTGGCACAGGCATTGACACACCTATTATTGCTATTGCACATATGATCCAAGAAATGAGCGGCACTAACCCTGAAATTGTTCATAAAGAACCGAGAGCAGGAGAAGTTGCACGACTCTGCTCCAATCCTTCACAAGCGAAAGCACTCTTTGGTTGGGAAGCACAAATTCCTATTCGAGAAGGCATTAAAAGAAACATCGCATGGGCCAAAGAACACCAATCTCTTGCATAATTATCTCCCATGAAACTCGTATTTATAGGACCAACCCTGCAAACTCAGCGAGGCATCGAAGCACTTGCTCAAGACCATAACATTCTTGCTGTCTTCACACTCCCCCCCGAAGATACCACACATAAAGTTCGCTCTGTTGACTTTACTCCTCTCGCAGCACGCCACCATTTTGCAGTCCACACCACCGCACTCACTGACCCTTCAATAACATCCCTTATTCGTTCTTACAATCCAGACTTGATGATCGAACTTGGAGACTCACGCATTGTTCCTCCAGATATACTTTCCATTCCCAAATACGGAACCATAGGATCACATGGAGGACCTTTACCGTATATTCAAGGCGCAGCATCCTTAAGCTGGGCCCTTATTTTTGGGGAAAACCGCTGGGGTGTTTCCCTGTATAGACTTGCACCCAAAGTTGATCAAGGAGACATTATTGATACTGCATACTTTCCCATTATTCTTACCGATGACTTCTTTACCATACACGAAAAATCAGACGCAGCAATCGTTGCCCTCCTTCAAAAGAACCTTTCTTGCATCGAAACAGGAACTCTTCACCCAACACCAAACCTTCGCGCACGAAAACTTGGTCCTAAAAGATTACCTAATGAAACTTTAGAACACACTATTGCGAGAAACAACGCAGTCATTACCGCATACCATGCACGCGCTTCGCCAGATGAGCCTGTGTATCTCCCTCGCCGCACCCCAGAAGATGGCATCATCGATTGGAGAAGGACCAGTATGGACATTTATAATTGGATACGTGCACAAACACACCCTCTCTCTGGCGCTTGGACACTCCTTGAAGAAACACGTCTTACATTGTGGTCTTCTGCAATACTTTACTCTTCCTCTTCCGCAGCCCCTGGCACTATTCTTTCTGTTCACTCTCCAACTACGTTTACTGTCGAGACAGGACTTGGCCAATTTCTTATTACCAATAGCAGCTCTCCCACTCCACTCAATAGCAGCTCTGTCGGAAAACAACTTTATGTTCCACCGCAGAAAACCTTAAAAGAATGACCATGCCAACAATCCTATGAACATTCAACACTCTATTGATCTTGCCAAACAATGGATTTTGTATTCATCCATCCAAACTCTCAATAACCTTAAGGGAGTTCGCTTCTTCGGCAGCTTCAGCTCCTGGTTTGACTTACATAACAAGAACTATCCTTTTGTATACAGCGAAATTACTGGATACGGCATGACCACTCTTCTTTTCCTCAATCATCTCGCTCCTGATGAAGCACTCATTAAACGCGCAGAATTTGCAGCAGCATGGCTTACTGATGTCACCAAAACCAAAGATGGCGGATTTCGATGCGTCATCTCTCATGAAGAAAACTCCTTCCAACATAAGGAACATCAAGCGTATACCTTTGATGCAGGCGTCATCCTGAACGGCTTTGTCAACCTCTACCGAGCAACACAGAAAGAAACCTATATCAGAACAGCGCAACAAATCTTTGACTGGTTCACTCTCATGACGGATGCATCTGGACAACTTCAAGCGGTTTATGACACCAAAAAACAAGAAGTCTTCCACTCAGACGAGACCTGGTCAACACAACCTGGATCCTTCCTCGCAAAAAATGCCATTGGCTTACTTAACCTCTATGATATCACCAAACAACCCGCAGTTAAACAGATGGCCATCAACCTCTGCAATACAGCGCTCCGCAACCAAGACCCTAGCGGACGATTCATCTGCCACACGAGTGGCCATACAAACATTCACCCCCACAGCTACACTGCTGAAGGACTCCTCTGCGCAGGCCTCTTCTTGAACAATGAAGAATACTTGAACAGTGCCCTCCGAGCCACGCAATGGGTGCTCCAGAACCAGCAAGCAGATGGTGCTATTCCCAGACTCTTCCTTGACGGATCCTTCAATTATCACCAGCGCGTTGATGGCATTGCACAAACACTCCGCCTTGGTACCATCCTTCGCAAGAATGGTTATCTTAACTCACCCTCTGATCCTCATCTCCACAAACTCCTTACTAACCTTCTCCCCTATCAGTCAACACGCAGAGACTTAAACCAAGAAGGAGGCTTCACCTTCGGCTTCACCAGCACTGGAGAGCTTCAGCCTCATGTCAACTCTTGGTGCAGCATGTTCGCACTCCAAGCACTTACTTGGCATTTGAAGGAAGACATTTCCCCTGCTGAGATAACGAGGTTCTTCATCTAATATGATTCTGATTGCGATGCCGATGTATAATGAAGGGAACAATATAGGCGTTCACCTCCAAACCATCAAAGACGAGATGTACAAACATTCCCTCCTTTACAAGGTTCTTATCCTCAATGATGGGAGTACTGATTCCTCACCTGCAATCGTAAATCAATTCACTAAACATATGCCCCTTCTCAAAGTTGACCATGACGTTAACAAAGGACTGGGCACCACATTCGCAGACCTCTTTAGAGAAGCATCAAAACTCACCAACGAACAAGACATCATCATCACCATGGACTCAGACAGCACTCATCATCCCTCTTACATTCCTTCACTCATCCAAAAAATACATGAAGGATATGATGTTGTTATTGCCTCACGATTCGCCACTGGAGGAAAACAAATTGGCTTCGCAACCTACCGCAAACTCTGCAGCTTTGGCGCACGCATCCTCCTCCATATTGTATTCCACCTCCATGGTGTTCGTGACTACACCTGCGGTTACCGTGCCTATCGCGCTGCAGTTGTCAAGAACTATGTCTCTCAATATGATCCTTACCTCATTGAATCCAAAGGATTCCCTGGAGTAGCAGAAATACTCATCAAAATGAGCACAGCCACACCTCTCAAGATCACAGAAATACCCCTTGTCCTTCGCTACGACCTCAAACAAAGCATGAGCAAAATGAAACTTGCATCTACCATTCGAGAATACCTCAAACTCATCCTCATCACCAAATTCTCCAAAAGACGCAAACAATAAATACCTCTCGTTCTTCAGCACACTATGACCAAACGCACCCTTTTCTTTATCTTATTTATCTCTCTTGTCCTTGCACTTCTTACACTCAAACTTTATGGCATTCACACCAAATATCCTGGTGTTGATGAAACATGGACCCTTACCTATGGATATGATGCAGTTCACGGAAAACTTATCGAAAATGCCAAGAAAGACTCTTTTCCACCTCTCTATTACCTCCTCTCCGGCATTGTGCTGTCCATCCACAACTCAGCACTTGCCCTCCGCATATCAACAGTCATCATTAGCATTATCCTCCTTGTTGTCTTCTTCTTTTTTGTCAAAACATTTTTTTCAACCAACCACGCACTCTTGTTCACTTTCCTTCTCACCCTTAACCCTATGAGCCTTATCTTTGCCCAACATCCAAGACCATACACTCTTCTCATGCTCTTTTTTGTCTTGTCTCTCTGGTTTTGCATTAGCATCATGCGCTTCAACAAAAAACGAGATTATATCTTCCTTGGACTTGTTTACCTTGTCTCCCTTTACACCCATTACTACACTGCATTCTTCATCATTATTCAAGTTCTCTTCCTCCTCATCTTTCATTATCGCACGAAGCGCATCAACCTCACTCTCTTCTTCAGCACTTTGACCATCGTTGCAATACTCTTCAGCTTTTGGCTTCCAATCTTTTTCACCCAGTACCATTCTCTAATATCTCAAGAAAAAATATCCATAGACACACTCACACTCATTGAGATTCCTTACCCTCTTTACAAGATGTCTCTCATGGCGGACATCTCCTCAACTCTTCTCACTACGATTCCTCTCCTTTTTGGCGTGGCAATACTTATCACCATTCTCTTTCTTCGAGGTCTGCTCACCCTTCACAAACAAGATACGCTGCTTTCCTCATTCTTCGCAGTAAATATTATTGGATTCTTTTTCATTACCATCATCCTCGGATTCTTTATTCCCATCTACTCCTTTCGCTATCTTTCTCTTCTCCTTCCCCTCTTCATCCTTTACCTTGGCATTGGAATGGACATTAAAAATACTTATCTCAGAAACTTCCTTTTTGGCATCATCATCATTTCATGGATTCTTATACTCATTCATTACTTTTCAGTATCAGATTTTCCTCTCTGGAGGCATGATTACGCTGTTTAATCCTTTTTTTATACGAACCTTTTTAAAGACCTTTTTTCTCCCCCATTTCTATGAAGGTGGCAATCGTTCTTGGTACGCGACCAGAAATCATCAAAATGAGTCCTCTTATCAGAGAACTCCAGAAAAGAAACATCTCTCATTTTATTCTTCATACTGGACAACACTACGACTATCGCATGGACAAAATTTTCTTTGAAGAACTTGAACTTACCTCTCGTGTTATTCACCTTGACATTGGATCTGGACTGCATGGAGAAATGACTGGGAAAATGATGATAAAAATTGAACAAACACTCCTCACTGAAAAACCGAGTCTCGTCTTTGTTCAAGGAGATACTAATACTGTGCTTGCAGCTTCTCTTGTTGCGGTAAAGCTTCACATTCCTCTTGCTCATGTTGAAGCAGGACTTCGTAGTTATGATCGACGCATGCCAGAAGAATACAATAGGATTATTGCAGATCATATTGCAGACTACCTCTTCACCGCTACACCCTCTTCCGAAAAAACTCTTCTTGGAGAAGGAATTCCAAATGAACATATTTTAATAACAGGCAATACTATTGTTGATGCACTTTACCAATCTTTTCCACTTGCTAAACAAAAATCTACTATCCTTGAAAACCTTAGCCTCACCTCTGGAAAATACTTTCTCGTTACTTTTCATCGACCTGAAAACGTTGACTCTAAAGAAACTCTCCTGAATATCATCAAGGGACTCACAAACATTGCTCATCATTTTAAACTCCCACTTATTATTCCTATCCATCCCCGTACAAAAAAACGCATCGACGAATTCAAACTCACTCAAGAGCTTTCCTCCATCAAGAATCTCAAAATCATTGACCCTTTAGGATTTCTTGATCTTCTTATGCTCGAATCAAACGCTCTCCTTGTCCTAACAGACTCTGGTGGCATTCAGGAAGAATGCTGCGTCTTGAAAGTACCTTGTATTGTCATGAGAAAAACCACTGATCGACCTGAATCTATTCACATTGGAGCAGCACTCTTATCCGGTACTGACCCTAAACGAATCCTCAACTGCACACAACAACTTATTACTACACATCGAGACTGGAACAATCCTTATGGAGATGGTAACGCAAGTAAACTCATTGTCGACTTTTTACAGTCTCGACTCCAGAAAGTATAGCATTCTTATTTCTCTCTTGCTTTCATTCTTTGGATTGCTCTCACAATCTATTCCTTACACCACTTTCTTTAATATAAATAGAACGAGCACTTCATCATTTAACAATACCTTTTTAAACCATTTTTTACCCTTCTCTTTATGAAATACCACAACTGGCAGGCACGCCATCCCCATTTTAGCCTTGTTGACAACACCAAGGCAAAAAAGCTTGCTGCTTCATATATTACGAATGGCATGACTGTTCTTGATATTGGGAGCGGAGACTGTGATTTTTTTGATTTTTTGAAACACCAAGGTCTTTCCTGCCATTTTCATACCTATGATGTTGAAGCAGAATCACTTGCCATTGCAGAAAAAAAAGGATACATTCCTCACACCACCCTTGAAATGAAGGAACGCTTTGATGTCGTTACTATGTTCGAAGTGATTGAACATTTAACCATGGATGAACGTGTGCAGTATGCAGCAATCCTTACAACACTCATCAAACCTGGAGGCTACCTTATTCTCTCTTTTCCCCATATCAAATCCTACCTCTCTGTCGTCAACTATTTTGACAACCAAGATCATAAAATACCTTATGTCAAAGTATTTGGACTCACCTACCTTTTTGAACAGTTTACTCAAGAAAAAGTGATGTACTTCACTCCTTGGGTTAACCCATTGAAAATTCTTTTAAGCCTCGTAACCGCACTTAGCTTCACTGGCATTTACAACAACGTTTGCGTCGTACTCAAGAAAAAATTGTAACTTCTTTTTAAATATCAACCTTTTTTCCTTCACATAAAATATATTTTCCATTCTTATTCTTCTTTTTTCTTTAACCAAAGCCTTGATAATCCTATCTTTTCTAGCATCCTACTCATTATATTTATTTCTTCCTTATCCAACTTAAATACCTTAATCATCAGAATAATGTATATCAGTGCACACATAAGACTGATAGGAATAATATACAACGCTCTCATATTTTCAATGAATAAAATTACTCCGCCCCAAATGATTCCAGAGCTTATCACTGCAGCACACACTGGCTTTATCATTCTCTTGCTTAGCGCAGTTATTCGCGTCCAATAAAAAACCTCTGCCCCTCTTAAAAGTACGATAAATATCAAACTTATCATGCTTGCCACCGCAGCACCAACAATATTGAATTTTGGAATCAAGATGATGTTTAACACCAGATTCAAGACTGCTGTTGCAGTCACATTCATCATTGACACAACTGTCTTTCCTAAAGCCAATTCTATTGAACCAAGAGGACCACCAAAGACTGTCACCACATACGCAATTGTTAACAATACAAACACAAGACTTCCCCCACCAAACTCTGTACCATACAATAATGTTAAAATCTCCTTTGGAAATAATAAACACATTACAATGACAGGCAACGTTAAGATTAATATCCACGATGCAATCACTTGAAACTCTTCTTTCATTGCCTTTCTATCATTCTGAGCAACATGCTGTGACATGGTAGGGAATGTGATGACATTAAACGAAGTAAAAATAATGATCAATAAAGTAGCAGTCGTCATGCTAATATTATATAATCCAACATCTGCAGTTGAGAAAAAATAACCAAGCATGATACTATCTGTCCAACTGATAACTGGCGTTACGACTTCACTAATAATTAAAGGCCATGAATATGATAATAACACTTTTGTATCTTGAAAACTTGCAATCCCTACTTTGATAAAAGGAAAGACCTTTTTTTCTATCAAGTACAATGCCAATATGGAACTTACAATTGTTCCAAGCACATAACTTATTGCAGCACCCTCCTCTTTAAACCCAAGTCCAAGCAATACTGCAAGCGCACCAATCTTTATACTATGCAACACTGTTGTCGCAGTTACTCCATACTTCATCTTCTTCAACCCATCAAAACCTTTTTCCAAACAGGTTAATAACGAAAAGAACGGCAAACCAATCGCTAACACCTTAATCAAATTTACCAATTCTTGATGATTGAGCATAGCTGCAATCCTTCCTGCACTAAGGACCATAATTATGCTTAATACTACACTTAAACCAACAGAAATCATGGTTCCAATCTTGATCACACTTGCCGCACTTTGACTCTTGTTTTTGCTCACATAATATGATACATATCTTGTGATTCCCAGAGGAATACCAAACATTGCAACAGTGGAGAATATGTTAAAAACTGCAAGCGATAAGACAAATGCTCCGTACCCCTCAGTACCCAATCCTCTTGATCCAATTAATCGAAAGAGATAGTTTAACACTTTCACAAGAATGGATCCTAGAAAAAAGATTCCCGCATTCTTCGCCACAATACCTAAGTTTGTCATTTGAGAACATCAGCCCTTTCCTCTTTTAAACCTTTTGAGAAAACGCTAATTTTTGTACACTCTGAAATGCTCTGTTTCTTTGAGCTTTTTCCCTGAACGTTCTTATAATAGATACAAACTTCGTAATAAATATTTATGGATAGATTTTTAAACAAAGAGTTGTCCGACGTATGGAAAAGAACTGCCTCTGGAGACTACAAAAATGGTAAAAAAACAAAATTTTGGAGCAACGTTCAGACTGATAAAAATTAGTTCAAGCGACTCAAAGGTCATTTAAGAAAAAAGGAGTGCCACAAAAAATATGGAATTTCCTTATAAACGCGCATTAGTTACTGGCGGAGCTGGTTTTATTGGAAGTCACATTGTAGAGGAACTCTTAACATTTGGTGTGAAAGTTGTTTGTGTTGATAATTTTTTAGCAGGCAAAGTTGAAAATATAAATCCTTTTCTCAAGAATAAGAATTTTATTATGAAAAGAGTAGATATAACTGACTATAATAAATTAAAACCATGTTTCAAAGATGTAGATGTTGTTTTTCATAATGCTGCTTCAAAGAAAACAGTTTGTATGAAAGATCCAAGATTAGATCTAAAAATAAATGGCGGAGGAACATTTAATCTTCTTGAATTGAGCAGAGCCTCTGACGTGAAAAAATTTGTTCATGCTTCTACAGGCAGTGTTTATGGCGAACCACAATATTCTCCACAAGATGAAAATCATCCTCTTAAACCAGTTTCATATTATGGAGTAAGTAAACTTGCTGGAGAGCGTTATATTGATGTTTTTCATCATTTATATGGCATGAATACGACAATACTCAGATATTTTCATGTTTATGGACCCAGACAGGATAGCTCTGATTATGGTGGAGTTGTATCTATCTTTGTTAAGCGGTTACTAAATGATCAGCCTCCAATAATTCATGGTGATGGCACTCAACAAAGATCTTTTACTTATGTCAAAGATGTTGTAAAAGCAAATATTCTCGTTTCGAATCATAAAAAAACAAACGGAGAAGTTTACAATTGTGCTTCTGGAGCAAAAATTACAATCCAACAACTGGCAGATTTGTTAAGAAAACATATGAACAGAGAAAACATAAAAGAAACATATGATGACTGGGCTCCTGGAGATATAAAAGTGTTCGATGTTTCTTCTCAAAAACTTCAAGCCCTTGGTATGAAATTTGAAACTTCTTTTGATGATGGCCTCAAGGAAACAATAAAAAGCGAAGATGATATCAGAAAGGGTTATATATCTTAATTATAACTGATTCTCTATGAGAATACTTGTATTATCTACATCTTACCCTTCCACTAATCTTAGTAGAGGTATATTTGTTCATAGAATATATCAAAGAATAGTAAAAAAACATCATAAAGTTACTGTCGTTACTCCTTTAGTTGTTGATGGTCCTGAAAACCTTGATGGAGTTAAGGTAAAAAGGTTTACATATTTTTTCACCCCTGCTTTACAATTCATTACTAAAAAGAATGTTGTTACTGGATTGAAGAACCCTTTAGGTATTTTACAGCTTCCTTTATTTTTCCTCATCTATTTTATCAAATCATACAAAGAAGCAAAAAAATCGGATGTGATCCATGCACATTGGGCATTTTCTGGAATCTTGGCGATTTTTTTAGGCAGACTTCTAAAAAAACCTTCCTTGATCACCTTAAGAGGAAGTGACATAAATGTAGCAGTAAAATATTTTCCAACAAGATTTTTGATGAAACTTGTCTTGAATTTTGTAACTGTTGCTCTTAGTAATAGTCTTGAATATACTCAAAGAGCAGAAAGTCTTGGCCTGAATAAAAAAGTAGACGTAATAGTAAATGGAATAGATACAGAAATTTTTCATCCGAGAAACAAAAATCTAGCAAGAAATAAACTAGGACTTTCAAGAAACAAGACAATATTTGTTTATACTGGAAGATTGATGGAACTTAAAGGAGTAGATGACATTATAGAAGCACTTCCCATCTTTAGCAAAAAATATCAAAATTTTAAATTTATTTTTATTGGTGCTGGGGAAATAGATAAATTCAAAAAAGAATGCAAAGAAAAAGGAATATTAGATTACGTTGAATTTGTAGGGGAAAAATCTCAAAAAGAAATTGCTCTTTATCTAAATGCTTCAGATCTTTTCGTTTTTCCTGGAAAAGCAGCTGGAATTGCAAACATATGGATAGAGGCCCTTGCATCTGGAACTCCTGTTTTGGTTGCAAATGCTCCTGGAACTGAATATTTAATTACTCACAACAAAAATGGATTAATTGTACCAATGAATGATCCTAAAGCTGTTGCTGATGCTATGTTTTTATTTACCAAGAATAAAAAACTGGCAGCAAAATTAAGAAAAAATACCGACAATATTATTAAAGAGAAGGGTCTTTCTTGGGAAAATACAGCAGAAAAACATATAAAAATTTATGAGAATTTAATCAAGTAAGTTTTCTCGTTTATTATAGTTTAACGGAAAAAGATTGTCTATTCTCTTTCATACACTCTGAAATGCTCTGTTTCTTTGAGCTTTTTCCAAGGATATTCTTGTGTTGAAACAAGCAGTTCTCCTTCTTTTGTTTTAGATCCATCAACAACTCGTATCTTTTTTCTCACCCAGAATCCTATTAGTGTTGTGTCCCCTTTTGTATTACACAATACACCTTCCTCAAGAAGATCAGCACTCTTACAATCCTTTTTATCAATAACTAATATTTTTTCTTGTGATGTATGTATTCCTATCCACATCCCAAGACTCCCCTGTTCACTTTCCTCCCAACGATCCGCATTTTTAATGATTACTAGAGAAGCAAGAAGACTCGTTCCTAGAAAAAAGATTACTAACAATGAAAGTATCCATTTTGATTCATCCAATGGTTTTTTTATATACCATAGAGCACACCAAACAAACACTAATAGAATCGTTATGCTCACCAAGATACTTCCCCATAATCCTATCATTCCTTTTATGCCATACTGCAACCCTCCTATCCATGTTAGAGAGAGATTGTTTGCCAGAAATACCTTAAATGAAGTTATTAATCCAACAATTATTGCTGCACACATCCCTATTATTCCCACTTTTATTCTTCCTCTCCTCTCTTCTTTTTTATAGGAAGATAAGCCAACTATTCCTCCAATGATCACTAATGGCAATACTGTATCAATATATCTTCCAATTGGTCTTCCAGGTAACCAGTTCGCTATTCCATGTATTCGCGCTGTTGCCGCATGATGCGCAGCGGTTACTATAAATATTCCTATTGCAACAATGACTATTATGAAAAATACCTTATTTTTTTCCTTTATACTTTTCCATTTTATACCAAGCATTCCAGGAAAGACTATCCCCCCAGACATTACCATCATACTTATATAAATTATTACCCACATTAAAAATGAGATAATCCAACTATTTTCCGTTCTTCCGACTGTTGTTAATTCCCGTGTATATGAACCTAGTATTCCTGGCAAACTTAAACCAAACACTATTGCATTTCTGATGATCCAAGGAGCTATTATCACAAGACACCCACATGCTCCTTTTATTCCATCTTGGAAAAACTTTTTCATCCAGCCTTGTTTTTTGTATACCCACACACTTGCAATGATATACACAGGAATAAGCACAACTCCTATTACTCTTGTTAGTATTGCCAATCCAATACATACTCCACATAATACTTGCCATTGCAGTTTCCTTTCTGTTAGCGCTTTATACATACAAAGAATTGCACACATGACAATTGTGTAAAAAATATTTTCAGACATTATAAATGATGAAAATGCGAAACTCATTGGCATGAAACCAACAAGAACTGCACTCCACAACGCTAACTTCTCATTCAATACTTCTTTTGCAAGAAAGAACACTGGAAAAATTATTAATGAACTTAATAAAACGTTTATCACTTTCATGATCATATATATTGTTGTCATATCACCTCCACTATATGCGATCGAAAGTATTGTTGAGTAGAGCGGAGGATATGCATTTGTTGGATTTCCATGCACACTCAATGAACCTTCTTCAAAAAAACTTTGCGCCATTTTTGCATAAAAATATTCATCACTAAAAATTGAAGGAGAAGTAACAAATGATACTATCATCACTTTTACAAGTATCAGAACTGCATATAAAATCCATATTTTTATTATTGCTTTACCCATCATTTCCTCCCCCTACCCCTTCCTTTATTAATCTTCGTCCATTTCCCCTCAACCTTTATAAATCCTCTTTAATCATTGATTCTGAACACTATGAACATAGTCAAAAACTTCTTTTTACTGATCAGTACTCTTCTCATTATCTTCATTCTCTTTGAAATTACTATCAGAATTTTCTCACTTGCACCCCCTTATATGTACGCAAAAGATAGCTGGATTCTTGATGACGAACTTGGCTACCGCCTTGCCGACAATCTGGACTATCCACTTCAAACACAAGAATTTAATGTTCGTCTTACAACAAACGAAGACGGCATTCGTGATGAAATTCAAGAAAAATATTATACTATTCTTGCCATTGGCGATTCATTTACTATGGGTGTTGGCGTTGAAAGCAACGAAACATATGCACACCACCTCGAGACATTCATCGCTCAGGATAATATTGCTACAGAAGTCATTAACCTTGGCGTTCCCGGATATGGCACTGTCCAAGAACAATTATACCTCCAACGAATGATTTCACGCTTCCAACCAGAAACAATCATCTTAGGACTTCTTATTGACAATGACATCCGCAACGATGCGATTTTTGCAACAACCCATTACTCTCTTGTTGATGGATATCTTGTCCAGGGAGATCCTCCGAAAAATACTCTTATTCAACGCATTCGCGTTTTCCTGAATACTCATGTCTACACCTGGGTGTGGCTGAAACGAACACTTGTTCAAATTGATTTTATTCGTAATTTTCGTCGATCTCTCAATAAGAACTTTGATCCTGCCAATGATAATGCACTCTTAACCTTTGGGTGGAATATCACTCAACAAACATTATTAAATATCAAACATATTGCTGAAACTCACCATGCAAACTTTATCGTTGTCCTTATTCCAGAAAAAAACATTCTTGAACATAAAACACCAAAAGAAACGTATACTTTCGTTCACGCATTCCTTCAGAACAACTCCATTCCCACATTGGATGCTTTAACACTCTTTGAAAACACTCCTGATCCTCTCTCTTATTACTTTGAGATTGATGGCCACTGGAATGCGAAAGCGCATAAACTTGTTGCTGAACACTTGTATTCTTCATTCTTTTCATAGATATCATTTAATAGAAGATTTCACAGAAAATTTTAGGTGTATCCTAATGCTCGTAATTTAGCCATTACTTCTTCCCGCACGACACCCCTCCCTGCCCTCTCGTGTGCATTGGGATCAGTGTTTATCTCTGAAAAGATTGTACATCCTAAGGAGGTGTAACCTTTTGCATACATAGGATTACATTCAAGTTTGTATTTTTTAACATACTCTAAAACATCAGATTGTCTCCAAAACAATAATGGATGCACTCTTATATGATCTGGATTTTGTCTTGGTGAAAAAAATATTTCTCTTGCTCTCTCTTCATGTTCTACTCCTCTTAGACCAACAAAAAAAGCTTCGAAACCTCTGTCACTAATTGCTTTCATCATCGGAGCTATTTTGTGATACCCATCATATGCAACCGTGAATTCAGGAGTCTTCCACCCAAATTTTTGCTTAAACTCCTCTGTGCGCACTTCATCTGCTCTTACTTTCTGAAAATCTTTTATATCCCATTCCAATACAATTTTGTTTACAAAACCATATGTTTCTGGAAATTCATGTTGCGTATCTACAAAAACACAAGGTATATTATGCTTTAAAGCTTTGACTAGATGCAATAGCACTAAACTATCTGTTCCTCCACTAAAACCTAACCCTATTTTTTTATATTTGGTGAGAGCTTCTTTTATAACATCTCTTGATTTTTCAATTTTCTTATCTAATTGGAGATCTAGTAGAGGCCTAATTTCTGGCCTCATTAAATCTTCACAAATTTTCGTTCTCTCTTTTGTAAATGTTTGTACCATTTTTCAAATATACCCCATAATTTTCAATTGTTTCTTTACTTTTCCTTCTGTTTCCTTATTCTTACTTTCACTCACTGCAACAATCTGTCGCAACACATAGGTTGTGTAGTTACTGACTGAATGAAAGCTTGTTCCTTCAATTTTCTTTTTAATTTTTTCAGCCAATACCTTTGGAATGGATATTGTGGTAAATGTTTGTTCTTCCATTATTTCCCCTTCTCATTACAGTTAATTATTAGCAATAATAGACCTTTATAAGCTTTACTCTTTTCTTTATATTCTCTTAGAATGATATATACTTTTCTAAGATCCTTCTTAATTCTGTATACTTCTCCTTTTTTTCCTCTACAAGATTCCTTTCTTCATTTGGATCATCTTTTATGTTATATAACTCGAACGTTCCTGGTGTTCTATTAAAAATTAGTTTCCATTCTTCAGTTCTGATTGCATGTACATTTGGCTCCTTTGGAGAAGGCCACGGTCCTTCAATACCTCCAGTCTCTGCAAATGCCACTCTTTCTTCTCTCATTTTCTCTTTGTATGCTACTAGTGATTTTCCATCCATCTTCATCAATTTTTTATCTTGAACAATTCCAAGAACATCAAGAATTGTTGGGATAATATCCACACTCCTTACCATGTTAGACACTTCCATTATTGGAAATATTCCTTTTCCTATAAATACACAAAATGTCTTCAATCCATAATCATAACAGAAAGTTCCATACGCTCGCTCTCCTCTTTTTTCACCTATTGATGTTCCATGATCAGAAAAAAATATAAAAATACTATCATTAAATAATCCTTCTTTTTCGAATATTTTAGTTATCATTTCTATATACCTATCAACTTTCTCCAAAGATGATTTGTACACTTCTTTGTTTTGTTTCTTATTTTCATAAAAAGCATCCTCATTCTTCTTAAACTTCTTAATAAACTGCTCTACAACATCATTATGCGCATAACTACAATGCAAATGCACAAAACACTTCTCTCCTTGTTTATTTTTTTCTTTTATTTTTTCTATTATTTTTAGGTGATTATCAGCAAACTCTTTGAATGCCTCTTGCTCTTTCAACTCATCAAACCCTTGCTTTGGAACAATAAGATCATTTAGCGAATCACCAAAACAATAAAATCCATTCTCTTTCATATACTGAGTTATTGTCTTACACTTTTCTTCCTTAAAATCCTGCGTTCCGAAATAACTGTTCACTCCATTATGGCATCCATAGATACCTGTGAAAATCGCGTGAAAACTTGCAATCGAATGAGGAGCATATGTAATTACATTTGAAAACATCATTCCGCTCTCGCTTATTTTTTTAAATGCAGGAAAACTTCTCATGATATCTAACCTAACTCCATCTAACGCAACGAGAATCACATTTTTTATTCTTTCTTCAGATTGGTTCTTGCCATTCATGTTTATTATCTCTTTCCATTGGTATTTTTGTTGTTACTGAAAAAATACATGCTAATGCATATCGTATTACTTCCAATATTACATACATTGCAACGCTTACTGTCAAAGGTATCCCAATTAACCCATATAAATATGTTCCCACTGCTTGTTTTACTCCAATACCGCCTGGAGTAATATGCAAGAATGTTGCAAGCTGCACCATATTTGTCAGCAAGAATGCATCAATAAATCCAATATCAAAACTGAGCATTTTAAACGCAGCAACCACAATCAGCCCATTCGCCACCAAACTTACTGCTGTTATTGCTCCATTTATCATAATCAGGTTTTTGTGCTTATTCCACAATAAGCGATAATGTGCAGCCACATCAGGGAAAAAAGAGGCGTGCTTCTTCGGAATCATCCATAACATCACCTTCTCCATCCACTTGGTGTAAAAAACGATGAATATACCTATTACACATGCTCCAAATAAGGTAATCATGATCCACTGACTTTCAATACCTTTATACTTCAACACTCCTACAACAACCACCATCACTGCAAGGATAAAACTAATCGTCTTATCAACAAACAACGTCGCAACTGACTCTCTTGCATTAATATTATCCCTTTTCTTTAAAAAATAAATCACTGAAGCAACTGATGCGGAAAAAGGAATAAATGCAGAGCCCACAAAATTCACCAACTCATACTTAAACACATCATATATTTTTACTTGCTTCACTGCCTTCAGTAACACCTGAACATTCACTGCCTTCAGTAAAATACCTCCAACCCTTAACACCACTAACGGAACAAGAAACCATGCTTTCACTCCTTTCATTACCTCTTTCAACAAACTCAAATCAACTTTACTCACTAAGATAATTAATATCAACACACCTACAGCATATCCTATCCACCGCTTCCCAAACCATTTCATCTTACTCCAAATACCCTAATTTCTTTAACATTTTCTTTGTGTGTTCATCAGTTTCTTGTTCTCTATTCTCATTACATTCAAAATGTTTTTTCACTTTTTCTCTCAATTTAATCGTAACATCTTTTTCTTTATCTTTTACGTTCGCCTTTTCATCAGGATCGCAGTTCATATCATATAAAAATTCTTCTTTTCCATTCTTAATAATATATTTCCACTCTTTTGTTCGTATACCTCTTATGTCAAGATAATTTAAACCTCCTTCCATAAACACTTCAGTAACATCTTCTTCCCCTCTTATCATTGATAGAAGACTTATTCCATCTATATTTCTCTTTTCCTTTATTCCTGCAAGCTCAAGAGTTGTCGGGAAAACATCAATAGTCCTACACATTTTTCTTACTCTCTGTGGTTTCAGAGAAGGATGATATATAATCAATGGTACTTTGAACTCCACATCCAGTAAAGTATACCCGTGTGACTTCTTTCTAAACTCACCAAGACATTCACCATGATCGGCCATAACAATAATCATTGTATTTTTCATTAATTCCAGCTTCTCCAAAGAATTAAGTAATCTTCCAAATAATTTATCCACAATACTCACATTTTCATCATACCTTTTTACCTCATCAAGCTCAATCCCCCTATTTTCTTCAGCAAACGTATCTCTATGAACATCAAATAAGTGCATAAACAGAAAAAATCTTTCCTTATAATTTGATTCTACCCAATTCACTACTTCGGCGATTGTATTCTTACCAGCTCTTGAATGAGTATCCACAAAGAAAAACTGCACAATTTTTCTCATATTCACCTTTCTTGTCCCTATTTTTGACAATTTTTTCATTACCTTATCCATCTTTGAATTATCAAAAAAAACATCAAACCCTTTATTGAAATTGTATGTCGAAGTCAACATTTCTTGGCTTACTGCACCTACTGTTCTCAATCCTTGCTTTTTTAATACTTCTGAAAGAAATACTGTACTTTCGTTCACTTTCCATCCATTTCTCCTCAAACCATGTGACATTGGATAACAACCAGATAATATTGACGTGTGACTTGGTGCAGATGTATTCGAAACAGTAAAACAATTCTCAAATATAACACTTTTTTCTGCAAGCCTATCAATATAAGGAGTTAATTCCTTCTCTGGATTGTATATCCCTATTCGATCCTTCCTCAATGCATCAAGCGTCACCAGAACAACATTCTTGTCCATTTTATTGTAGCCTGTACAAGTACCTTTATAAGGTTTCTTCCATTTTTCCTGCTTTTATTCACATCTCATTATTAATACCATTATTTTCCTAAAATAAAAGAAACCTTCTTCTCAATTAACTTATTTCACTTCTTGTTCATATCTGCAAGGAAGCCAAAAATAATAATTTGTACTCCTGCAATAATCAATAATCCTGTTAATATCGTTGCAGGCAAATGCCCCACTTTCCCTGTCTTGAAAAACAAGTACAACACCCAGATTCCGATCATTAACCCAAGCGTAATGAAAAAAGCACCAATCCTCCCAAAAAACTTCAACGGATTATAATCACGATAAATTCGAAACAAATTAATCCACGCCCTTATTGCATATTCAAAGGGATTTCTCAACAACCGAGACTCTCCATCTTTCCTTCTTCGAAATACTGTTGGAACCTCACCTATCTTCATCTTTTTCCTCACAGCCTTAATAATCTGCTCTTGCGTGTATGTGTGATCAGAAATGATATCAATATCCCTTGCAACTCTCCTGTTAAACGCTCGAAAACCTGTTTGACAGTCCTCTACATTATATCGCACAATCTTTGAAATCGCCCGAGAAAATAGCTTATTTCCTAGTTTTTTCATCAAGGGCATTGATTCAATACCCCCAGCAAACCTATTTCCTAACACCAAATCATACCCTTTCTCTACTTCAGCAACCAATCGAGGAATATCTGCAGCATCATACTGGCCATCCGCATCAATGTGCACAAACACATCAGCCTTCGTCTCTAAGAACTGCCTTATTTCTGTCCTGAACGTCTCTGCAAGACCTGCATTATACGGATGCACAACAACAACAGCACCTGCTTTCCTTGCCACATCAGCAGTATCATCTGTACTTCCATCATCAACCACCTGCACTGCACACTCATACTTTGTCGTCTTCATCACTCTCTTGATATCTTCAATCACATTCCCAATTGACTTTGATTCATTAAATGCCGGAATTGAAATTATCACTTTCATTGCACTCACCGTTCACTCTCTTTTTGTTCTAGGCTTTTTATTGCTTCCTCTCCCACCTCTTTTGGTGTAATGGAGCGCATACACTCCATATCATGATCAAACACGCATCTTCTTGTATTCCGACATCCAACACATTTTGAGTCTTCTTTCCAGATCACCTTACTTCCTGCAGCAAGCGGACCCCAGATTGCTGGAATAGTAGGGCCAAACAATGCAATCGTTGGCGTATTAGTTGCAGACGCAATGTGTATAATGGATGTGTCAATTGTTATCAAGAGATCGTATGCTCTTACTAGATCAATCACTTCTTCTACACTCGTCTTTCCACACATGTTCACCACTGCACTTTTCTTCTCTATCTTTTCAATTATTTGATTGACTTGCCCTTCCTCTCCTGGAGCCCCTGTAAACACGAGTGTTGCCTTTTTTTTCCTGATCAACTCATTACACACCTCAATCCAGTACGCAGGAATCCACCTTTGCGTGATATGCTGCGAAGTTACATGAATCCCAATGATTGGACGTTTCAACTCCTTGATTTGTCTCCTTATTTTTTCACTCCTCACTTCAGGCAATTCTGGCCGCATATTTTCAGGCACATACATATCAATGAGCCGCGCCATATCAAGAATGTCCTGCACCTTATGCTGCAACTTCTTGTTTGGTTTCACCTTCTTATGCAAAAAGAAACCCTTTCCATACCGCATCCCTGTTTTCGGACAACCAATCCTGTACTTTACACCTGCTCCCAATAACAACAAAGACATCTTTATTGATCCTTCATGAAGAATTATTCCTAAATCATATTTTCGCGCTTTCAGAACGTTTTTTGTTGCGCTAAATGATGTGTATGGAATTATTTCATTAACTGTTTCTAAACCCTCTAAAATGCCCTTCCATTGTGGCTTTACAACTACATCTATCACTGCATCAGGAATATTGTTCTTTATTACCCTCAACAGAGGCGTTATTACTATGAGGTCGCCTAACGCGTATGTTTCCACTACTACTACTCTCTTGATCTTTCCTGGGCACTTCTTGAACTTGAAAAGATTGAATAAAAGATATCCTCTATAATCAATTTCCTGCACAACATCTCGAAGCCAGTCCTCACGCTTCTTTCGCATATCAATGGGCATATTAACCCCTGCATAGAAAGATCCTTATAAAACACTTGTTTTTTTAACTTGACTCAAGAACCTGCTCATGCATTGTGCTATAACAATTTCCACAGGAA
Organism: Candidatus Woesearchaeota archaeon; assembly: GCA_964367375.1. Lineage (GTDB taxonomy): Archaea > Nanobdellota > Nanobdellia > SCGC-AAA011-G17 > UBA489 > CAYIXG01. Next base: position 30,613 of record CAYIXG010000002.1, on the reverse strand, counting down.
TATACCAATGCTCTTCTTCCTGCCAATAGCGCGATTGTATCCTCTGCTTCTATCTGTGGAGGACCAATCACTATGTGCTGGCACTCTCCACATTTATACCCCACAAAAGAAGCACTACTCACCACTTTTGAACCTCTCAAATACCTTTCAAATCCCTTCAATCTTCCTTTTCCATTTTCCCTATTTCCTTCTCCTACTATTCTTCCCCATTTCTCATCCTCAGGAAGCCTTTGTCTTAACTCATCAAGGCTCTGCACCACAACCCTATCTAACTCTCTAGGAACATCCCACCTGTCTAATTCCAATCTTCTCATTAATTCAAGATGTGATTCTTCAGGAGCAACACTCATCCTTTTTCAGGACTCCAACTCCTTTAAATTATTTTTCTTTTCTCTGCACCCATTCCACTATAGACACTGCACGAATCCCGAACAACTTGAACCTGAACAAATTTATAAAATCAAGCATTATATGTATTCCCATTCCGATGAATGTTATCATAAACATGTACCACAAGAATAGATACTGCCTCGTTATTACTCCTAATAACACCATGAAGATCCAAAACTCGATTGTGTGAAAGACGTGCAAATGAAACTCATTTGATCCTTTCCACTGCTTGTGAAAATAATGCTCATACGCCTGCTTTAGACTCATCTTCTTAAACTGGTATACATAATAAAAGTAATGATCTACATCAATACAAAAACCCCCTACCATAATCCACAAGCTGTACCACCCAAGAAACGGCCACCCCATGACAGTGAGAACTGCGGACACCACAAAATGTACTGATAAATTCATACTCCACCCCTTTATACCCCACCAATAAATCTTTTAAATACCTTCTCTTTTCACTACAATATGCAGGGATCGCATAACCTGGTATTGCGCCGGTCTCGAATAAACTTTCTATGGAAAAGTTTAATCATCACATGAGACAACCGGTATCCCTTGGGATGTGCAGGTTCAAATCCTGCTCCCTGCGTTACAAACACAATCCTTATAAGGTTTCCACCTCTTTATTCCTTCATGGAAAAGAGGCCATTTGTCATCTCCCTTAGCATCATCATTCTTCTTGCATACCTTTCCTCTTTCATCACCCCCCACTCCACAGGCATGGTTACCGGATTCCAGAGGCGCGAGGCATTTGGCATTGCAGATGATCCTATCATCCGCGGACAAAAACAACCCAAAACATTCCCCTCTTTTAGCATCATTGATAGAAACTTAGTATCCCACATCTGCAATGAAGGCGTTCTCAATCCTCGCATTCGCTATGACGTGACCACTATCCGCTGGATCTATTATAATCTCTGGTGGAAATCTGCTTCTCCTCCAGAACAAAAAAATGCGCTCACCATGATAGGTGTTCCTCCAACTATTCTTTCACGATATACCCCTCAAAAAGCATTTGACACCTGGTTCCGCTATGCTTGGGTGAATGCATACGAAAACCTTCTTCATACCATTCCCACTCTTCCCGAACTCTCCACCTTCTGCTCAGGATTTGTCGTCTCTCCTTCTGTCAAATAATATTATCCACTTTGGTAATCTTTAAATACTCCCTCTTATTTCCAGCTCCTATGTTCTTAGCAAAACTCGACAAATATCGCGACTGGGGAATACTCATCTTACGCGTCATCATCGGCGTTATCTTCACCTACCATGGACTTACCAAAATCTTTGGTCTCTTTGCTGGACCAGGCATCAACGGCTTTTCAAGCATGCTCGAAGGCCTAGGATTTCCCATCCCCCTCATTCTTTCTGTTATTGTCGGAGTTGTCGAACTTGCAGGAGGCATCGCACTCATCATCGGATTTTTAACAAGATACGCAGCAATCCTCTTAGCAATTGTGATGATTGTTGCCATCATTAGTGTTCACATTGGCGACGGCCTTAAAGGCATGGAATTTCCCTTATCCCTCCTTGCCGCAACAATAGCACTCCTCTTTAATGGATGTGGCAGCCTGGGCATTGACAGAAAACTCTTTGGTCTTTAACACTACCGCAATCTTGTCCATTCCTCATTTTCAAACACTTCTCTTTTTCTTTTTTCTAGAACCTCTCTTTCTTCATCAGTGAGATCGGACTTCTCCCATGACACCTCAAACCATTCTCCAAACCCCTTTACGAGAGCGTCTATCACTTCAGCTTTCATTACTTCTCTTTGTAGCATATCTGATAATGCAGTTACTCTCTCTTTTACACTCTTCACTATCTTATCACGCATCTTTTCCTGAGGAACTCTCAGCATTTGAAACATCTTCTCTGGATCCACCTTCATTAATATAGTTCCATGCTGCAGCAGAATTCCATTTTTTCTCGTCTGCGCACACCCAGAAACCTTTTTTCCAGAAATACAAATATCATTAATAGGCTCATATGTCGGATTTACTCCTAATATCTTTAATCCACGCATAACTGCACCACATATTTCTTTGTATGATTTTGTTATGTCAGTAGATACTAGATTTTCCTGCACTGGAATGCACACACTGTACGTCACTTCTGCATCATGAAACACTGCACCACCTCCAGTCACTCGCCGCACCACACTCACTTTCTTTTCCTTACATTTTTGCACATCAACTTCATCATTCAGACTTTGGAACCTTCCAATAGACACTGCAGAAGGACTCCACGAATACAATCGAAGCACTGGCACTTGACATTTCTCGAGCAAGGCAAGATCCTTTGCCATATTATACGTTGCAGAATTTTCCCCGTCCATTAAGAGACGCCACCGCATCACTCTTCAAAACACCTCTCAATAGTATTTGCTACATCCTCTATTGCCATTCCTACAAACTCAATTTTATTCTCTTCCACAATCTTCCTTATCCTTTCATTTATTTCACCCTTCATTACACCTCTGAGAGAAGCCTCTATTACCCCAATACCTTCTTCAGGATACACAAAGAAATCCCCACAAATGATTACTGCAGCAATCTTTTCGTTTCTTACTCGAACTTTTACCCGCAATAACTTTCCCCCAGGAACCTTATACATGACCTCTTTCATCAGCATTTACTTTTGAAACAACACCTCAGCAATCACCCCAAACGCAGGCCTCGTAATAAACACACCAATCGTTATTCCAATAATAGTTGTTACTGCAAACCCTCGCACCAAGCCAGCTCCTGCATTCCATAATGGCAGCATTGCAGCAACTGTCGTGACATATGCAGCCATAATAATGAAAAATGCCCTCTTAATCTTATCCTTCCAACTCAACAATTCCTGATGCTTCATAATCTCATCAATAATCACAATCTGATCATCAACACCAGTACCTACAGCAGCAATAATACCTGCAATGGAAGCCAAATCCATATTCCACTGAATCAAGGCAGCAACACCCAAGGTTAACACAACCTCAGAAATGGACACAATTGTTGTTGGAATCACAATCTTTAGATTTCTATACCTGAACGCAAGCACCAACGCAACCGCGATAATTGCAAGAATCGTTGCAAGAATCGTGTTCTTCACGAACTGCCTCCCTAACACAGGACTAATTGTGTCCAGCTTCTCCACCTCCAACTTTAACGGCAATGAACCTGTAATAAGAATTGTTTGCAACTTGTTCATATTCTTCAACGCATCATCATACGCACTCTCCTCCGTGCTCCCAAACCCAGGACCTGAAATTGCAATATCCTGCGTTTCCTTCCCCTTCAAGTCAGCGCCAATATTCAAACTATCAACCAATTCACCATCCAAATAAAAATCAATCTGCTCAGACAAGTATCCAGACCCATCTTCTGATGGTACTACTGCTAGCTTATCCGTCACTATCGCATGCTTTTCTGCAGCAGCCTCATTAATCTTAATTGCAAACTGGAACGTACACGAAAACTGGTTCTCTGCTATTTGCCTACATGACCCTGGGATAATACCTGCGCACGTCCCATCATTCCTGCACACAAATGGAATATCTCCTTTCCCACCAACAAACACCGTTTCATTCCCAATTTTCGCTTCAAACTTTCCCTGCTCGGCAATCACTTCCTTCACTTCCTCCCTTGAAATGCCAGCCATCTCAAGAACCACAAACTTGTTCCCCTCAAGATCCTTCGCCCCATTAATCTTCATATCTGCCAAACCATACACGTTTAATCGATTACTTAACACTGCAATCAAATCCTGAATCACATTCTCTGTGATTTCCTGATCAGACACCGGACGCAAGACCACTCGAGTCCCCCCCTGTAGTTCAAGACCTTTGTTAATATTACTCTTCCTCGCCTCAACCACAGTCAACTCAGGACTCTTCGTGATCAAATAAGTATATTCATTCCTGTTCGTTCGCAACGAAAACCGCTGCTTCTCAAACATGCTCTTTGTCACATTATAAAACACTTCATCAGACTCAATAGGCATCCCATTAATTGCATTTAGCTTTGCACTTGTCAATTCAAACTTTCTCAACTCTTTATCAACACCCTTAATTGTCAAATTCTCCACAATAAACCCAATATCCCCCTTTCTTGCGAATGTTATGTCACCCCTATCTGTTTGCACTGTAATCTCCTTCTCCTCAAACCTTATTTTACCTACTTCATCCAGATACCCTGCAACTGACTTCACTGCAACATCATTTACAGAAACAACCATCTCACCTTCATTGACTCCTACTAAGGCCTCTTGTGAACCATCTCTCACCGCCTTAATCTCCACACCCTCTGCCCACGGGTTTGGACTAATTGCAAATATTGCTATGACCAGCGCAATAATCAACACCCACACCCTTGCTTTCAGAAGCTTTTTCATTATTTCACCGTCTCCTTCTTTACCTGGTGCATAATAATCATCGGACCATTCATCATATACGTAACAACAACATCAACAAGCAACCCTATCAAAATAATTGTGAACACCTGCTTCAGCACGAGAGATTCTGCAATAAGAAGACCAACAATTAACGCAGCAACTGTTGTTGCAGTCATGGTTAATCCTGTCTTAATTGCACCACTCACCCTCTCACTTATTATCCCTTCACGCCTCTTCATCACCCTTGTTGCGAGCAACATATCTGTATCAATTGAGTACCCTATCAACATCAAAAATGCAGCAATCCCTGCAGCGGAAATCTTTATTCCTAGCAGATCTACAACAGCAATTGTAATCACAATATCAAACAACGCCGCCAACACAACATTTGTGCATATCACTATCTTCCTAAAAAGCACAAACACGGCAACAGCCATCAACACAAACGCAAACACCAATGCCTTCATCATCTGCCTATAAAACTCCTGCCCCAGTGACGAACCTACTAACTCCACTGAATAATTCTCATCAGTCAACTGCATCTCAACCACTGACTGTATTACTTCCTTTACCACAGCCTCATCAACACTTGTGACCTCCACGATAATACCAATCTGCTTATTCGTTCCGAATTCCGCAAGCCTCCGCACATTCGCCTCACCAAACCTTTCTTGCAACACTGCTTGCAAGCCATCTGTATCCACACTTTGTTCTGTATACACTGTTGCTGTAATACCTCCTTTCAAAGAGATATCCTTCTGCATGATATCTCCTGTTGTTCTATACTCACTCGCAATAATGAATATTGCAGCCACAAACACGATTAGAGGAACAACAATCCACTTCTTATGATGCTGCATATAGAAATCAATCAAACCCTTTTCTTTTGTTTCTTCCATTCAGACCACGCACTCCATTCCCTTTAAAAACTTTATTAGAACCCTCTTGTCCAATCATAACGTTTAAATACAACCATTCTCCCTTTACCACCATCAAAAGAGGATGATTTCATGAGCATTTCCAGACACCTGTTCCAACTATTTATCCTTTTCCTCACCCTTTTACTCACCACATTCCTTGTTCGAGGATCATCCCTCAGCATCGACATTTCTGACACAGACTATAATGAAGGAGAAGTCATCACTGCAGATATAGACCTTATATTAAATCAACCCTTCACTCAAAACACCCTTCTCAAAGGAAAAATAGGGAATACTGTGGAAACACAACGCAACCTCCTCGACATATTTGATGCTGTCAACATTGATTATGAAGAAGGAGACATCAGCTTCACCGCAACCAACCCCAGCACTGCCAGAAACCTCTATTTCACCCAGCCCGGATCACAATATGTGCTCCTCCAACTCCCCCAAAATGCCCAAGTAGACACCATCGACCTTGACATTCATGGGTTTCCCTTGAGCGGCAGCTACCCTAACTTTGTTAGCATTGATGTCGGCCTTGACAACAATATTGAATGGACCTACTACGGACAAGTTATAGACTATGGGCCCTTTGTCCTCCCCCAAAACCTGAACGAAAACCTCATCGGAGGGTCTGCATTCATTACTGACAAAGAAGAATATTACTGCGAAATCATCACACTCCCTGTAGCACGAGACTACCAAGTCTTTGCCAATTACCAACAACTCGTTCCTGGAGGAAACTTAAGCGCAGTCATCTTTTCCATTACCCAAACACCAACCACCATTAGCGCTGTTGGCGGAGCAGAAACCTGTGACCTTCCAGACAATGGCACAGGATTTAATTATCAAGGATGCACCATCCACCTCCCCCGATTCATCCAAGGGCAAAGACTCGTCTGCGTCTACAACGAAAACGCAGTCCCTGGAGGAAGCACCACAACCCAATACTTCAGCGTTGCACTTGATGCAGCACAGGGAAATGGATACATCTGCAATGCACTTTCTTCCAGTAGCAGCTCCAGCACCTGCACCCCCAATATTGCTGGAGACTTCTTCATCAAAGTATCTGCAGCAAACTATTCTGGTCAGCTCATCGAGCAAGTTCCTTTCTCTGAAGGATTTACTGAATTTGGCTTCAAACAATCCATTACTGCGTATCTTTCTGGCGCAGGCAACTGCAACAGCTCACCGTGCCCTGTTCCTATCCGCTTCAGCACCACCACACCAGGATTCATTTACATTGACGACCTTGCACTTACTTACTCCCTTGGACCATCAGGATCCTTCTCGTACAGCACTTTCTACGAGGCACAAGTCAGCGGAGGACTCGTCAACGAAGTTGAAGGAGTTACTCTTGGTAACGGCAACGGAACGAGCGTCACCATCCCCCTCTCCGAACTCGCGCTTATTGCACCCGAACCCTCACAAAATGTCAACAATTATACACTTACCATAAGCTTAGTTCCCGGACCATCAAACTCCACAGTCATTATTGTGCGCAGACTCCTTCCTGTTATCACTGGCTTTGACCTTGGAGAAGCTATTGAAACCTATAAAGGCATCTTCAACGAAATGCTCAGCACATCATCAGACCTTCTCGACGCCACCGGCTACAAAACACCCATCCAAGAAGCGATCACCACACTCAACACCTACAAAACCCAATACATTGCACTCAACTCAAGCAACGGGACTATTACTAATAGAGAAGAACAAATCCAAAACCTTACAGCTCAAGTCACCGCAGCAGTTGATGACCTCCCTCGCACCTTCGCTATCAGCAAAGAAGTTCAAGATGAAATTGTTGCGAGCCTCACTGATATTACTGACGACGTTGTATTCCCTAACCAACGCAACCAAAAAGATAAAGATAATATCTTCCTCGCACAATCTCGAGTTACCATTGATGGAACTGCACAATACTACAACGCAAAACTCTTTGACGGCACAGAAACCAAAGGAACAGTCATCACGAAAGACATTCAAAGCACCCTCGGCAACGGAAACGTTGTTGAAATCATCCCCTCATCAGCAGCACCCGGAGTAAGTGCTGTCACTTTCACTTCATCGCCAACAGTTATCCAACAATCAAACCCAGCAATCGTGAGCTGGTCGTTCTCCAACACGAATGACGCAACAATAGTTTACCACCTCCCTGGCGATAAAGTATCCACACTTCAAGAACTGATTACCTTAATTATTCCGCAAACCATTCCTGAACCATCCCAAACACAACCCCCATCACCTATCTCCTACCGGTGCGGCGACGGCATTTGCAGCGTCTTAGAAACAGACCAAGGACCCATTTCTCTTGAAGATGCCATTACCTGCCCTCAAGACTGCAAAAAAAAGTATTCCTTTATTCCACTCCTCATCAGCCTCCTCCTCATTGCAGGCATTATCTACTACATCAACTTTTACCACGGCACATACGACTTCAAAAGCATCACCTCAAGATTCCACGGCAATTCCCTGACCTTCACCAAACCTGGAAAAGCCTTACCAACCAACCGAAGCCTCTTCATTTCCAGCAAAGATGAAGAATCACTCCGCACCTACATCAAAGAGACTATGAAAAAAGGATTCGGCAAAACAGACATCATCGCGACCCTCAGCAAAAAAGGATGGTCTCGAGACCAGATTGACTTTGCTATGAAAACAATGAAAAAATGAGAATTATCCACTTCCTTCTTTTTTTCCTCATTCTTTATGCATCCTCCATCAGCGCCCAAGCAATCTGCACACCCAACCAACAACAACCCTGCGGCTACAACAACATTGGCGAATGCAGACTCGGCTACCAACTTTGTGAGAACGGACAATGGAGCCAGTGCTTCGGAAGCATTGGACCAAGTGAAGAAGTTTGTCATGATGATAAAGACAATAACTGCAATGGACAAACAGACGAAGGATGCGAATGCATTACCGGACAAGAACGCGTTTGCGGACCCTCGCTTATTCGCGGCATCTGCCAACAAGGCGTTGAACGCTGCGTCAACAACCAATGGGAAGCTTGCGAGGGCGCACTATATCCGGAAATAGCTGACATCTGCACCAACAACCTTGATGATGACTGTGACGGACAAACAGATGAAGGATGCACACCTAACGCTACTACAACACCTTCCATCGGACCAAGCGTCTACTGTTTCAATAGCGTTCAAGACTTTGATGAAACTGGCATCGACTGCGGAGGCTCTTGCAGAACCTGTCCAAGCTGCAGTGATCGCATCAAGAACCAAAATGAAATAGGAGTAGACTGCGGAGGACCCTGCTCGCCTTGCGCCACGTGCAATGATGCTATTCAGAACCAAAACGAGAAGGGCATTGACTGTGGAGGACCCTGCATTTCCTGCTCAGCACCGAACCCGGAAGATGAGGATAATGACCAGCTCAACGCCACACAAGAAGCTCGCCTCGGAACAAGCACCCGAAACCCGGATACTGACGGAGACGGCATCCGCGACAAACAAGACCCCTATCCTCTTTGCCCAAATAATGTTTGCAACAGCGCTTACGGAGAAACACTTGACAACTGCCCTGAAGACTGCACAGAAGAAAAATCATTCCCTCTTATTCTTATCATCATTCTCCTCATTATTATATTCATCTTTGCTCTCTATCTTTACCACAAATTCAAAAGCAGCACACAACCACTCTCTTCTCACACACGAAACAAGAAAGTCATTACCAACGAGCCATCTTTCGACCCAAACACCTACACCAAGCTCACCTCAAAACCCGGATCAAAAAAGAAAGCAACCATTGATGTCCAACTTGAAAAAGCATTCAACAAAGCAGACAAATTCCTCAAAAAATAGTCTGCATCTTTTTTGCAATCATTTCTGCAATAATTTGATGCCCCTTCTGATTCAGATGCGAATCTTGCTGCCACCGCAAGCTTCTCTTTTCCTCAAGCGTATCATACTCCTCTCGAAGATCGAGAAATTCAATACTCTCCTCTTCGAGCACTTTTCTCACCATATCCTTCAATGCCTCATCTCTTTTCACTTCCTCTTTTCCCGGAGTGATAATAACGAGCAATTTTATCTTCCGTTCTTTCAGGAAACTATTTAATTCTTTCACCACCTTTTCTGTCTCTGCAAACTCCTCCTCACTTATCACCTTCTCTTTCTTTTCACTCGTTGATCTTTTCACTGCACCAATAATCCTATATCCCTCACGCATGATGTAACTATTCTTATACACAAAACTCCTGATTGCAGCACTTCGCGGCTTTTCCTTCCACTCATAGTTTACTCTCAATCCTCCAACTACTGTATACCGATGCTCCACATTCTCCTGCACATCATTCGGCACAAACATGTATATGACCATATCTGGATTGTATTTCATCCCTTTCCTCTTCAAAAAGTTAAACGATTGCCTTGTTCCATATCCAGACACACCTCCATTTATTACCTCAACTTGCTTTCCTTGCTCATTCATTGTTTTTTCCATTACTTTGCCATACTGCTCTTCCAGATTCATCGTATCCGGAAACGTTTCCGAATCCCCTATTGTGATAACTCTAAAAACACCCTCTGGCTTCTCAAGAGGAATTTCTCTGTCTCTGAAACCATCACTATTCATCTTTATTTCAATCCACTTCTCCGGATGCTCTTGATTGAAGACGCGACCCTCAAAATCTGGATTAGGAACGTAATCAATCTCATCATCAGCGACAAACGTGTACGGAGGAATTCCATAATATGGCATCACTGTGAAATGAAGGACTACCTCAGCAAGAACTCCTAGTATCACTATACTCCCCAGAACAATACTAAGCCTCTTGACCCACTCTTTTCCAGTCATTGCGTATTCTCCAGAGCTTTTACCCTCCCCAAACCTTTTAAATATTCCCCCTTTTTGACCTTCTCTATGAAACACTCCACCCTTCCTTTTACTTTCAGTACCGTATTAGGATTTGTTGTTGCGTACTTCCTCTTTACTACTATCCTCTATTTTATCCTTACCTTTCTCTCCAAACTCCCTCCTGATTGGACGTATTTTCATGTTATGGCGATAACTTTATTAATTGCGATCATTGGAGGCATCCTTACCCATTTCCTTAAACGATGAAGCATCCTTTTATTACAGGATTCAAGCATGGATTTGCTGCATTTGGGCATACCATCAGCACTTTAGTTAACAGCGTCCTCTTAAGTGTAGTTTACTTTATTGGCGTTGGAGCATCTGCACTCGTTGCAAAAATTTTCAATAAACATTTTTTTCCACTCAAACACTCCAAAGAAAGCAGTTATTGGACAGATCTTCGGCTTGGCAAAAAACCTATCGAAGATCACTATAGACAATTTTGACTAAGATCAGTATCAAATGCCCTTATTAACTTTATGAAAAATAGATATAGACTGATAAAAGATGAACTATAAAAAGGATCAATTTATACTTGGAATTTCATGCCACTACCATGACGCGGCTGCAGCCATCCTCAAAGATGGCGTATTGCTAGCATCAGCAGAAGAAGAACGATTCACGAGAAAGAAACATGATTCTTCTTTTCCCATACATGCCATCAATTACTGTTTGAAACAAGCAGGCATCACCATCACAGATGTGGGCTATATAGGATTCTATGAAAAACCCTTCCTCAAATTTGAGCGGCTGCTTTTTCAACACCTCCAACTCTTTCCCAGAAGCTTGAAAACGTTCTTACATTCAATGCCTCACTGGCTGACAGAAAAACTCCGCATCACTAGGCTTATACGGAAAAAACTGAAATATAAAGGAGACATTCTCTTCTTGCATCACCACGTGGCGCACGCTGCAGGCTCTTTCTTAATCAGCCCTTTTGAGAAGGCAGCGATTCTCACTGTGGATGGGGTGGGAGAATGGACAACCACAGCCTATGGCTATGGCGATGGAACAACAATTGAATTGTACAAACACATCACCTTTCCCCATTCCCTTGGATTATTGTATTCAACCATTACCGCATACCTTGGATTTACCGTGAACAATTCTGAATACAAAGTCATGGGATTAAGCCCCTATGGAGATATGAATAAGAAAACGAATCCCTACTATGCAAAACTCAAACAGGTTATTGACGTCAAGGACGATGGAAGCTATCGACTAGATATGAGCTACTTCACCTACCATTATGGAAATAGAATGCCCTCTCGAAAACTCTGCACGCTTCTCGAAGGACCAATTAGAACGCCAGAATCAGACGTTACTCAACGACACAAGGACATTGCAGCAGCACTCCAATTGATTACTGAAGAAGTGATGATTAAAATGCTCAACCATGTGTATAAAGAAACAAAGTGTGAGAATATTGTCCTTGGAGGAGGCGTTGCGCTGAATAGCGTGTGCAACGGAAAAATACTCACACAGACTCCTTTCACACGCATCTGGATTAATCCAAATCCTTCTGATGGCGGAAGCAGCATAGGCGCGGCAGCATATGTCTATCATACTATCCTTGGACATCCACGCACACAGACACTCTCCCATGCATACCTTGGACCACAATTCTCTCCAGATTCTATCAAACAATTCCTTGACACACATCACATCACTTACACTTCTTATGCAAACACAAAAGAATTAATTTCTTCTATTAGCAAACTCCTTATTGACAACAAAGTCGTTGGATGGTTCCAAGGCAGAATGGAATTTGGGCCTCGAGCGCTTGGCAGCAGAAGCATCTTAGCAAACCCCTGCAATCCTCATGCGAAAGAACTCCTGAACACCAAAGTCAAACACCGCGAAAAATTCAGACCATTTGCACCTGTTGTGTGCGCAGATGATGCAGCTACCTACTTTGAATGCGACACTCCTCTCCCCGAAGCAACTGATTTCATGCTCATGGTGTATCCTATCAAGAAAAGATATCATTTACTCATTCCTTCTGTTACCCATGTCGATGGATCTGGACGACTGCAAACCATTCGAAGAGAACAGAACCCCCTTTATTATGACCTGATCAAACATTTTGGAAAACAATCTGGAGTTCCCATCCTTATCAACACTTCATTTAACATCAGAGGAGAACCAATCGTCTGCACGCCTGAAGATGCATATACGTGCATGATGGGAACAGGCATTGATTGCTTGGTTATGGACACTTTCTTAATTAAAAGAGAAGACAATCAAAAAGATATGTGGGACAGCGAAAAGATTGCAACAGACTAAATCATTCTTATCCTTAAAAATTTTTGTGCATTTCTTTATAATTCTTCTGCTTGCTCCCAAAATTCTTCAAATATACTCTGAAGGTTTTTTGCAAGCTTTTCATTCTCTATGAAAATGATCCCTCCAAATGCAACAGCATCCTCATGCACTAATTTAATTAATACTCTTTTCTTATCAATAATATCACATCTAATAAAACTTGTATCTAACCTTTTCATCTTAAATTTTTCTTTCGGTAATTTCCTTAATATTTTAGGTACTACAACACTTTTTGGATAAATAACTCTAAATATTACACCCCTCATAACTGCTCTTTCTATTTCTCTTTCCCATATTGTTTTACTTTCTCTGTTTGATTGTGGTTTATGATGTGTATTAAGAATTTGACACACTTCTTTTTCAGCCTCAACAAAACTTCTCAATTGAATCCTCTTGTTATCCTCTATATTTGTCCCTATTTCAAAAAATTTAGAAGGCTGTTTTTTAAACGAATCAACTTGTGAAGCCAAATACCTGAGTTCTGCAAGCAAAGACTCATCTTTTCTTTCTTTCTTTTTAATTAACTTATTCAGGATTACTGATGCACTTAGAACATAGATCTCTTTCGGCCTAGACTCGGTCTCCTCAATAAGATCTTTTTCTCTTAACGATTTAATAATTGAATACACCTTTCCTAGTGGTATTCTCGCTTTTTTACATAATTCTCGAACACTTAACTTCTCTTTTAATACAGCATCTAACAATTTACTCTCATAATATGAAAGCCCTAACTCTTGGAATTCTTTAAGCATTTTAACTCTAATTGAGAGTTATAAATAGTGAATTCTATATAAACATACCTGTTCCTATTATGTATATGAGCCAAACTATAGATAATCTGTTTGAAGAGCTTAAAGACATGAGAATCATCGGCGAGAGACTCAGCGGGGAACCAGAGATATTACACGAAATTGAGGATTATTTTAGACAATGTGAATTTTATCCTATCATTCGAAATCAAATAAGGAGAATCTTAGAATATGTACCCTCTGTATTTCCAGAAGGGTGGAAGAGTCCTGATGATTATGCTCATTTAACTCCTGCACAACAAGATGCTTATATTGATATTGCAAAACAAGGCTCCATCGCAATACCAGGACCTGTTATTGAAAAAGTAGTAGCATTAGGACTAACATATAAAGCACGAAAACATTAATTGAAAATATTTACTCTCTCCAAATATATGTAACTCCAAGAGAAACGTTAATAAACCTCACTTCCTTTTCCCTTTTGATGTCACATAACAAGTCTTTTCTTGGCGAACTCTGGGACTTCCTCAAAGTGCGGAAGGCATGGTGGCTTGCACCTATCATCATTCTCCTCCTCCTTGTCGGAATATTAATCATCTTCAGCCAAAGTAGTGTTGTATCACCCTTTATTTATGCCCTCTTCTAACCATAAGCTATATAAAATAGCTTTTTCCTTTACCTTTTATGCTTATTAGAGAAAGAGGTGTGCGAGTTATTTTCTTCATAGCTCTTCTTATCTCATTTTTTGCATTTTCATCATCTATTACCACTGCATGCGCGCAAAGCCCCTGCCTCTTATTCAACTCAACGGACATTCCTTCATTATGGACAAAATTTGCTGGCAGCCAATTCTTCAACCGAGTTCCTTCAACAGTTTCAACAAACACCCAATTTATCAACAGCGGAGCAAACCCTGAAACCACCAATGGCATGAACGCAGCACTCCATTGTGTATTAAACCCAGCAAACACACCCACATCATCTTCATGCACCACCGCAAAAAGCGCCCTCATGTGGGCAGTCAACGCATGGGGACCAAACGCAGGCCAAACACCCATTTCACCCCCCAACATTTCCTTCGGCGCAACCAGTGGCGGGAGAATATCTTCATACATGTTTACTTTTGACTGGCTCCGCGGCAAGGCAGGCGTCTTTACACCTACAGAAGAACAGCAAATCATCCAATGGATCCAATACCTTGCACCTTCTGTCGACTCAGTGTACACCACCGTCACTCCCGGAGGAAATGCTGCACTTGACAACTTTGACATCCCTCTCGCAACTGCCGGCTACTTGCTCTACCAAGTCCTGCAAGGCAACCCATACACCACCTTCTCTGCCTCAAGCGTTTCCACCAAAGTAAATATGTACGCAAACCACCTCCGCAATGGCGCACATGACTTTGATAACTTTCCCCCTGAAGGAATGAACTACCACGTCTATAGCATGCCCTCTCTCTTCTATGCAGGACTTTCCATTGAAAAAAACGGCTACGCTCCTGTGATTGACCAATCTATAGCCATGGGAGTCACCATTGGCGATCTCTATATGGGATCAGGCACTGGAGGAATACCCAGCTGTCCATCTGGACCCATTCCTCTTATCACGCTCACTGAAGGAGGAAAATGGTTCATGTATGACGTTGAAGCAACTGCGTGCGACAAAGGCATCAAAGGATATAGTCTTGCCTACCTCGTTGGACTCAATAGACTCTATCAAACTGATCCATGGAAAGCCAAGCGAGGTATTTCCCGCGTCTTTGAAATTGACGCCATCCTTGGTCCGAGCGGCTATCGCAGCGACCAACTTTCTTCCATGAGCTCTGGCATTTTACCTGCACTCTTTTATAATGACTCCTTACCTGTCATCTCCAACCTTGATGCAGAAGGATATTTGCCCGCAGCATTCCACAAAGACCAGAAAAACGCCGCACCTCCCAACGCTGCATACAACGGATTCGACCTTAATGGTGATGGTGGTTTTCACATGGGATTCAACAAACTTGATGGCGTACAACGCGTTGGCTACCTTTATATCACTCGCGATGGGTACATGCAGCACCTCCACGGTAGCGAAGATGGATCCACTGAGTTATATGCAGGATGGTTCCCTGTTGAAGTTTCCCCAGGACGTGGAACTTATCCGTTCTCCCCTGGAGGATCAATTAATGTTGCAGGACACAGCAAAATAGCGCATAACACCTTCCTTCCTGACAGCGCTGGAGGCGCAATCACCAGCGCACCGAATTATTATGGACCTACCGCGTTTGGAAATTCTCAACATAATTATGAAGGACAATTCCACTTCCACCTCGAAGGATTCTTCGTAAGCGGCGCACAAGCACAACACAAGCGCATCTGGGAAATGGACTGCGTAACGTGCATTGCAAATCGATTTGTTGGAATAGTCTCAGATCCTGATGACATCACATACGTGTTCGAATACGCAGAAACCAAAGCATCCGGAGCAACAACTATCCGCAAACGCAGCCATTCACTCGTGCAAGCAACTTCCGTCACTCCCGCAAGCGGACAAACTGCCGGCTATGGATATAAAGTAGAAAACAATGGCAACAAAGGAATCACCCGATTCTTCCACCCTCTTACTCCAACTCTAACCTTACCATCTAGCACAACTGTTGTTGGTCAGAAACCAGTGTACACAAATAGCATCAGCCAAACCACCACGAGCAGCAACCTTGAAGCAGATTGGTTGTATATTACCGAACTTATTCCTAACGGGAATACGCGACAAACTCCACACTTAGCGTCACTCTCTCTTCCTCCTGCACAAGGATATGGAGGCATTATTGACTGGACAAGCAATGGACTGAATAAAGGATACAAAGATTTCATCATCGCACGCCACCACTCCTCGCCAACTCTTTCCTTCACCACTCCAGACATTTCCGTAGAAACAAATGCGAACATGCTCATTGTTAGAAAGAGCACCAATGGAGCCATTCTCCAATTTGCCGCATTCAACACAACGAATGTTACTGTTGATAATCAACCTTTACTTTTTACTGGAGGAGAATACATCAGCGCATCCATGGGACCAGGCGTTCAAATTCAGATGGTTGATCTCCAACAAACCCCCTCTACGCTTGCAATCTATGCACCTGCAAGCAGCGTGACGAGCGTGCCTGGAAACGCAATACCTGTTACTGTCAATGGACAACCCATATCCTATGCACAACAAGGAGATTATGTTACCATTGGCAATGTTATTCTTGGAGGCGGCAGCTTACAAACACCTCTTCTCCTTACACCCCAACAAAAAACAGCAGGACAACTTGCCACCTGGAGCATTCCTGCACCCAATGTTCCTGACAACACTCCTGTGCAGATAGAACTTCTCGAAAGAGATGGCAGCCAAACCTACACTTACCAAACACCCAGCGGCGAAGGGTTTGAAACTGTCACCAAAACCGTTCAAAACGGAGAAGTCAATTATAATTGGTGGACCCAATGGGGACCTTATGACGGTACTACAGATCCTATTGAAGTTGTGATTCGCGCGACAAACCTTAATGATCCTGCACAAATAGTGACAAGCGCACAATTCACTCGCGTGTATAAACCTCATGAAAGCGTCATTGCTGCACCCACCCCTCTTATTGGAGGACAACAAGGAACTGTCACTCTCACAAATACTGCTCCCAACCCTCAAAATGATGTTGCTCTTGTCATTGCATCCCCAATCCAGTCAGCAGCGACACCCCTCCTCCTCTCTAGTTCCCTCGGAAATCTCTTCCCCCAAATAGGCATTAATCAAGGATTCTTTAACCCTAGTGAAGTCATTATCCTTCACAATGGAAACTTCCCTGCATCAGGAGTTTTAACCATGAATTATCCTGTTCCTTCCGGATACCCTTATTTTTACATCCAATACAGTGTCACCAAAGCTGTCGGCTCTCTCTACTCCATTCCCAGAAGCACTGATCCGCAATATACCATCCCTGCAGGAGACCAATATATCACCTCCAGAGTATTTGCTGTACCCTCTGTCACCCCCCCTCCTGCAAGCAACTTCTTTATGATTGATTATATTGATAGTACATACTCCCTTCCTGCACTCTTCAAGAAAACATTCAGTCCCTTCTTCTCTCGCGTTTTTGATAAGTAACTCTCTTTTTCTATCCAAAGATTTATACAAATTTTTAGTTTATCTCAAATCTCTTAAATTTATATTACAAACAATATTCACTCTTCAACTTAACCCTTGACCTTTATATTTCTCTTTTATCTCAAAATTAGATGCCTTCATGTGTTAAAATACAGAATCATGCTAATCTTCTTAAAAAGGTAAAAGACAAAACTGGATTAACTTGGATTGAACTATCCCAAAAACTTGATATTCATCCTCGAACGATTTATTACTACCTTAAAAATAGTAAAAGCATATCTTTTTATGTCTTTAAGAAGCTCTGCTCTCTTGCAAATATCAACTATAAAAAATTCAAATATACTCTAATAAATCACCCTAATGAAGAAAAAACTATTTTCTTCCCAAAACTCAATAAAAAACTTTCAGAAATACTTGGTGCTCTTGCTGGAGATGGACACCTTCATTTAAAACCTTATGAATTTTCTTTAGTAGGTGATGGAATTCTTGATTATCCTTATCTTAATCATCACATTTCTCCTCTTCTTATAGATCAGTTTAAAACAAAACCAACTCTTTCTCAACTCCCTAATAAAGCGCTTAAACTTCGTATTTACTCCAAAAAATTAGTTTTTTTTATTAATACTCATTACTTTCATCCTATTGGAAAAAAGAAAAACAAACTTCATATTCCTCCTTGTATCCTTTCAAATTATTCTTTCCTCAAATGCTATATTAGGGGTCTTTTTGATACAGATGGAAGCTTCTATGGAAGAAGAAAGAACGAACCAGTCATTGAAATTATTAGCAAAGATGATACTCATATCCTTGAGATACAACATGCTCTTTCTCAACTAGACTTTTCTTTTGGAAGAAGCGGAAAGAATCTTTCCCTTTATAACAAACATCAAATACATAACTTTTTTAAAGAGATCAGACCACACAATTTAAAACACCTTATAAAGTATCACCTTTACCAAGCTACAGGTAAAATCATCAAAACTCAGGAGCTTAGGAATATCATGCACCGGTAGTCTAATGGTTAGAAACACCCTATGAATAATAGGGGTTGACCACGATGAGGGCCTTCCATTTATGCTTTTGCTTAAGATGTAAGTCCTCGATCCGGGTTCGAATCCCGGCCGGTGCAGTTTCTTATTTCTCAATAGTTATGTACAAACCTTCTTTTAGGGCGTGTATTGGAAGTTTTGGATTTCCATAATCTTTTAATTCCTTATAGGCGGCTTGCCAATTAATTGGGCCTCTTGGATCATCTTCTCCCCATGAGGAGTTATAATGAGCTATAAACTTGATTGGTAGAACTCCCAGGCCATCCATACATTGCCTCCAATCACAGGTCCAAAAATGTTTTGATATCGCATGCGAGCTTGCAGAATTTGTTGCCACAACCTTCCCTTTCCAAATTTTTTGGAGATTAAATTTCCTTAACCAATATTGAATAAGATAGTCATCCCCTCCATGAATATAAACTGCATCTGTTGATTTTATTTGTTTTTCAAATGTTGACGGAAAAGCTAACTCAAATACTGGAGATATTTTAGATGGCACGAATTTTGGAATATATTTTTTATCTTCAGCAAACTTTATCTCCCAATATTCGCGTGGTTGAGCAAAAAGACAAATAAGCAACCGTGGTTTAGCTCCTAAATTTTTAAAAATTTCTGTAAAAAACTTTTTAGCAGATTTAGCATTATTTCGTAAACCTCCAGAGTTAAGAACATATTTTGTTCGCATTTCTTATTTTCTCACTTTCAAGAACACCTGATTTGTCTTTCCAAACGCACGCCGCGCAATAAAACCACGATCCTCTAATGAAGCAAGAAATAAAGACAACCGCGTCTTTGACAACCCTGTTTTGAAACGCAATGTTGATTGCGTAATTCCTTCTTGCATTTTTACTGTCTTCAAAATGAGCTGTTCCTCCGGACGAAATGCCGAAAGAAACGATTCAAACTCTTTCTTTTCCTTCTCCTGTCTTGTTGCAGTCTCTAACGCAGAGGATACTTTCTCGTTTTGCTCGACTAAAATCTGCTGCGTCCTATCAAAGAAGATCAGATAAAAACCGAGCATTGCCAACGCTGTCGCAAGAATCCACCCTGCAAAAACAAACTTGTTCTGACTTGCATGCAAACACGTGCCATCATCCAAAAAACATGACCCCTCATTTTTCACATACTCATTCAAGAATTTATCTTCCTGCCTCTTTGCACCATAGATCACAATAAGCAACACAATACTTACTATTACTACAATCATACCAATTGACTTCTGGTTCATGATTCTTCTATACCATCATATCTATAAAATCTTTATGGTTTTACAAGCCCTTTTTCTTCAACAATAACGAATTCGTCACTACACTCACACTACTCAACGCCATCGCAGCACCTGCTATTAAAGGGGATAACAACCAGCCAGTCAACGGGTAAAAGACGCCAGCAGCGATCGGAATTCCTAAAATGTTATAAATTAACGCCCAAAACATATTCTGCCGAATCTTTCTCATTGTTGCCTTACTTAATTTAATTGCATTCGGCACATCACGCACATCACTCTTCATCAACACAATATTTCCCGTTTCCATGGCAACATCTGTCCCAGAACCCATAGCAATCCCAATATCAGCCTGCGCAAGCGCAGGAGCATCATTAATACCATCACCCACCATTGCAACCTTCCCTTCACTCTGCAACTCCTGCACATACTTCGCCTTATCCTCAGGAAGTACCTCAGCAAACACCCTTCCAATACCTGCCTGACTCGCAATTGCACGTGCTGTTCTTTCATTATCACCAGTAATCATGCACACCTGAATATGCATCCTTTTCAACTCTTCAACTGCCTCTCGCGCCGTTTCCTTGATTGTATCTGCAACCGCAACAATCCCTATTACTTTTTTGCCTTTTGCCAACATCATCACTGTCTTTCCCTGATCTTCCAAACTTTCCACCTTTTCCCTCACTTGATTTATCTCAATCTTTTCTTTTGTCATTAACTTTGCATTCCCAAACACGTGCCTTATTCCCGCAATCTTCCCCTCAATCCCAAACCCGGGAATCGCCTTAAACCCCTGTACTTTCACCAACTGAATCACTCTTTCCTTCGCAGACTTTACAATTGCCTCAGCAAGAGGATGCTCTGATGACTTTTCAATACTTGCAGCAAGCTGCACCACCTTTTCTGCAGTCGAAGGACGCAAAGCGAATACGTCAGTCACCTCAGGAGTTCCTTTTGTGATTGTGCCGGTCTTATCAAATACTATCTGCTTGATCTTATGCGCTGTCTCAAGAGCGTCACCACCCTTAATCAAGATCCCTTGCTTCGCACCCTTTCCAGTACCCACCATGATTGCTGTTGGCGTTGCCAGACCTAGTGCGCATGGGCATGCAATCACCAAGACTGCAACTGCAGTAATCAATCCAAATGATACTTCTTTTTTTATTATAAACACCCACACAATAAATGTTATTATAGCAATAAGAATCACTATTGGCACAAAATACGCAGACACTGCATCTGCAAACCTTTGAATAGGTGCCTTTTTTCCTTGCGCATCCTCAATTAACCGAATGATCCTTGACAAGGTTGTGTTTTCACCCACCTTTGTTGCCTTAAAACGAAAACTTCCATGCTTGTTGATTGTCGCTCCAATCACTTGATCTCCCTTTCTTTTCTCCACAGGAATGCTTTCCCCACTAATCATGCTCTCATCCACACTTGACGCTCCCTCAATCACAACACCATCCACAGGAATCTTCTCACCTGGCCTCACAATAATAATATCATCAACCCTCACCTCATCAATAGGAATCTTCATCTCCTCGCCATTCCTTACAACAATAGCAATCTTTGGAGCTAACCCCATTAACCTCTTAATCGCTTCAGACGTTCTACCCTTCGCAACTGACTCAAGCAACTTCCCGAGAATAACTAATGTGATCAATACTGCAGAAACCTCAAAATACTGACCCTGCTCAGGATTGAAGAAAATTGTATATACACTAAAGACATATGCTGCTGTCGTCCCAATTGCAATCAACGAATCCATGTTTGCTGACTTGTTTTTCAATGCAATCCATGTCCCCTTGTAGAAATCCCAGCCAACAAAAAACTGCACCGGCGTTGCAAGAATGAACAATGTAATTTCAGCAAACGGGAGTTCAAGACCTGTGAAGAGTATTCCATCTTCCATAAACAGCATTCCCAGAAGCACTGCAGGAACGGAAAAAATAAGACTCACAACAAGCTTTTTCTTCAACCTTCGAATTTCATCCTTCTCCTGCATGGCATGCATATCCTCATGATGACTGCCTGGTATGCCACCCCTGTTTACGGATGCGCTATACCCCTTCTTCTTAATTGCATCAACAAGAACCTCTTCTGACACCCTTGCCTCATCAAAAATAACAGACGCTTTTCCTGTCGCGAAATTCACATTCGCCTCCTGCACACCCTCAACTTTCACCAATGCCTTGCTAATAATTGTTGTACAACTCGCACAATGCATCCCCTGCACCAAAATCTCTGTCTTTTTCATGTCAATTCTCCTTACACCACTTCAAATGATCCCTTCCACATTCTCATTGAACACATAATATCTATTTTTCCAGTCTTTGTTGGAGTAAACTCAATAATATTATTTCCTTCTCCCACAACCTTTTTCACTCCAAAACTGGGAATGACCACACTCCTTGCACAGCCATATACCGTACTCAAATCAACAGTCATCCTCACAGGAATGCCTACTCTCATTGTTGACGGCTCAACTCTGTATTGGTAATTCCCTGTTCTTAATGTTACTTCCTGAAACTCTCCACTTCCTCCTTGCACTCCTCCTTGTTGATTAGAACCATTTGCATTTCCCTGACCAAGCATGATCAGCCACACAATCACTCCTATGATAATGATAGCAAACGCCATATGCTTGAAACCAATAGTGATAGTCTTTGTTTCTTGTTTACTCATCTTTTCATCCTCCTTATATTAATACTGCTCCCTTTGGACCATATACCATAACTATCATCAACAGCGCAGCAACGATCATACATGCTGATGCAAACGTCACAAAATCAATAGGCTTCTTCTTTACATCCTTTCCGTTCTCTATCACTTCCTCAAACATCACATATGACAAACCGCAAATAATAATGATGTTTATTGCCATAAATATTGGCATGAACCAGAGAATGTTATCAAACGCCATCATTATTGAAATCATTGGACCCATTGTCCCACCCATGACACCAGCCATCATCCCCTCCATAAGACCCATGATGCCACAACACTTTCCCATCCATCCCCCTATAATAACACCAATGAGCATTCCCACCAATGCCCCTGTAAAAAATCCGTTTGTTGCACCTATAACAGCACCAATCATTAATCCTGACTGCATCCCAATTGTCATACCAATCATCATTCCCACCATACACGACACTTTTGCCTTGTATGATAAGATATGCCAGATTCCCACTCCTAATGCAACAACAGCAATGTCTAGATAGAATACCCACCACCCATACTTTGCCAGCATTCCTGCTGCATCCTTCAGAAATGCGTTGTAGACTAGTAATTCAATAACTACCAATAATATTAACACTACTATTCCATATGTTATTCCTCTCCTCTCTATCGCATACTTTGCCTTATTTTCCCTAAATTCTCGCACTCTTTCTCCAAATGTTTTCCGTTCAAACTGCGTTGTTGAGGCACGAAAACCTGCATTCCTAATGATATCCATAATACTCTCTGGATTTATTACTGCTTCATCATACGTGACATCCACATGATCTTCATTGATGATAAAAGATGTTATTCCCTTCACTTCCTTGAAACGCTTCCCAATTACTTTCACACAACTCCCACATTCAATATCAGGTACGTACACCTTTATTTTCATCGTACCTTGTACCCTTCCTTTCTGATGACATCCTTGATCTTTTCTTCAGAAACCTTCGTATTGTCAAATATTACACTTGCCATTTCCTTTTGCTGCGACACTATCGCACTGTGAATCCCTTCGTGCTCCTCTAATACCTCCTTTAACACTATTTCACAACTCCTGCAATGCATCCCCTGCACTTGAAATGTTGTTTCCATTTTTTTCAACCTCCACCTCTTTCGAGATAGTGACTTGTATAAATACCTTTCACACTCTCTTTCTGTTCCTTTATTGTTTAGTTCTGCATTTTACTCGTCCCTTATTGTTTAGAATGCATACAAAAACGAGCCCGGGAGGATTTGAACCCCCGACCCTCGCCTTAGGACGGCGATGCTTTGGACGCTTACAAAAGCTCTATCCAGGCTGAGCTACGGGCTCATCATACACTCTTTTATTTTTCCCTTTTAAATATGTGCTGATTAAAACTGTGTGCATATTTCCTGAAAGGTATACCATACGCTTTCCCCCAACAGTCCACATTTATCACTTCATTCTTTATTCTTACTTGTGCATATTGATGCGGAGAAATACACCATACCAAAGTCCATTTTGTTTTAATATCTTCTTCCTTAAACCATCCACTTTTCACAAGCACTTTTTTCAAGAGATAATTCATCGTGGTACAATGAATAAACTTCTTCTTCCATATTTCGTTTAATTCTGTATCAAACACTTCAACGAATCTTGTGTACGTTTTTACTCTTTCTCCTTTAAACTTTCTTGTGAGAATAGTGTATGCTTTCTTGAGACATTCTTTTTTTCCTTTTGTTTTTTTTAACTCTTCAATAAATCTCTCTATTTCTCTTGAAAGCATTCTCTCTTGAATGAGACATAGCTCTTAATTCTTTCTATGCCCTCAGCTGAACATTCTTCTTCTGCGCCATCGCACGGACAATATCCTTCCCTATGTTTGAACTCTTATGAATCTTGATCATTCCCTTCTTTGACGTAAATGCAGACAACACCATCTTATTATCTATCATCACATCCACATTCATCCCTGGCTCTGCAAAGATGATAATATGCTTCTTTTCTTCTTTCATTTCAAAAGGAATAGAACCTTTTTCACGCTTAAACTCCTGAATTTCAATCGAAATGCCGAGCGCTTTCTCGGTCTGCTCAATATTTCTTCCTCCAGTCCCAATAAGTTTTGGAATGTCTTCTTCATTCACCTGCACCACAGCCTTATTATCAGAAATCAATTCTGCCTTCACATGGCTCGTGAACATCTTGAAGTATTGCTCGATTTGCGCCTCAGCAAGCATTTTTATTCCTGACTTTTTTCTCTCTTCAGACACCGGAACAACAACTGTCTGTTCTCCATAGCTGTACATTTCATATTCCAGCTTATTATTCAGATAATCAGACACTTCAACAACAGGACGCGCAAGATCAGCCTCCATCATTCCTGATGGAACCTTTACCACCATGCGCAATGCATGCACCTTCTTCACTGCTCCTGCAGCAATGAAAATGATTGTATCCACAACGCTCGGAATCATTCCTGTATCCAAGCGAGAAATGAACCGCTGCACTGCGTCAATCGGCTCAGAGGCATGTAAGACTCCAATAACGTTTGCACCTGCAAGACGCAAATCTGTGTAAATCTTGAAATCAGGAGTGTCACGCACCTCATCAAAAATGATGTTATCCGGACGCGACAAGAACAAGATATCATGAATCTCGCTATCCCTCGCGAAATTCTTTGAATATTGAGTTACCTGATCTGGTAACTGCAAATCCCGAGGACTTTCCACAGTCTTCACAATCCTGTTCCTCTTCACGTAATCCTCTGCAATTGCCTGCACAAAGGTTGACTTTCCAGAACCTGTTTCCCCACAAACAATGATCCCTTTTGCACTCTCCTCAATCCGCGTCTTCAACTTCTCTGGAATGTGATACTCCTCAAAAGACACCTTCTTAATCGGACGCACAATCGTAATCTCCCAGCCATCAGACACTGGAGGACGTACAATGACAATCCTATAATTTTTATACTGAACGACTGTTGAATATTTCCGTTCAATCTCGGTAAAGCTTTCACTATCCAATTTTGTCTTCTCTGCAATTTCTTTTGCAAGCTCCTCAATCTGCTCTGCTGACAATTTCTCCTTTGACACCGTGTGCAGACTCCAATTTCCCGGAGCACCCTTCTTTGCATGCACTTCCAGATCCTGCTTGATGTGTACAGACATTGTTTGCTCGTCAAAATACTTCTCAATGGACAAGCTGCCCTCGTACTTCCGCGACTTCATGTACAACACTTTAATACCGAACGCTTTTCCTGATTCAGCCTGCACCATATCTGCAGTGATTAACGTTGCCTCATTATTATACGCAAGCTCACGAATGTACGCATCAATCTCTCCTGACTTTGCATACTTAATCTGGGTCTCTGTCGGGCGAGAACCCACAAACTCCACTTCCACATCCTTCTCCTCCCGAATCTTCTGAATTTCCTCCAAACCGAGAAAACCGATCTCTTGACCGTGATTTGCCTGATTTTCCAACTCGGCAACAGCCGCATGAGGAATGAGAATTCTTCCTTTAATCTCCTTTTTTTCAATCATTTTGGACACAAGCCTCTCAACGAGGACAGATGTGTCTACTACATAATTTTCTTCATTTGTCATTTTTTTCGAAACCTTTTTAAATACTTATATTTCTATACTTGTTATCTTGCTAGATGAGAAAGAGCAATTCCATCTAGCTGGATGTTATCATTCTTTTTAAATCTTTCCTCTCCTATTACTACTCTTATCATTCCACATCCTTTTTAAAACACGGCTTTTATTTATCATTATGGCTGTATCCATCAAAGAGAAAGAAGCAGAGTTTGCACGACTTGCGAAAACAACGCTTTTACACGAGGCAACTGCCTTTGATTATGCAGCACCTGATGAATTATATGATGCCGTTGCAGAACGCGAAAAAGGACATACTGTCATTTGCACTGCACCTTTACTTCCTCCATACTTTCTTGCTCTTCCCAAAACAGAGCAAAGCATTCGCTTTCTCAAACGAGGACCAGAATTTGCGACTCCTGTTGCACGTACACTCACTGATGCAATGACGGACAAACGAGGACCATTACGAAGACGCCAAAAGGCCCTTGATGACCTTGTTTCTGGAGGAAAGATTACTCCCCAATCCACTCTTTCTAGCATGTCCTGGGTCAGCAGAAGAGGAAAAAAACGAAAAATTCACCTGATTGATGTCCTTAAAGGAGCTCATGCGTATGCGTGGAGCAGCCAACAACCTGATCCTGATGACAAAACGCAATTACTCGGAACAGGAGTATTCGGCATAGAAACAATCACCACCCAACAAGGCGCCCTCTGCGTTGTTCATGTTCCTTCGCTCTCTCGACATGGAGGATACACTGTCATCTTCAACAATGTTCCCTACACCAAAGGAGACGAACAATACGCACTCTGGTCGGAAATGTTCAGTACGATCAGCATTCGCGACTCACCCAAAACCAGAGAAACAGGAATTGATGAACGACAAACCTTCCAGCAACTCACCAAACGCCACTTTGGAGGGGTTGATGTATTTAATTTTCATCATGTCATGGCTTACTATGCTATTTCCGCACACTATCGACACCATATCCAAGATCGCCTCTTACTTCAACCCTTTGGCGTTCCTACAAAACCTCTTGTTGTCTTTGATGGTCACCTGCAGCATGTTCTTCTCCAAGAAGACACTCTTGACGATCGAGGACTTCGCAAACGCATTCATCGCACCCTCTCTGAAGCAGAGCGCGAAATCATGCTTTGGAGACATGTCATTCGTCACGGCTACTCTGCGTCCTTGAAAGCAGTGAGACCGCTTATTGAATATAATTGGAAGACAAAACAGTAACTTTTAAATATTTTATTCACCTTCCCATTCACACCATGAATGTCCTTCTTATCCTCCTCGGATTCATTGGATTCTTCCTCTTTCTTTACATTGGAGGATTCTTTGTTGGATCACGCATTTTCATTCCCCACATGGGATTCCGCAAAGAAAACATTACTGATGTTCCTACATCTATCAAGAGAATGATTACTCACTTCAAAAAAAGAGCTCATGACAGGAAAGCATACTTCTATGCTGTTTGCACTTTCCTGACAAGGCACTTTCATGGAGAAAAAAGGAGAGTATGGAAAGAGTTTTCCCTGCTCTTTAAAGACATCCGCTATCTCTGGAAAAAAAAAGGATTTCTTCCCTGCACCCAATTTTGCCATCTGCTGCGCATATTCCTCGTGAAGAGCGGATTATTCAGAGAAGAAGACATCAAAATTCACCACATGTTCCACTCGTTCAGCATCCACCAATACCTTCTTGTTCGTGTTGACAAACGATGGATGCCTGTCGACCTTTGGGCATACCGCTATGGAGTTCCTATTGGTAAAAAACTTGACTACTTTTAACTCACCTTTCAAACACTTTTTTTTCAGAACAACAATCTATATATAATACCTTTACTTCCTGCCGACCGAGGTTTATACACCCTTTTTTGCAATGAAAATAAGAGGTTTAGTGCTTTTGGCCTTCTTCACCCTTGGCCTTATGGTTCTTCCGGGAACGCTTGACGCAGCAAGCACTGCAAGCACCCAAGCCTGTTCAGACCCTACTTCATCCAATACCTATTGCAACACCACTCCCCTCTGCAAATGCACTGGAGGCACTTATGCCTTTCCAAACGCCCAAGGAAAATGCCCTCAGAATTGTAACCTTGTTCCTTGGGAAGACAAAGACGAATCAGAAGAAATCTGCAGCATTTCACTCGCGATGGTTGCAACACCTCGTGCGTGCACCCCTGCTCATACATGCAACGATCTTGGCGTTCATGATGGAAACTTAGGCTCCACAACCAATGGCTGCTGCACCGCATCCAAATATCGAGAATGCGAACCTATTACTCACGGGACTATTGGAAAGAACTAGTTCTTCTCTTTATTACCATCTTCTTAAAAATACTAAAAATGCTGTATGGCCAAGCATCTGCGTCTTCGGACGCGCCCTAAGACCTTCCACAATCCATTCCCTCTCTATTGTTTCCATTACTTTCTCGACGACAAACTCGCGCTTCTTTACCTCTTTCATCACCCTTATAATTTGCGTCACATTTGGAATATAACACACGCAATAGCCGCCTGACTTCAATGCTTTTTCTGCATGTTCCAACACTTTTTCCGGATTCGGAAGATCAAGAGTCACGACATCCACATTCTTCTCATCAACCCCCTTTGAGATATCTGCCTCTTTCACTTTGACCTTCACGCCCAAAAATTCACAATTCTCTCTTGTAAGATCCACATTCTCCTTCCGTATCTCATATGAGGTCACTTGCGCCCCCACTCTTGCCATCCCTGCAGCGAGCATCCCACAACCACTTCCCGCATCCACAACATTCGTCCCCTGACCTATTCCAGTGTATGCAATGATCTGTCCAATATCCTTCTGTGTAATAATCGCAGGACCCCTCTTTATTTTTTCAAGCTGATCAGTAAATGCTGCATCAAACACTATAAACTCTTTCCCCAAATGCGACTTTATTCTTCCGCTTTGAATTTCTTTCTCCTTCAACACCCCTTGCGGAGAATGAATATCTCCCTCTCTCCAAAAATACCTATTTCCCTTCTCATCCACTAATATCTTCTTAATGTGCTTCATCATACTCACCTCACAAACTCCTCAATCCTTTTAAACACTTTCTTCTTTTGCCTATCTACTACTAATAGGTGATATGAATTTTCAACCCATACAACCTCTTTCACTACCGATTGTATATTCTTGAGAATGAACTCTGGACTCTTCTGAGACACATAACTGTCATCAACAGCCTGCATAATTAATATCGGTTTCTCGACATTTTTCAACTCTTTCCTTGACAAACCCAAGATTTTTTTCACTTCAAACAAGCTTCGCAATGGAATTGCATTGTATATTGGCGCTTCCTTAAAATAAGGCAACTGCTGCACCTCTTTCTTGTACTTTTTCTTTTGAATCACCTTCAACCTATGAAAAATACTTAGGAGAACCCTCTTAATCCGATAATGCTTAATCACAAAAGGAGAACCGAGAAGCACTAGTGACTTTACCTTTTCACTCTTATTTGCGATGAGGCACGCCAAATTTCCCCCAAATGAATTTCCAATAATGTGAATTTCATTACAATCCCTCTCCAATGTTTTTAACGCTACACTTAATGTTTCAATATAGTCATACCAATGCACAATAGACAACCTCTCTGGAGAAATCCCGTGACCAGGCAACAACGGACAGTACACTGTGCACCCCTTTTTCAACAAGAATTTTCCCAACTCTTTGAATTCATAGGGGGATGTTGAAAACCCGTGAATCATCAAGACTCCTCTTTTTCCTGACTTCCAATACCACGGCTCAGCACCATCCATAATCTTCCCTGGCTTTCTTGATCTCCGCTTAATCAAGAACACATTCAATTCTGTGTATGCGGTGATCAACGCAATAATAATTGCAATGTATGTTAACATTTTTCGTGAATAACTGTGGGAGCTAGGATTCGAACCTAGGTAGGCACTAAGCCAGTAGCTCTTGAGGCTACCCCGTTTGACCACTCCGGCACTCCCACATCCCTTGCATTCATCTTCTTCTTATTTTAAAAGCATTATGCTCTCCTCCTCTTTTCATTCTCCACAAAGTTTATAAATACCTTGTTCATCCTAAAGGTATCAGTTGTTAATACTAACAAGAGAGGTGTTATGTTGTCTCATCAACCTTCATTCCAGTCTCTTACCCACACCACCAAACCTATTCCTTTTTTGAAAACAGTAATTCCACATCTTTTTATTATTACCTTCGCTTTGTTTGCTGCTTTTTTTGTTGTTGCGACGAACACGAATGATAATATGGTTCTT
>CAYIXG010000001.1:0-216132 GCA_964367375.1 Candidatus Woesearchaeota archaeon | reverse complement strand
AATAACATTCAATAATCCAAAGATTCCAGACACATAAATCACCCAGGGCTGAATGTCAGGAATGGCTGTTACTATTGCATCTCCTGCTGTCAGATACGCAATTGCTGCAATCCCATTAAATACCAGCATCAAAATTAACCAAATCGTTAACAAGACGCCCCTGTTTTTCTCCCCTTTTTTCATAAGAAAAAAGAGCAGTACATCCTTTATAAACCTGTCCTTTTAACATACTTTCCTATGACCTATCAAAAACACCCCTTATTAAGTTGTTACTTAAAAGTAGTTAAAAAATAGAAAGATTAATAAAGGGAATTGCCCCTCTTTTGAGGATACATACACCATGAAATTCATCCCTAGACGTCGATTTTTACAGAAAACAGCAGGCGCTGCAGTTGGCGGAGGCCTCGGTTATGCAGCCGGATCCCTCATCACCGGAGCAGGAGCCCTCGAAGGAGCAGTAGAACTTTTCTACGGCATGGCACATGACATGCGCGCAGAACTCGGCGCGACAGCAGAACGCAGGCTCCAAACAGCAGCACATGACGTCAGCCAATACCTCGGCACAACCATCACAGAACGTGAAGCAACAGCAGCATATTGGAACACCCTTGGCGTCATGGACAAACAAGAATTTGATGCCCTCATCACCATTCTCACCAAAGCAGAAGGATACGTGACAGAAGCAGACCTCCACGAACGATTAACAAGACTCAAAGACAGACTCACCAAACGCGTCCTCGACCTTGACCAAAAACTTGAAGAAAAACAGCCTGAAGGACTCCAAAAATTCAACGAATGGTTCAGCACCCTCATGAAGGGAAAAGAGCGAGGATCACGACACGCCCTTGACACCTACAAAACAAAACTTGACACGCTCGTGAAAGTATATGACACCAATCGAGACACCATCATTGCACAAACAGGGCTTCTTCGAGACGTTGATAGCTACCTTTCCCAGTCCCAGCAAGAAGTGGTGAAGATGATCGAAAATTACCTCACCTCAGGAAAGATCAGCGACGTCGAAGAAAAGGCATACTTTGAACAACTGAAAAAGGTTGCCCGCGACGACCCCACAGGAAAAACACTCGCCCGCCAAATCCTTGACACAGGAAACTATTTGACAGCTCTCGAGGCAACTGAAGAACTTCGCAAATTCTCAACAATGGTCGAAGGCACCCTCACAGACCTTACCAAACTGCAAACAGCGATGGACGAAGGAATTGCACTCAAAAACAAAATCAGACAATCAGGAGAACAAGACTTACAGCTCCTTCAACGGAAATCAGAAGAGCTTTACCAGCTCATGGAACAGAAAAAACAAGAGCTTGAGCAAGACGGCCACAAGATTGATTACGAACTCTTCCCAAAAATGAAACAAGTCAAAGACGACATCCTCAGCGGCATCGGCTTCCTCAGAGGCATCGTCAGAGGAGCAGGCGCTGGAGCAGGCGCGCTTTTTGGGCTGTGGCTCACAGGAAAAATACCTGATGGCACTGTCAGAATCAGCAGACGCGAACTCCTCCAATTACGAGAACGCGCAGCACACGCACCAAAACTTGAGGAGAAACTTTAATAAGAGGATATTATCACCCACCTTTATCAACACACACCCGGAGGAACACCATGATCAAAAACTGCACCGTGATTGAAGCACTCCACTGCCAAGAGACAGACTCTATTGTCAGCGTTGCCAAACAACTGAGAGAACACCTCATCAGATACATTTATGTGGTTAACAAAAACCAGCAACCAGTCGGCGTCATTTCAATAACTGACATCAACAACAGAGTCGTCGCAGAAGGAAAAAACCCCGCAGCCATCGCTGCAAAAGACATCATGACAAAACCAGTCTATGCTTATGAAGACACAGAAGACGAAAAACGAGCATACCACGACTGCGTCAAAGGCAATGTTGCCACATGCGCCGTCACCAGTAAAGGCAAGCTTATCGGCATGGTGACCATTCACGAACTCTTGAGGAAAATGACCCGCGTTGAATAACTGTCTTATGAGCCGCCAATCAACCTTTGTTCAAAAACACCTGGATGATCTCATTCGAAACGATCCTGATATTCAGAGGTATTTCACACAGGAAGATGGCAAACCGCTGCCCTCTGATAGCACACTCTACCAGCAGCGACGCAACCAACTCGAACAAACACTCCAACACGCGTATGACACGCACGGCGAACGCTACAACAAACGAAGCTTCCTCCAAAAATACATTGCAACACCCCTGAGATATATTTCTGGCGGCTTATACGCAGCAGGAACTGCACTCTTCATCGGACTGCCAGGACCCGCAGGATTCGGACTGACCGGACTTGGCGCACTTTCAAGCACCCTCGCAGACGTTATTGACAGCTATACCTATGTGAAACAAGGACAACTGAAAAAAGGAAGAGTCCTTGAAATTGCAGGAGAAGACCTCATTACAAAGCCCCTTGCATACCTCCCTATCGGCACCGGACTCCTTGATTTATATCGAGGCAGAAGGAAGTTTGACGAAAAAATGGAAAAAGACATGAAGACTGATGTGTATGCCATACTTTCCTATGCAAAACAAACATTCCTCGACCATGCCAAACCAACAGAAGAACCTGGAAGGATTATCCCTATCAGCGCCTTCAGAGACAGCCGCTACGCAAAACCTGCGATGCGCAAAGCAGCGTAGCAGTCTTTAGCATGCGAACCATTTAGTAGTTATCAAAAACATGCTCTCTGAACATTACTTTTCTTTCTGAAATGCAAAATTCAAAACCCTTTGCACACTTTCTGTCACTTGATATTGATGCAATTCATCCCTAGAAACCCATACATAACTTGCATGCTCTCGTAGTCTTATCTCGAGGCTGCCTTCAATGATGACTGCAAAATTGAATTGCCTTGTTTTCTCTCGACTTCTTGATATATAATCAAAGCATCCCAGATATTCTTTGATATCCTTTACTCTCAGCCCTGTTTCTTCCATAATCTCCCTTCCAAGAGCATCATCAAGTGACTCACTTCCTTCCACTTCTCCACTTGGAAGCTCAAAAACCCCTCCCATAAAATCATTTTTTTTCCTCTCTAAAAGAAGAATATGATGATCCTTTGCGATGACTGCACCAACCACATACCTTCTTATTCCTTCCCTCTCAGATTCATTCACAAGCCTTGCAAATACTTGTTTATCTATCATACAAACCCTTCTCAATTTCTTTTAACAATCTGAATTGCATTTTCCGATATTCTTTTTCATCACCCTCAATCTTTTTTTTGGTCTTCATTTGTTTTATCACTTCCTTAAGAGATAGAAGCTTACTCCCCTCCCAAAAATCTTCTTCGCTACTGCCATTTGTTTTAAATTCTTTGATAATTCCTGTGAAAAAATGCATTTCATCACCTTGAAACTTTTCATATCTCATCCTTTGCTTTTCTGTCTTCGCCCATTGCGGACTCCACTTTATCTTTAATGTTCCTACTTTTTTTACATTCTCAACAACTGCCCCTGTTTCCTCAAATGTTTCTCTTACCATTCCCTCTTCAATTGTTTCGCTTTCGTTTACTCCACCACCAGGAAAAATAATATATCCTTTGCCGCTATCTTTCGCGAGCATATTCCCATTGCTATCAAAAAAATAGCCTTCGCAATTCAACCGAAAAGGTAATGTCCTTCTTTCGTTCATTGTTTATGCATCCTACTTTTGAGCTTATGTACTACTTTCTTATCAAGCAAAGCAGTTACCTCAGCTGTGACTTCTTCGAGAGATCTTGCTGCATCCACCACAACAAATTCTGTCTGCTCTAACTTTCTTGGTCTTTTATCAAACATTATTCTCATATAAAGATTTCTAAATTTGATGAGAGATTCAAGATCTTCATCCTTAAATTTCTGATCCCTTCCGCTTATTCTCTCTAAACCTACTTGAGGTTGAACATCTAAAAAAACAACTAAATTAGGCACGAAAGAAGGCTCCACAAAAGATATGAACCATTCTGGCACTTGATCTATATGGCTTGCATATGCAGTCACAATACTTCTATCTGATATAACAACGTCTCTTCCAGATAAACCAGATTCTTTCAAATTATGTCGAGCAGAAAGGGAGTATAATACCTCTTGCACTCCTCTCCTCCGAAAAAACCAGTCAAACGGTGTCGGCGCATCCAATGTATACATTCTTCTAATGATCCTTCCCCATCTATTATTTTTATTACTATACGAATATACACCAACAGATAGACCTTCTTGTTCTAAACGATCGTATTGCAGTCTCGTTTGCGTTGTTTTACCAGCACCATCAATTCCTTCAAAAGAAACAATTTTCATATTCAACTAAAAAAATCATCTATTGCTTCATCTCTTCTCACATCAACAGTTGTACAATGAATGCCCCCACCAAAAAGCTCACTATGCCTTAACTGTACAGGAATTGGCTCAAAACCTGCTTTCTTTAAAGCCTCAATAGTTAACGTTGCAGTATTCCTAATGAGAATTCTTCTTTCATCGAGAGATAATACGTTCACACTCATTCCCACATTTGTTGCCATCTGCAAATGATCATTAGGATAATCAAAATTTGTGCTCTTATCAAGAATAGGAACAATATCCCACTTTTTCAGAGGTGCAGGTAAACAATCATAGAGCCCGTGCATTGCACCTTCATTTACTAATAATCTCCCCGGAGCAATAGGAACGAGATGACCATCTAAATGGCTGTCCGCCATTCTTACCATATGCACTCTCAATCTTCCTTCCAGATGCCTTTGCAACCAATATGCCCCTAACTCCTGATTTTTTGTCCCCACATTTACTACCACATCTTTTCCAAATTTTAAGCAGTTTGCAGCATCAATCGCAATTTCAAAAACTGGTTCTATATCTTCCATTTTATCTACTGGTTTTCCTACATTATCTTTCCAATATGAGAGATCCAACCTTTTTTGATCTACTGTTGACCGCGGAGCAACTGTCCATCGTGCTCCTCTTCTGAAATATTCCATAAATATTTCTCTTAACAAATATCCTTCAAAGAACCTCTTCGTATTTGTTGGAGGCGTTTCTATAATCTCATCGCCAATACAAAGAAACATGTCCCTTGGCGAATCGCATGCTGTGGTATATGCATCAAAAAAAGGAGTTTTAATCTCTGTGACATCATCGAGACGCTCAGGCCTTCTCACAACAACTCCTTCTTTCTCTAATAATTCTTGCAAATTATCCAAATCCTCCTGTCGCTCTGCAACATATCTCGGGTCGATTTGCCATGGAAAATTCCTGTCTTTAAAATGACCATCCCTATTCTCATACATAAACCTGAAAGTTGTATCAATTTTGAGATGATTAAAGTTCACGCAAGAACCTATAATCACCTCTTTCAATGGCGCCCATTCTGTAAACACATTAACTACAGGAAGCTGCGTTTTCATAAAAGATCACCGTGATGCTTACTTACTTTTTTCAATGCTTCAATATATCCTTCAACAATTTCATTATCATTTGGGTCGTGCCATACCGGTAACTTCAAGGAACGAGCATGAAATTCCTCAGCTCTTGGAAAATCTCCCTTTTTGTACCTTACTCTTCCCTTATACTGAGGAAATACCGCTTCTGGCGTTTGAAAAAGAGGATGCAGATTTAACGGACATGTTGATCCCGGCCTATCTAACTCTTTACACCCTTCAGCAACTACTGCTTCAAAAAATCTTTCAATAGAAAGCCCCCCTAACTCTTCTGCATTATACTGCATGACAAACCCATACCAACTGGGGCTTTTGCCTTCACCTACTTTCGGAACTGAAATTCCTGCCACTCCTTGCAATGCATTTCTCATCCTTCCAGCAGTTTTTCTTCGTCCTTCCAAAACACTTTCCAGGTTGTCAAACTGCTCATCTGCAATGGCAGCTGCAAGAGGATGAATTCGTAACTTCAATCCCATTCCCGTGACAGCAAATAGATGAAGAGGATGATCAACAGGTATTTCTCTTTTGCATCTCTTATTATAATGACCAAATAACAATGCCCTGTAAAAGAGTTCATCATTATCTGTTACTAATATTCCACCTTCTCCTCCAGTTATTGTTTTTTGTCCTTGTAAACTCAATACAGCAGCATCGCCACATGTTCCTACTTTTTCTCCTTTATAAAGAGCCCCATGCGCATGTGACCCATCCTCAAACAATAGAAGATGATACTCCTTTGCAATTTTTTTTATTGCTTCCATATCTCCTGGTATCCCCCACATATGCGTCACCACTATTGCTTTTGTACGACCGGTGATTTTTTTCTCAATATCTTTCGGATCAATATTTCCTTCCTCTGTACAATCAGCGAGTACCGGAACAGCTCCTGTAAAAAATAAAGGAGTGACTGTTGCATAAAAAGTATATGCAGGACAAATTACCTCATCACCTTCCTTCACATCAGCACCAACAAACATGCTATGTAATCCCGCAGTCCCAGAACTTGTCAGAAGTGCATGTTTTTTTCCATGATACTCAGCACATCGGTTTTCTAACCTTTCTATAATTCCAGACCTGTCATAAATAGAAATGCTTTCCTCAAGTTGCCTCAACACTGCTTCTCTTGTTCTTTCCGTTATTGGTGGCCACACATAATGCGGTCTCTCTATCGATACTCTTTTTTCACCACCATGAATTGCTAAGACGTTTGGCATCGTGCTAACAACTCCTTTGGATTGACATATCTTCCTTCTGCCTTTGATTGATAACATGCATCTACAAAACTCACGTGCTGCATGTGATACTGAGGACCACCTATATTTTCTCTTTCTCCTTTGATTACTCTACAAAAATAATCAATTTGGTTTGCTGCAGCAACAGGCCACGCGTGCTCTCTTGTTAATGATTCAGCTACTTCTCCATTACTTCTCAACTTTCGAATATGACCTCTTTCAACCTCAATAATACCTCTACTTCCCACAACCCTCATTTGTTCTGTTTTCGGAGGCAGAGATCGCGATACTAATAGCGAACCATGCAATCCTGTATCATACGAAAAGAGAATGCTTGCAGTATCTTCTGCGTCATATTTTTCATCTGATTTTGCCAGCGACGAGCATTCTGCATGGACTTTATCAGGAAGACCAAAATACCATATAATCATATCAACCATATGATATCCCATATCAATAATACACCCCCCACCTGCTTTTTCTTTGCTTGCTCTCCATCCTTCATGAGGATTTTCTACAAAAAGAGTGTATTTAATATCCACAAAAAAGGGATTTCCAATTTGATCTATAAGCTGAAAAAATGTGCTATACACCGGATTAAACCTCCTTTGCAATGTCGTCATTACTTGAATACCATTCTTCTCACATATACTTCTAAAATGAGAAGCTTCCTGCAAATTTCGTGCAAATGGTTTCTCTTTCAACACATGCAAACGTCTCTTCGCTGCCTCTTCAATAATTCCAGGATACACATTATGAGGCGTTACAGCTACAATAAAATCAAGTTCTACACTATCAAATAGTTCATTATAATCCTTAAATCCCCGCACGCCTGTCTTCTCACTCCATTCTGCAACCTTTCTTTCATCAAGATCGCAGACTGCCTCTAATTGACCAAATTGAGAATCCTTCAAGCCAGGGATATGATCTTCTATTGCTTGACGCCCTAAACCAATCACTGCTGCTTTTAAACGCTGCA
The DNA here is from genome assembly GCA_964367375.1 of Candidatus Woesearchaeota archaeon. Taxonomy (GTDB): domain Archaea; phylum Nanobdellota; class Nanobdellia; order SCGC-AAA011-G17; family UBA489; genus CAYIXG01. The sequence continues at coordinate 208,476 of CAYIXG010000001.1, read as the reverse complement.
TATTTCAGATAGAAAACTCCTTTTTATAAACATTGCCTTATTATTATTAGGAATAGTTCTCTTTTTTCTTTCATTCATTTTCAACATCTATATTCAAGTGATAAAAACCATTTAAACTCTCCTCATTCATAATACCTATGGTAGTCTTAAGCGACATTGACATCAAAAAATACCTTTCTTCTGGAGCTCTGTTAATTAAAGATCACCTGCCCGAATGCATCTCCATGGCATCTGTTGATCTCCATTTAAGCTCCCAATTTAAGATGTACAAATACAATGACTTAACCCACATCGACACCAAAGAAGGCGTGAAAGACCACCACATGCACAGCTTCCTTATTGACGAAGGTAACTCTATTGTCATCCATCCTGGAGAACTTGTCCTCGGAAGCACAAAGGAATACGTCAAGCTCCCCTATGACCTTGTCGGACGGCTCGATGGAAGAAGCTCACTCGCACGATTAGGATTGGTGATTCACTCCACAGCCGGATCCATTGACCCCGGATTCGAAGGCAATATTACCCTGGAAATTGTGAACATTGCAAAAGTTCCCATCAAGCTCTGGCCAGGATCACGCATCTGCAGAATCACATTTGACAAACTCAGCACTCCCACCAGCACACCCTATGATAAACGACCAGATTCAAAATATCTGAAATCTGTCGGGCCAGGGGCAAGCAAAATCAGCCAAGATTAACCATTCACCTTCTTGCTAAAAGAATCCCTTCAAGATCATAAAGAGTGCTCAAATTATACGTTGCATGCGCAGAACGCCCATTTACTATTGCTGTTTTGATTCCTAATCGCGCTGCGGGAAGAATGTCAACTGCTTCTCTATCACCCACAAAAAGCATCCGCTGATGAGGAACTTGCAGCGCTGCAGACACATAGTGAAATGCAGAGCCATCTTCCCTTCTGTATTGAGTGTTTGCACACACCATTACTGAAAAAACTTCTTTCTCCACACCCAACCTTCTTAATTTTTCTCCTGTGAGCTTTTCATTACTTCCTGTAATCAAAAAAAGCCCATATTCTTTTCGCAATTTACCTATTAATGCAGCAAGCTGCTCATCCCTCTTGATGAATCCTACTATTTCTTCCTCTTCTAAACAACGCTGCACAATGTCTATAGATTCATCCTCTGGCAATCCTAAGGCCATGAGGGATCGTCGCGCACTCTGCAACTCTTTATACCTTTCTTCAAATTCCCTTTGCACTTCACCACTATCTCTCCTCAACCTTTCACTTGTAACTACACACACCCTCTGCCTTATCCAGGACTGCATTTCCTCTGTAAGCGTATACAATGTATTATCCAGATCAAAACCAACAACATCCACTTCTTTTTCACTCATTTTTTCAACACACTCTCAACTTCTTTCCACGCTGCTTCTCCCACTTCCTCAGGAGAAAGAGAGGTTGTATCAATCACATGCACATTATGAAAAAAATCAGGAAGCGTTCGATACTCTGCTGCTAATTTATCAATCGCAGCAGGCTGCTCGTTCGGACTTATCCTATGCTCATCTCTTCCACTCGAACAATATCTTGCCCGTATCCTCTCATGACCCACATTTCCACTCACAACAAGCACAAGATACAGATCAGACTCAGGAATATGCCTATTCATCCTCATAATGATTGGAATATCCACACCTCCAATCAACCCTTGATAGACAATCGTGTCTGGCAATCCCCGAGCGCTCACAAACACCCTATTTGGATCATGTATTCTTGGAAGAATCTTTTGTGCATAAGTCATCGTTCGATCTGCAGTAAACAATGCAACTTCAACCCACGGGTCTTTCTCTGGAGAGAGACGATATTCCTTAATGAACCTCGCTAACGGACCAGGCTCAACAATCTCCTCAACAGCAAAACCTGCACGCTCAACTCTTTGCCGAAGGTCTTGCTGCAATGTTTGCTTTCCAGACCCTGATGTTCCCACAATATGAATGAGCTTTGCCATTTTATTTGTGAGGACTCCGCGGAGCTCCGCATCCCAATACACCAAAATCACGATACAAGAAATAACAGTCGTCTCTTATGTATAACTTCTTCTCCTCTCTTTGTGCAGGAACTGCATCAACTAAACGCACTTCATCCCACGCATTCGGATGCGCATAAAAGAGAAATGCCTCCAATGCGCCAGAAATAACCACTGCATTAAAAGGAACTCCTAAATCCCTTGCGAGCGCAACCCGATGCGCACCATCATTAACGATAGGAATTGCAATCTTTACATTTCTTTCACACTCTTTCTCCCCCTGCTGCGCAACATAGTGCACAATCCTTGAAGTGAATTCAACAATCGGAGGCGTTAATGTCCACACCTCTCCTTGATCATTCTGAATCTCCAACGCGCCATCAAGCTGAAGACTGTCAATGCCATGCTCTGCACGCAAGCATGCACGTATCTCTCTTTGCACATCCATATTCTTTCTTACCAGATAAAACGTTGTCGGATTCACCTCACCAGCCTCAAGCTGTTTCAGCGCAATCCGCGCATGCTGATATACCAAGATATCTTTTCCCTCAGGAGTCTTTCCCTTCAACGGCACACGCCTTATCATATCTTCCAATTCAGAAAAAGGAATTCTTCGCAAGATTTCTATCTTCATTTTCCCTTCCCTCGTTGCGTCGCATCATACCATTCATATGCACCCTTCCAGAGGTGTGAAGGATATTCTCGCGTATCATACCTCAAATATTTTGCAGTCTCCGGAAGCACTTTTCCCACTTCAGCCATGAGCTCTCGTGTTACTTCCACATACGACCGATTCCCCTTTGCAATGTCACTTCTCAACCTTCCTACATATCCCATCTGATTGACCTGCCAGGAATGCAACGACCGACACAATGCTCCAAACGGAACGAGCTTCTCCGCAACCTGCATCCCTGCCTGTCTCCTGACCATTTCATAGACCTGCGCCGCTTTCTCCATATCCTCTTTGTATCTTTCATCTATCCCAAAAACCTTGAATATTTCCGGAACCTCAAACCCATGCATTGTTGTCAACCGCTGATTCGTTCTCGAACCTCTTCTGTGACGAAACACATCACGATACGCATGATATCCCATCAAAAACTCAACCATAAACCCACTATGCGCAATCGCAGGATGCAGCACATCATGATCTGATCTGTGCTTATGTGCCAACTCAAGAATGTCAGCAGCATGCTCCTCTGTCATTAGCGTATATATATCCAACACAGACGCATCAGCATACTGGAACGCAACCACCGTCGCGCTCCATATATCAGAATCTATATCAATCCCTCGCGGCGTGATTAAACGCACTCTTCTTTTCTCTTCACTATCACAATGGCCAAGATTACGCTCCACATACACCCTCAGCTCCTTCTCTGTTGCCCTTCTCCACTCATCCCTTTTCACATGACTTCTCTCTCCAAGAAGCACTGGAGCTATCTTTCTCGCCTCTCTCCAGAGCACATTTCCTCTTTCTTGATCTTCCTGTCTTTCACTTGAAATAAGATTTATGATAACATCTTCTAAGGTTCTCGCATCAACAGAGAATCCGATAGACGTTCGTGTCACTGCAGGAAGATACACCCGCGCATCATCAAGAACGCCTTTTGCAACATCCTTCCTTATTCCCTCATCAGCTACCCCTTTCTCTACAGATCTATATTCTTTTTTCCATTCTTCTTCTGAAGGGTTACTTTTTCCTGCTTTTTCAAAACGCCGCCTCACTTCCCTTTCTACCACTGCTGGACTTCTGAGAAACGCAACTGCTTCTCTCGTATCTGCATGCTCCCACACCAATGTTGCAAGCTGCTCTGCAACTTCAAGATATCTTTTATTCAGAAAAACAATGTGCTCAAGAATACGATCTGCATTCGGTAAAGAACGTATGTCTGGATCATCAAGCGAACGCTCCAACACTTTCCCATAGGAAAGATAGCGCGTTGACTTCACCTGCGGCTTTATTAATGGATGGCCGGTGATTTGCTTCCCTGTGATGTCAGAAACATCTTCACAATATCCAAACAAGGCAGTCTCCTCCTTAATTGAACTATGCCCATGCTTCAACACCCACTCCTCATTAAACCCCCGCGTCTTCCGAGAGACAACAAGCGACCCATCAGCATTCCGAAACAGCTGCACCAGCGGATCAATGAAGGGAAGAAAACCCCGCGTTTGCTCAGGCTTCTCAACATCAAGAAATTGCAATACTCTGTCTTGAAAAGGAATATGCGTGCGCGAATACGCAGCCATTAATGGAGAAAGCTCTTCCCCTGCAACTAATTGCTGTGGATACACAAAACTCGTGTCTCCATGAGGATTGGTAAACAAAAACGCGCGAATCTTCTCTGCTTCTTCCTCAGAAAAATTTTTTAACGGCATCTTTTTTCTATCACCTTTCTTACCTATTTAAACACATCTTCTTTGTAATTATATCATTTCCAACACGACCAACAAAGTGCATATATTTATTGCCACTCTTTCATTCCCATAATCTTTATAAACTTCAATTCAAAATTTATTATTCTTCACACTTCAATTGATATCCATGAAAGCCGCCATTAAACGCATCGACAAAACCATTCCTTTACCCCAATACCACACAAAAGGAGCGGCAGCATTTGACCTCACGAGCGGGAAAGAAGTAATTATTCCTCCTAAAACAGTTGCCCTTGTTCCCTTAAACACCATCATTGAAACACCACCAGATCATATGCTTGTGCTTGTTCCCAGATCCTCCACACCCCGAAAGAAAAACCTGCTCATTCCTCATGGCATTGGCATCATCGACCAGGATTACTGCGGCCCAGACGATGTTTTACAACTGCAAGTATACAACTTCGCAGACCAGCCCGTCATCATCGAAAAAGGAGAACGCATCGCGCAAGCAGTTTTCGTCAAGATAACCAAAGTTGACTTTGAAGAAGTGGATGAAATCACAAAAAAAACACGCGGCGGATTTGGCAGCACCGGATGATTATGCTCGTGCCTTTTTCATTACTGGAAGATCCACAAACGTCTCTTCCAACACTCTAAACCTGTTCACAACAGGATCTATGTACTCAGGCTCACCAATCGCTTTGAACAACACAGATGCACTTCCATTATGCGGACGATGCACATATTGCAAGGACACACCACACAAATGAAACCCAAGCATCGTGACTCCTCCTTCACGATGCGCCCATATCAATGCTCCTCTTCTATCACTCGAAAACCCATCCTGATTAGGCCATCCATTTTGGCTTAAAACAACACGCTCCAGATTTCGCGGCTCGTACAAAGGAGGAACTGCTCCATTTGTTACTTCATAAATAATCTGCTCTGATGGTGACATATTCTCAAATGCTTCATGACCTCTTTTTAAGCTTTCTGCTTGGCAGCAGCCTCCACAAATCCCAGAAATAACGGCGATGGATCTTCCAACCGCGACTTGAACTCCGGATGCGCTTGCGTTCCCAAAAAGGTTTGTCCGGGAAGCTCAATAAACTCCATCAATCTTGTGCCATCCTGACGCTCGTGATAGCCAGAAAAAACCATACCCTTATCTTCCAATGCCTTGACAAACTTCGGATTTTGCTCAAACCGATGCCTGTGCCTTTCTAAGATCACTATCCCTTTTTCTGGAAGTTTCCCTAATCTCAATGTTTCACCATTCTCGCGAAGCGTTTCTAACCGCACCTGATCTTTCTCCACACGTTTCGTCTCTTGATACAGACGCGCAATTTGCGTGCCTTCCTTCAACACAGCAGCAAACGCACCCAGACGCATCGTGCCACTCATCTCCTTCACCTGCTGCTGCTCCGGAAGAAGGTCAATCACCGGAGATGCACAGCCTTTACTAATTTCTGTTGTGTGCGCATCTTTCAAATTACACACATTTCTCGCAAATTCAACAACCGCAAGCTGCATCCCATAACACAACCCCAAATAGGGCACTTTGTGCTCCCGTGCATACTGAATTGCATTTATTTTCCCCTCAACGCCTGTCGCTCCAAATCCTCCAGGAACAACAATCCCATCAAACTTTTCAAGCATTTGGTTGATATCCTCTTCTTGCTCCAATGCCTTTGCATCCACCCAGGAAATTGTGATGCCCATCCCAATTGCTGCAGCAGCGTGCTTCAATGATTCATTCACAGAAATGTATGAATCAGAAAGTACAAAATCACCACTCTCCACATATTTCCCGATCATCGCAATATGCACCTTCTTCTGCGCGCTCCTCAAAATATCCACAAGCACCTTCCACTTATCCCACGACAGCTTCTTTTTTGGCGTTACCTTCAACTGATTCATAATCTTCTCACCCAGATTTTCCTTCTCAAAATTTAATGGAATGGAATAAATAGTATCCACATCCGGAGCAGAAATGACATGCTCTGCAGGAATGTTTGCATACTGCTCGATCTTCTTCCTCCGTATCTCATCTAACGGCTTTGCCGCACGGCACAAAATAAAATCAGGGAAAATACCCTGCTCAGACAACAACTTCACTGCCATTTGTGTTGGCTTGGTTTTCATCTCACCCACATGAGATGGCACAGGCAAATAAGACACAAGCACATACATCATGTTTTCCTTTCCTAACTCTCGCTCCAAACTTTTTACCGCAAACAAAAAGGGAATGTTCTCGTAATCGCCCACTGTTCCGCCAACTTCAATCAAGCACACCTCAAATCCATCGGCAGCATCATTTATCCTGCGCTTCACCTCATCCGGCACGTGCGGAATAAACTGCACTGTCTTTCCTAGATACCCGCCAGCAATCTCCTTATCAATAATTGTCTTGTAAATCTGCCCAGAGGTGATACAATTCTTCTTCGGAATGTCAACCCCGAGAAATCGTTCATAATTGCCAAGATCCTGATCAATCTCACCGCCATCATCAGTCACCCAGACTTCCCCATGCTCTGTAGGTCTTAAGGTGCCAGCATTCAAATTCAGATACGGATCAATCTTCATTGCAGTGACTGACAAGCCGTATTCCTTCAAAATCTTTCCAATAGAAGCCGTTGCAACACCTTTCCCAACGCCTGATAACACTCCACCGAGAACAACTATATACTTCGTTTTTTGCGCTGGTTGGTGCATTCCGAGAGGAACAAGAACCAGTTTTAATAGATTACTATTATCCAATATGTATAAACCACATTTACTAATCCCTCCGCTTCTTTTTTCTTGCGGATAACCTTTTTAACTCTACAAGCGACACGCGAGATATCTTCACGCTCCCGAAGGATTCAATAAGATTGTGCAGATAGGGAGGGCTGCCAGAAACGCCTCTTCTATCTCCAAACCGATACGCAGAAAGAGATGGTGCAAAATGATCCTGCCATTTAATCATTCGTTCAAGCACCTCTTCATCCTTGAATCCTTTAAATTGATCTCCACCAACCGGCAAACCGATGATCTGCCCTGTTGGAAGCTGAAATCCTGCATACTCCTTTTCCTTTCCCCGCCAGTCGAGAGGCACGTTCACTCCTATTGACCTTAACACCCATTGATCAAGTATCCTATTTGATTTTTCATGCGCATCCTCAGTTATCTCAGAAAACACTGCTAAGACTAATCGCCGTAACATTTCTTCCTGTGAAAGGTGAGCTGCTAACAGTTCTTCAACATAATTCGGAAGATGAAGCGGTTTTCGTTTTGGTTGCAACGCTTCATCTAAAGCCATGTTTATTAATGCAAACGGCTTCTCTTGCAATGCATACCATATAAAATGATCAAACTCATGCACATATGATGCTAGAGGATTCTCTGTAAACTGCTTAGAACCAGAATGTTCAAACCCTGCTGCTGAAATATAAAATCCGGGTGCAGTCCTTATTTTTCTATTGCTTATTCTTCCATCTTCCCCAATCACCATATTTGTGTCGCTCGCCAACAACATCTTATTCGGTGTATTCGCTTCAATATTAGCACCAGTTGCTTGTTTTACTTGTTCTGGAGTGTCAAAAAAGCTTTCTGAAGGAAGCAATCTCTCTGCTCCTATTGCTACCTTCTTCGCACGTTCACTGCCGAGAATCTTCACATACTGCGCATCTAACACATCTTTATGCTTCTGCAACTCTCGTGCAACTTCCTCAATTTTACCACGATAAATGATGACCATATTGCTTATAACTCCTGTTTAGAATTCTTCTTTTATTGAAACCTTTCACACTATGATTTGCGTTGCCCTGCAAACCAGTGATACATTCGCTTCCCACATCTTACTATTCTATCAATGTTGTTTCCAAGTAACGCCAATCCATAAATAGCAAGAAGACCTTTCCCACCATCCACTGCAGCCTCAGAAAAGTGCTCCTGACTTACCTTTCCTGCCTGCATGCCAACATATGTCGCTCCCATTATATATGCGTAGACTGCCGTGTTTAATGCAGCTGCAAACCATAGCATATTTCCATAAAGGTTTGTCTGCTTGACTCTTCTCTCTATTCTTCTTTGATGGACCTGCTGATTCTTCCGCACCACATCTGCTAATGAATCTCCATTTTTAATCCGTCGCTCTTTATGATTAACTGTGTGCGCATAGCCAACGCTCGCACTTTGATCAAATGGCGTTGCTTCCACTTCACTCAGATTTTCCCTGACAAATTGATCGTATGCAGTGCGTATGCCATCATTTCCAGTTGTCGCAGCAAACGCATCTACTGCAGCTCTTGATTTCTCAAGCAAATACCTGCATGAGGTCAATATGTTCTGCTCAAACTCTGGCTTCAGCGTTTTTTCTGCGACTGCTGCATGATATCGCATGAGCAAACTTACATAGGTTTCAAATTCGATCAATCTCGTCTGCGCCTCAGTCACTCCAGGAAGTACTTTCTTCTGCTTTTTTAAGAATTTAGCTCTTGCTTCAGGAAATGCATCACTTCTCTCAAAATCTGAAATAACTGCAAAATGGAAGAAATCCTGATAAGGAATGCCAATCTCCGCATTGTCCCAATCAAATACTTTAATCCCTGCTGCGGTGAACTGCGTTCCAAACATTCCGTGTGTCATGACTTCTCCTGTATTTACCATGATGTTGCCTTGATGCAAATCACCATGAATTATTCTCGCTTTCAACAGCAATGCATCATCTGTAATCGTTTCTTTATGCACCTTATCTACTATAGATGCAAATTCTGGTGAAGCTTGCTGTATTTTTGCAACTAAACTATTGTGAAACGTTCTTGTTTTCGCAGGTAAAAAAAATCCTCGCAAGTCATCTTCATACACCTCCCACATATTCTCAAAAAGTGCATCCACAGGAATATCATTCACACTTAATGTATTCTGCCTGAAGCTCCCTTTCACCACAACATTTTTTTCCGTGTATAATAACCATTCCAAGTTTGCACCGTTGACCCATTCATACACCAATCCTCGGTTTGTTGTACCTTCTATTGGAGAAGCAGTTCCTCTTTCCCTATCAAGAGTAAACAACTGTTCTTGCATTAATACATCTATATCAGGACTCAATACTTTTGGCACAAACGAATGACCTCTGTCACTCAAAAATCTCGTTATTCTTCCATTATTCTCTGGATGCTCATCATTGCCCTGCCTGTAGTTGTACTTGAAAAAAGCTGGCACTTGCGTTCCATCTGCGAACGTGAACATAAGCGAGATTGTATAACCCTCCCTGTGCAAGTTTGTACCTTCTGTGTTGCTTACCTGCTCTTCAATTGCCACACACTCCCCTCGCGCACATCCATACTCTCGAATGTTCGTGATGAGCGCTTCTAAATAATCAGAGCCCATCACCCTTCCAATTGTTGTTTTTTCGTTTCTAATTTTTTTGATCTGCCCTTGGTTTCTCACGTAATAAACACCTGCCTTTAACGCATCGAAAGCTAATCCACCACCCAATAACCATGCCAAACCTTTCCAATCAAGCTCTCCAGAAAGTAACGTATCTAATCCACCCAATGTTGCTCCTATTGTAGTGAAGGTAAATCGTCCTTCATGAAACTTTCTTGAAGCACTTCCTATTTTTGATAAAAGAGTATCAAGAACCAGATTCTTTTTTTCTTCACCCAGCTCATCTGCCCACGTGTGTCTTCTTCTTGTCATTTAATGCTCCTCTCTCCCGAATACTCGCTGCACACCTGCCTTTATCCATCGAGGAATTGGAGTGAAGAAATAATCATACACTCCTAAAGCTCCTAGTGTTGCTACAGTCCTTGTCGTGAAACTCATATCATCTCCATCCAAATTTCCTGCAGCATTCAACTCAGCCCATGTTTTGATTAAGTGATATGCGCCATAATGTAATCCAATATCAAATCCTGCTTTCACGAATCTTCCTACTGCACGCAATGTTTGATCAGCGCGTAAACTTGTTTCCAATCTGGCTGCGTGTCGTGTGAAGTTTACCACCGCAGCTTCTCTTTTGTCAAGCTTTCTTTCATTTGCATTCACTCGGTGCGCATACGCAATGCTTGCTAATGGGTTATAAGATGTGATAGATTCTACTAAAGTTTTCTCAGCAAACTTTTCAAAATTATCTGCTAATTCTCTATTTCCCGTGAGATCCGCATATTGCGTTACTGACTTTCTTGCACCTTCTAAGAGATACCTACATGAAGTATGCATGTTCTCCCAAAACTCTTCATTTATCTCTTCATTCACTATCGCATGCTGATATCGAGCGAATAAACTCAGATATGTCTCAAACTCTATTAATTTTAAGTGTTCTTCAGAAAGGTGAATTCCTTGTTTTTCTTGCGCTTTCACAAATGCAGTTCTTTCTTTTTCAAAATCCGTGCTCCTTTCAAAATCGGAAATGACTGCGAAATGGAAGAAATCTTCATATGGAACGCCAAATGCTGCATTATCCCAGTCAATAATCTTTACACTTCCTTTTCTGGTTTCAATGATGTTGCCTTGATGCAAATCACCGTGTACTATCGTGAGTGGAATACCATTAAATGTATGCAAATGCGCCAACCTCAATCTTCTTGCAAAATCTTTTTCTCCAACCCCTTCTAATTTAGAAACAAGCGAATGGTGGAACCTGTACTCTTCAAGAGGAACATCATCTCTTGCTCCAAACAACCCTTTCTCTCCAATCACATTATCTTGTCCTGCAAACATGTATAATTGCCCTAACTGCCTAAACGTTTCGCATACGGTAGCTGTAGGAATTATTTTTCTTTGATCAACATTTGAGTGTTCTCCCCGAACTCGCATTTCTAATGTCTCTCCATCAATGTATTCGTATACTACACCCCTATTTGGTTGCGAAGCTTTTTCTTCCACTTCATCGCTCCAGCCCCCTCTCAGCCATCTAATGAATCTTGAATTAGACATAAATGGAATAAACACGTGTGGAACAAATTCAAACCCTGCAGCGTGTAAAAGATTTGTGAAACGTCCTTCACGCTCCGCTGTTACATTTCCTGGATCGTGCTTTTCTGAATATTTATAGAACACTTCTGCAGTATTTCCATCGGCAAATCTAAACCGCACTTTTGATGAATAGCCACTCTTGAAAATACCTGTGCCATCCTGCTTCCCTGTATCTTCCTCAATGCTCACTACTTCTCCTCTGTGGCCGTAATATTCTCTTACAAGGTGAATTATTTCGTTTAAGTATTCAACCTCCATAATTTTTGCTAAATTAGTTTTTTCTGCAGCAGTTCTTGACTCCTTTTGCACATTTCTGTTAATAATATATTTTAAACAATCTGCACCTACAGCGTATGCTAAAGCAACGCCTATCTGTTCATCATTTGTCTCTTTTCTTGTAAACGCAGTAGTTACTGCAGTGGCTAAGGTAAATAATGTGGGATGGTTCCACACTGCAACTCGCATCCTATTTGCAAGGGATGATAATGCGTAATCTACCCTTCCTCTTTGAAATCGCATCTCTTTTTGCTTCCGCCTTCTTTGCTCCACATACAGCTCAACGTTTTCCCACAGTTTCTTCCCTGTGTTTCTGAGTCTTGCTAACAATCCAGATCTTTCTTCTTCCGATGGATGTATAGGAGCTTCCATATAATATTTTTCACGTAACTTTCAATCCTTTTTTACTAAAACCTTCCCGCTATTCAATATATTCCTATTTTCACGGTTTGGTCTATTTTTTGGCGGTTTTTCTTACTTTTAAACCTTTCTAATTGTAACCACTTATTAGTAACAAAATATAGGAAGCCTTATAAAGGAGAAAACTCCCCTTTTTCCTTCTTGATGATTTTACACAGCCAACATGCATATTCTCTATAGCGGCAAGGCATATAAAATGCCTTTTCGTAAAAAGACCATGAAAAACACCAACAACAAGCCAAAAGCGATCATTTTTGATAATGAGCAGGTTTTGGTAGACAGCGACTGGGAACGGGTTGCCCGAGCTGCACAATCCATTGGATATCCTGCTCTGAAACCCGAAGAGCTTGTTGTCTCATTCCGCCTCTATACAGACGCTCCAGATAACCCCCTCTACCAATACGCCCGAGGAGAATTATCAGCAACTGATTTCTGGTCTCGCGTCTTGAAACATCATAAAATGCAACCTACTCCAAAGAATATCAAAGCGATGCAAGCAGCGCTTGAAATGCTGATTACTGATGTAGACCCTGATGCTCTTGATGTTGCACAAAAATTAAAAGCTGAAGGATATCGCGTGTTTATCCTTTCTAATACCAATCCTGATATTCTTCGAGGAAATAGAGAACGATATAATTACATGGACTTCTTTGATGGAAGTTATTTCTCCTGTGAAATTGGCCATCGCAAACCAGAACCAAACGCATATCAACGAATTCTTCAAGATCACGGATTGTCTCCAGAAGACTGCTTATTTATTGACGACCAAGAACGAAATCTTACTGCTGCTGCCGCGCTAGGCATTCGCACCCTTCAACATAAAATAGGCGATGCTGTCCCTCTCTCGAAAAAACTCGCCTACTTACTTGAGTCTTCACCAGCAAAGTAAATTCCAAAGAGAATGGTAGATGCCATTGCAGTCACCCGCGCAATGTTTGCAATATGTATAAGTAACTTATTTTGCATCCCCTTTTTCTCTCCAATCAGCTCAAAAACCCTTTTTATGGCCTCCTCAGAGCCTGTCTTTACTTGATGCGCAATATCCAAATTCTTCTTGTAAAAAGCATCATATAACAACCCATAATTTTCATTCACCTTAATGAGCAATTCCTTAATATCTTTGTCCACATTCTTCATCTTCTCTTGCGCATACGCCTTGTAGAAATAGAAATAGGCATGATACAACAATGACAATTTTGACGTGAAATAAAAGAGAAAATACGAATTTTTTGTGCCTCCTATTTTGTCCCGAACAATCACCCTTCTCGTAAAATTGTTTAACTTGTCAAACATCACCTTCATATCTTCCCTTCTTCTGATATCATACTTGTTCTTCTCCAGATGCTGCAAAATCTCTTGACTTTCTTCCTTCAACAACAACATTTCCTTCCTCAAAATAATATCAAACTTCTCAGAGGAAGGCTCTGCAATATTCTGGATGACACACTTGTTTTGCTCCTCGCTCACAATCTCAAAGCCAAGCAAGCTATTGGTAACAAGAGAGCGCACAACCTCAAGCTGCTTCATCTCACCATAGGTCACTATCATTTTATCAAATCCCTTCCGATACGCTTGAAATACCACAACCTTAATTGTCCTCTCATTATACTTGCTAATATCCACATTTAATGACACTTCCGGCCGTTTCATCTCTGATGGCACTGCAACCATTAGTTTTCCATCTTCCTCATTCACCTCCACATCCTGGCTGCCGTCCAGATTATGCTCCTTAATCCAGTGAATAGGAATGGTTAATGTGTAGGAATTGTTTCCTTGCTTGATTATTTTTCGTCTCATGATTGTCTCCTATTTCTCCTATTCATCACTATACTCCCTTATTTTTATTATGCATATTAAGCATATTCTTTATATCAGTTATATATAAATGTTATGTTTTTTGTCATTTGCTCTGGAGGTGAAAAAATCATTGGAGGAACACCATGGCAAAAACAGCAGACGGCATCAAGATCCGCAGCCTCATCAGCATGCTTGATGGGTTTCAAGGCATTATTGTCAGAGAAGGAACTAAGCACCCTTTCATGCTCGTGTACGCAGGCTTGCGACCCTGTCCTATTGCAGAATCCACACACGTCAAGCAGATGGTAGTACCCTGGCTTCGACAAGCACTGCAATACCAAGACGGAAAATCCTTGTACGAACGACTGAGACAAGGAAGCTGGTAAAAGGAGCGTCTTATGCAGAGCATCAGTTACATCGCGAATCAGGTCACTCCTGAAGGACTTGATGAAGTGCAACGTATTGTCTTAGCGCACAGTCTCGGACAGCACGTTGCCCTCGCAGGTCCACCTGGGCAAGGAAAGACAGAGCTCGTCACCAGCCTCGAGACCTTACTCAGAAGACCCCTCAGCGAAATCACCTGTGACGAATACATGACTGACGCTGCCTTAGTTGGCGCACCAGAACTTGCATCCGCAAATGGAAGTACTGTCACCCGATGGACAACAACAATCGCAACAACAGCAGCAGAGCAAGGAGGCATCCTCTACTTAGACGAAGTTGACCGATTAAGCGGGAGCATGCAAAAACGACTGAACTCCCTCTTTGATGACCGAAGACGAATAACAAGACGAGATGGCACTGTCATTCCTGCAGCAGACGGCTTCATGACTGTTTTATCATATAACCCGAGCGACAAGCTCAGCCACCGAGAACTTGAAGAATCCGTTGCAGACAGATTTGTACACCTCTATCTTGATTATCTTCCTTCTCCACTTGAAGCAGCACTCGCTTTACGGAACACTGAAGCACTCCAACTTGAAAAGAGAGCAATAGCTTATGATCCAAAAACAAAGCTCCCAAAGCTTTTCCGCCATAACGGCTCTCGCTGGAACTCTTTCCTTCCACCAATAGTACCAGTCGAACTCACTGATGAAGTTACCACCTACTCTGTTTTTCATAAACCAGAAAAAGCACGAGAAACACCCCCACGCTCCCTTACTCAAAAGGAGTTTGCACACGCACTCACCAGATTCTTTACCGTTGTTCGATCATTTGCAGACCACGGCACGACAGCGCTTGAACAAGAAATCAAAACCTACTTGCGAGACATCGGAGAAATTACTCGTGTTCCCTTACACAAACCGTCACTGAGAATTGCAAAAGCAGCACTTGATCAGTACACTTTTCTTGTCCGCGAAGGTATGGAACCACAATATGCCCAAGTATACGCCAGCCGTGTTGTTATTGACCAAATCTGCTACGGCAAATTCGGCTTGAAACCACTGGGAAGCATCACCACCCGAGACGCAGTCACCTCACTCGCCCAATTCCACAACCTCATCGGAAGCGCAGCAGCGCGCACTGATTTTTAACGAGGCATGCACATGAGACTTGGCCTTTCTCTCGGCTTTGGTAACGAACCATTTGATACTGAAAACTCTGAAGATGATGAACTTGAAGAAAAGGTAGACGAAGCCATGCAAGAAGTGCATGAAACGATGCAGGAAATTACCAGATCAAAACATACTCCACCAACATCTCTCAGTCCAACGTACAACGAATTCCAAGAATTATTATCCCATATCAAACCAGAACTCAGAAAATACGGCGAACAATTGCCAATGGTTATGGACAGGATTGGAGCCACGCTCGCTGACGGAGCTGTAGAAGCAGTTCGCTTTGCTCGCAGCCTCGCAACTGTACCTCCAGGCATAGGACATTTAGTTCTTGATTACCTTTGGAAAGTGGCTTGGAAAAATTCTCCAGAAACAGTGAAAAAAACCTTAGATACTTTAGTTACAAGCTGCACGACAGAAGCAGAACGCACTATTTTCATTCTTCCAGAACATCTTCGAAACCAACTTATTGCTAGTGCAAAACCAATTTCTACCCTTTGGGTGCGCGCAGAGATTGCATCCTATATCTCTCAAAGAACAAAACCAGCAAACCACACCCAGACTATGAATGAATTTACCCAATTCCTTGGCAATGATCCTGAACAAACAATTAACGCTTACGAGCAGCTCACCCGAACTAAACGGCGCACTCTTTTCAGGAATTACCAAGACCCTCTAGAAGCAGGAATTGTTTTACGTACCTTTGGAACTTCTTATAGCAGAGCTTACAAAACACTTGCTACTGCATGGAAGGCGGAAACAGGCAGTTCTTTGCATACATGCATCGAAGGCGCTGAAGAACGCATCAAAACGTTTGCTCCATTTTTTAAGAAACTAGATGAACATGAACAGAAAGATATCATTCGTGCATTCCATTACTTTGCCTTTGCCACCAAAATACTTCCTCGTCTTTCTCTCTCGACACTCATTGATCAAGCAACAGGCATCTTTCGCAGAAATCCTGCTTATTTTCCTCTTGCCTCCGGATTTGAACAAGGAGGAGTTCCCAGAGAAACCGCATTTACCCTTGCTGAAAAAATAGGCAGAAAAGATGTTTACAGTTACATTCATCCTGCAGATAAGCCTACTTGGATCGAACTCGCAACAAAAATCCCTAATCCAAGATTACTAACAACACTCAGCGCTGCAGACTTTTTTGTAGTTGCTCAAGCATATCATTTCGCCACTGAAGCACAGCATCAATCTCAGTTTCTGACAGGATTACAAGAAACACTTGCTGCTGGGACTACGCGAAACTGGGCAAAAACAATTGTTGACTACTTCAGAAACCAGACAGCAAACACCGGAAAAAAAGTACCATGAGCCTCGATCACCTTTTTTCCCAAAACAACTGGCATACAGTCACTTTCGAAGAAGCGCTTCCCCATCTTCACCGCTTCATCTTTAGCTACCTCGGCAGCTTCCCGCTTGTTAAGGGAGAACGCCCACAAACAGATGGAAAATGCATTATGTTACCTGTTGCAAAGAGCGATTTCCCTGATGAAAAAGAAGACCTCTCTAACAACAGAAACTTGAGCTTGTATTTAGCAGACCTTTTTCACGAAATACTGCACATTCGCTGCGGAACCTTTCTACTCGATCCGAGAAATTATTTTGCTCAGTTTAGTCAACCAGCACTTGCACATTCCATTTTTAACATCACTGAAGATGGACGCATAGAACACAACGCCGCATCCTTTGCACGAGAAGCAGACATTACTCTTTTATCAAAATCAAACCAGTATCTTACACGCAAAAGACCTTTTCCCGAAGCACTGCACGAGCGCGTCATGGATTTATATCTTTCACACGTCCTCCTCAACGCACTACCCTCACGATTCAACAAGAATATCAAAAACGCAGAACGCGAAACACTTGCAACAGTTATTTCAAACCCTCAACTTCAGCAACAAGGCATCACTACTGTTCACCAACTTGTTAAGAAACTTACCACCATCACTTCACGCGTCTACACTCAGCCAGTCGAGGCAAGCATCGCAGTTCTTCCGGAATTATACGATCTCCTCAGCAAGGCATTCCCTCAACTCCTTACCCAATTTCCTAGCCCACTTTCACCTTTCGCCCCTCTTCAAACATCTGGAAGTGCTTCAGACAATCCTCCGCAGCAACCCCAAGTTAAAATTTATCTTGGATTTCGAGGCGATGCACACGACTTCTCCCAGGGAGAACGAAAAGGAAAAACTGTTACAGATCTTGTTGGCGATTACAAACTCCCAAAAAAAGACACACAAAAAGCAGCACATACACCTAAAGAAGAAAAGAAGTATATTTCAAAGAAGACGAGAGATCCTTCGCAAACACCTCGATCATCTCTCGATAACACTCTTCTCCCTTCGCAAGAAACACCTAGATTTCCAGGAGTTGGCCCTGATGGAGAAGGACGCGTGGAAGAAGAACGAAGCGTCACAGTCATCACTTACGATGACTTACGAAAAGCGTACCTGCACCTTCATACTGTTTACATTCGGCCTTATACCTCTTCTAATCCTACGTTTGTCGCTGCACTTGACAAATATGCATCCCAACGAGATGACATCATCAGCCACTTCGAACGGCTTCGGTTAAACCAGATACAACGCGTCTTCCAATCGCGTGAACCTCATGATCTTAACATCGAAGCAGTGCTTGAAGTGCTTGCAGCACCAGCACTCCGCACTACCGCAGCCATTTTTGACAGCTTTCACATTCACCGGCGTGATGCTCTTGAAGCAGTTCTCCTTGATATTAGTGGCTCCACTGGCAGCACCCTTAACCATGGTATGCAAGTCATTGAAGTGGAAAAAATAGCGGCAGCACTCATCTCTCAAGGACTAACTGCAATTGGAGACACTGTTTTGTTGTATGCATTCTCCACTAATGGTAGAGGAACGACACTGTACCCTCTCACTTCAATTGAAAACCTTGGAGCGCTCAGACCAGAACACGCAAACGCAGATGGAGTGGCAATCAGAGGCGTCACTGCAGAACTCCTTCAGCATGACGCAAAGCAAAAAACATTGTATGTCATCTCTGATGGAAGACCAGTGGGCAGCGGATCTTCCGGAGACCCTGTTATTGACACTTCGATGGCGTTCATGGAAGCAGAAGCAAGTGGCATCAGAACAGTGTACTTAAACGTGGACAATCATGCATCAGATTACTTTCCTATCCTCAGCAGGCATTGCACATTTGCGCAATCCATTCGTGACCCGAGGCAACTACCGTTTGTTGTTGAATCATTTGTTACTGAACATGGCTGATTACATTTCTTCCGGAGCTTCTATGTGTAGCAACAGGAACCTAGTTTTCAACACCATCATCATTCAAACCAAGGACAAGGAAAAAATAGAGCTCGTTACAAAATCTCGAAATGATCCTTTGCTTTTTTGTTCAATGTTAAATACACGATAATAAAGGCATTTATCAATGCTATACATAATCCAGGCAGTATCCAGAATTTTTCCTCACCATGAGGTGAAGCAATAGATGCAATTACAAACCATCCAGAAACTCCCAATAAGATTATTGAAACAACAATCTGCACTGTTCTGAAAATTTTCTTTCTCAGAAGAATACTTATCCCTGTTCCTATTAATAAAATTCCTATTATCACAGGAAAGAATAAGAATTTCCCTAATCCAGGACCAGGACTTGCAAACAATGCATTTGAAAGTGTATAAATCAACAGCAGAATTCCCACTATTACAAATCCAACAATAAAATCAAGAATAGCTATCCATATAATTCCTGCAGGAGTTTTCGTTTTTTCTTTTTCCATTTTGATCTCTTTTTATCTTAATATAATAACCTCTTCCATTATAAAATTTTCTATTCTCATACTTATTATCTGTTTCAGAAATGAATCAGTACAATCACATCTCCTCAGGCGCATCCATCTGCACCAATGCCAAGCTGTTTTTCACCACCAACCGCACTGCATCTATCAACACCAGACGTGCATTCCTCAACTTTGGCTCTGCCTTCAACACTGGACATTGGGTATAAAATGTGTTGAACTCCTGACACAACTTTATCACATAATGCGCCACAACAGAAGGCTTATAATGCACTGCCGCATCCTTCACCACCTCAGGAAATCGACCAAGCATCTTCAGAAGCACTATTTCCTCATCACCATATATTGCACAATCAACCTTCTTCAGTTTTTCGTTCACTTTCCTCAAAATAGAACAAATCCGCGCGTGCGTATACTGCACATAGGGCCCTGTTTCTCCCTCAAACGATAATGACTCTCGAGGATTATACACCATGTCCTTCGCAGGATCAAACTTCAACACAAAAAAGCGCAAGGCTCCTTGACCAATACTCTTTGCCCGAGACACAGCTTCTTCCTTTGATAGCTTATGCCTTTTCTCAATTTCTTCCAAAGCAAGACCTTCAACTTCATCCAAGATGTCATCAGCATCAACTACTGTTCCTTCGCGAGACTTCATTCTGCCTTCAGGCAAATGCACCATTCCATAACTTAGATGCACACACTTCTCCGCAAACGGCATGCCTAACAATTCTAATATTTTAAACAAGACTTTGAAATGATGATTCTGCTCAGAACCCACAACATATAATGAACGATCCATCTTAAAATCATCAAACTTCTTCTTCGCCAAATACATATCCTGCGTGATGTAAATAGACGTTCCATCAGGACGCAACAACACCTTCTTTCCCAATCCATACTTCTCCAGATCCACCTCAACAGCACCCTCATCATTCCTATAAAAAACCCCTTTCTTTAATCCAGCTGCAACAAGCGCTTTTCCCTTATCATAAAACTCGTGCTCGTTATACGTCTTATCATGCTTCACTTCTAATCGCGCATACGTTTCAGCAAACCCCTGCATCGCCCAGTCATTCATCTTCTTCCACAATGCAAGCACCTGCCTATCACCACTCTCCCACTTCTGCAACATCTCCTGAATTTCACTCTCACCACCTTCAGGAACTTGCTTGCTATACAACACATAAAAATCACCCACAAAGTGATCTGTCTTCTTATCTGGCTGCTTATTATTCCCAAACTTCTGATATGCATACATGGACTTGCAAATATGCACCCCCCGATCATTATTCAAATTCACGTGAATTATTTTATTCCCACAAAAACGTAGAAGGTTTGCAACTGCCTGCGCGAGAAAAATATTCCTCAAATGACCCAAATGTAAGGGCTTGTTCGTATTCGGAGACGGATACTCAATCACAATCTTTTCCTTCCTTATCTGCTGGCTGCCAAATTTCTCCTTCTTCGCTAGAATTTCTTCTAAAATATGCTCTGCAACATACTCCTTCTTCACAAAAAAATTCACATACGCACCCACCACCACAACTTTATCGAGAAAAGATGCCTTCACCCTCCCTGCAACATCATCTGCAATTGCCTGCGGAGATTTCCTCCACTTCTTCGCAAGCGAAAAACACGGCAACGCAACATCACCTAGATTATCATCAGGAGGAACTTCAAGAATGTCAAAAACCTCTTCTCCCAATTCCTTGCGCAACACAACAGCAAGCTCTTCCTTCATGCTCATATCTCATCCACACTGGAACACTCTATATAAATATTATTCCTTTCCCTCAGAAACCTTACTTTCTTCCAATGATCGGATTTGTATATCGTGACTTTCTCGCATATCTCTTCCCCAGCATTATCCCAATAATAACAAGAACAAGAATCCCCACACTCAACATGAACAAGACCACCTTATACAGCGTCGTGTCTTCCTCTTCCACCACTGTTCGCGTCACCACCGGAGGCTGAGGAACTGGCTGCGGAGGCGCAGGAGGCTGCTTCTTTGTCTGCTTCGTCTGCTGCGGAGGAGCGGGAGAAGGCGTCTGCGTTATTGGTGGCGCAGCAGAAATTCTTATCAGCTTCACCCTCACCCGAGAGTTTGACAGCTCATCCTGATACTCAAGAGTAATATCATCATCACCATCATCATTCAAATCAAGATTGATGCTGCTCTCCTCATCAACTGCAAACTCCTCATCACCCGGGAAGATCATAAACTCAATGTCACTTGAATCAATATCTGTCAACTTCAAGCGATACACCCGAGAAGAAACGCCACGCACATTAATCTTGTCATCTTCCTCCATCACAAATACTCGAGATGCAGTTGTTGCAACATTAAACTCAAAGGTGCTGATCCCGCTTCCACCACTTCCACTGCTTCCCGGACTTGAAGAAGGAATCACAATCTCATTTGACTGCAAGGGATACGCCTCTAAAGACACGGTCCTCGTTCCATTCACCGCCTCATTATAACTCAAAATAACCTGACACTTCCACGTCTCACCCGGCAACGTTTCTTCACCCACCATCACCTTATACGAATATGTCTGCTTAACTTTTGTGATTTGCTCAGGAGACAACGCCCTGTTCCACATCCTCACCTCCTCAACACCACCAGCATACTGGAAATAATTTTGCCCTGTCAGCAAGCCCAAGTTTCTTGGATCTGCACCAATCGCCAACCCTGCATTCGTATCCGTCATCGTGTCCACACAGTTTCCAATCTCACATGATGTTGCTGCTTGCACCCCATTCACAAATATTTTCACCATTTCATTCTGACGCTTCACCACAACAATGTAATAGATATACCCATTCTGAAGATTGACATTGTTTGTCACTAGAATATGCCATTCATTCCCATCATAATACCCAAACTCAAGCTCATCATTACTTGAATTTACCCCTGGAAGTGTTGTGATAGGAACACTTGTCCCTGTCCGCAAGAAAAACCCTTGGTTTGGATCCCCTGGCGCGAGCTGCGTCTTTGCAAGCAACGTTTTCCAGTTCTCTCCTCCTGCTCCCGCAGGCACCCGCGCTTGCGGCTGCGCAAACAACTCAATAGTGTACTCACCACCAAGATTCAGCGAGCTCGAATGCGGAATTCCCATGTATACTGTTTGCCCATTAAACGTGACTGCCCACCCAAATTCTCCCGAGCTATCAACAGGCATCGCCTGCGCATTATACACATCATTCTGATACCCTGAATTGTCATAAAACGTTGGTGTAACCACAGTTGTTGTTGTCGATAATCCTGCTAACACCTGCGCATTAAAATCAAGAATCAGCCTCGTTGTTGACTGCCCATTCTTCACAAAATTGTATGTCATATCAAGATTCGGACTTTGCGCAACTGATGAAGGAAGAGGCAATGTACATGTCAAATCTCCAGAGGAAGAGTCACGAGACAACACCGGATTTGCTGATATACCCGCACTTGCTAACGTCGCCGCTGCAATACGAGGCAATGGCTGACCGGGCTGTGTGGGAAGTGTTTGATATCCTGTCGGCGAAGGAAGACTTGTTTCCCGCAAAAAAACTGCAAAAAGACCTATCAGAAGCACAACCACTACTAATTCATATCGTTTCCCTCTCTTTCCCATACCTTTTCAGACACCCTCAATTTATATAAATCTTCTTCTCCCCTGGCTTCCTCGTCACAAACACTTAACAGTATACCAAAGAGAAATATCTAATCCGAGGCTGCATCACTCATGTTTTTCCACGAAAAATTAAACATCTCTTCCATTGCTGTGGCAAAATAGGGTGTTTTCACCCAGACACCCACATCATACGTCGGGTGCACTTCTTCATCATTTAACACCATAAACATCAACTCTTTTCCATCCACAATGCAAAAGCGCGCATCAAGCTTATTTGCATGCTTAATCTGCGCAAACTTGGTCACATCAGCAACTAATGACGTGCTCTCCTTTGTCAATGGCGCTGCAATTCGAATCGAAACACCCTTCTTCTTCAAGCGCTCCAGCTCTGGCTTTAACGCCTCAATCTTCCGCATCACACCCTTTGATGTTGTCACCAAGACAACAGACTTCTGTGCGTTCTTAATCATCATCTCCAAGTGCGTGTAAATATTATGCCTGCCCCGAATTGCACCAGAAAGATCAGACGGCTCAATAAATTCGACGCCATCTTTATGCAGCTGATTCAGCTCAGCAAGCACATCACTCCCCTTCAAGTTCTCCAACTTCTTCAAGCGTTCATTTGTATTTGTGCTGACATATTTCTTCACCCGCTCTACCACTTCTTTCGGCTCAACTGCAATGTACTTAATGGGCTTTCCGAGCTTCATAATCACGAAGCCCTTCTTCTCTAACGATTCAAGAACATCATACGCACGAGAGCGAGGCACATTCCCGATATCAGACAATTCACCTGCAGTTGAAACACCGCGAGACAACAACGACGTCCAGATCCTGACTTCATACAGATTAAGACTAAACAAATTTCTGAGCTTATTCAAAAACTCTTCTTTCACAATCATGCCACGCGCCTCCCTTTCACCCACTTTTTTGCTTCCTTCACCTCTTCTGAACTACAATATGCATTTTTTTACTATGAGTTAATACTATCAACAACTCCTATATAAACATTGTTATCATTCAGTCATTATATACATTCTTCTTTTATGAGTAACTGCTATTTCTTCCCCTTTTGTGAATGGTAAATCGATTCCACCATTTCCAAATTAGATATCTCTTTCACTGACTTATCCTCACGCAACCTTAGCACGCGCGGGAAACGCAAGGCATATCCTGATGTGTATGTCGGACTTTTTTGAATTTCCTCATACCCCACTTCAATCACGACCTTCGGTTTCACCTCAACTCCTTTTCCCTTTTTGCTTATGATTAACGGCTTTAACAAAGACGTCATTTCCTTAAAAGAAACTCCCGCGTCTTCCTTCTCTTTTAAACCAGTAGATACTTTTCCTATCTCTAGAAGATCACCATTGCTTGCGCATGCAATTGTAAATGAACTTAGCCACGTTGCTCGCTTTCCCTCACCATACTCTGCCTTCACAATGACTACATCTAATGGTTCTAATGTCGGCTTCAACTTCACCCACCCCTCCACATACCTTCCTGGACGATACACTGCAGCAAGATTTTTCCCAATAAGACCCTCGTTTCCTTTTTCCAAAGATTTTTTGTAAAATGTTTCCGCATCCTTTACATTTGCAGTCACCATTTTTGTGGTCACCTTCACCTTACACTTTTGCGGAAGAACAATTGTTTCTAAAAGTTTTCTTCGCTCTGCCTGAGATGTGTGCAACAAACTCTTTTCATTATAATACATAACATCAAACACGTTCAGCTCCACAGGAAACTTCCTTGCCATTTCTTCAATGGTATACTTCCTCTTAATGCGCTGCGATACCATCTGAAAAGGCAAATGACGACCAGTCTTCATGTCAATACCTACTGCTTCGCAATCAATAATAAACGAAGACCCTTTCACTTGCTTCTTTACCACTGCAACCACATCAGGAAACTGCTTCGTCACATTCTCCATCCGCCTCGTGAACAACATTATTTTTTCTTTACTCTTATGAATCTGTAGGCGAAACCCATCAAGCTTATACTCAAATAAGGCTGGCTTTCCCACTGCAATAAATGCATCTGCAACATCCTTTACGAGCAATGCAAGCATGACTTTCATCGGTTTTCCTGGATTTAATGTAATGGTATGCAACTTATTGTTCTTCGCTCGTTGCGCCACTTCTCCATAATCCACAATTACATCAAACGCTGCTTCTACTTCATTCACATCTTTCTCAAATGCAGACGCAATCGCATCCCGAATAATTCCTGCAGCAGTACCAATGCGCAACGTTTCCAGAATCGTTCGCACAATAAAGCGAGCTTCTATCGGAGACGAAGATGTCAGAAGCTCTGCAACAAGAGCCACCTTTCTCGACACTGTCCCTGCACCCTCCAACTCTGCAAGATTCCTTATATTTTTATACACTTTCTCCACAGACACTTTCCTTTGCAATAAAGTCATCTGCACTCTTTTTTCAAGCAATTGCTCTGCAACAGTTCCCAGATCACCAACTTTACTCCAGACATTCTCCACTTTTTCTTCATCGACACCAGAAGAACTGGCAATCGCCTTTAATATCAACCGAGAACTAAACCCTATTTTCTGATCTTCATTCTCTGGAAATACGCGACCTTCTACTAATTGAATAATCATTGGCAGATCCCCCGCTGCCACTTTCTTCAAGAACTCAGCGATGATGGCAGTTTTTTCCAACCGCTTTGTTGTCTTTTCCAGATTAAGATACACAGCAACTAACGCCTTGTACTCCATGCACTCTTTCAATCAGCAGAACTTATTAAAGGTTCCTTTTCCGCACTTCTTTGAGCACTTCTGCTGCATGGCCCTCTGCTTTTACTGCATCCCACACCTTTACAACCATTCCTTGCTCATCAATCAAGAACGTGCTTCGTACTGTGCCAAGAAACTCCTTTCCCATGAACTTCTTCTTTCTCCACACACCATATACTTTCTGCACCTTCGCATCAGGATCAGAGAGCAGCGTGATGGTCAGTTTTTGAGACTCCCTAAACTTGCGATGCGCATTAATAGAATCCTTACTCACTCCTATAACAATGGTATTGAGCTTACGTAACTCCTATGTGTAAGCTGAAAAATCAACAGCCTCTATCGTGCAGCCTGGCGTGCTATCTTTTGGATAAAAATACAAGACCACTTTTTTTCCTTTCAATTCTTTCAAACTCACTGTTGTTCTTTGATCACTTTCCAATTCAAATTCAGGTGCTTTTGTGTCAACATCAATCATTGCTCTTCCTTCCCTTTGAAGATCATCTGCAAGAGAGCCATGCGAATGTACAATCCATTCTTTGCCTGCCGGAAATACGCGGCTCTCGGGTCACTATCTATTTCTGGATCAATCTCATTCACTCGAGGCAATGGATGCATGATCATGGCAGTTTTTTTCAACACACTAACAATGTCCTTATTAATAATATATTCATCCTTTACTTGGTTATACTCTTCGATACTCGTAAACCGCTCCTTCTGCACCCTTGTCATGTACAATACATCTACTTTCTTTACAACCTCTTTCAAATTCGAAACTTCCTCAAAGGAAACATTCTTTTCTCTGAGATATCTTTTATACTCTTCAGGCAATCTCAATTGCTCCGGAGCAACGAAATAAATCTTGATATCTCTATATATTGCAATGAGCTTCACGAGAGAATGAATCGTTCTTCCATGCACCAAATCACCCACCATTGCAATCGTTATTCCATCAATCTTTTTGCACTCCTTTTGAATTGTGTACAAATCGAGCAACGCTTGCGTTGGATGTTCTCCTGGACCATCACCTGCGTTAATCACAGGAACAGTAGACACTTCTGCCGCAATTGCAGCGGAACCCTGCTCTGAATGACGCAATACAATCACATCCGCATACCCACCCATGATCTTTATTGTATCCTGCAGAGACTCTCCTTTTGTTGCTGAAGAAAATTGGCCAGCGCTTTCTGTCGTAATCACTTTTCCTCCCAACTTCTGCATTGCGGCCTCAAATGAAAATCTCGTTCTTGTACTTGGCTCATAAAAAACACAAGTCATTACCTTCCCCTTAAACAGCTCTGGAAGACTCTTTTTCTTATCACGCATTTCCATCTCATCTGCCTGATGGAACAGCTCTTGCAACACATCTCTCTCCAGAAACTGCGCTGTAGAAATCACGTGATTGATCTTCATTCTCAAAAAGAAGAGGAAATGCCTTCTCTTTAAATATTCTCTGTTTTTTCTCAAGAAAGTTTTAAAAATACGACAACAAATTTACTCTGATGAAATATTTTATTGGACTCTTTTTTATCCTTCTTTTCCTCAGCGGATGCAATTCCAGCACACCAGACAATGCTCCTGAAGAACGCAGAGATATTACTGCATGCAATACATCTATTGATGCAGAAGATGACCCTGCAACTGTCGCTGCTTGGAAACAGGTAAAACAAGAAACCTTCCCAAACATTTACGTTGCTGACGAATGGGAAAACCCCGAGCTTATTGAAGGAGATGTGAATACCATTGGCTGGGAAGATAGTGCATATATTTCTGCAGATGGAGAAACACTCTCCTTCTTCTACCTCCGCGGAGATTTGTTGAACATTGCAGGAATTCTCAAGTATTATACTCCTGTAGACCAAGGAGGACTTGGTGGCGACCCTAGACAATTCTCCACATATCATCGCGGACCATCTCGAGGAGTTACTCCTCTTTACACAAGCGACTCCTTTCATGCACAAAAAATAGGAGATACATTCTGCAACGTCGAGAAATTCACATACTCCAAAGATGGAGAGAACGAATGGGGGCTGATGCAAGCAGCCAATGGCGATTGGTACTCTGTTTCCCACACCCAAGATAACATGGATCTTTACAAGAATGGAGAACGACTCCCCATTCCTGGAGCTGACCAATACAAAGAAGACAACCCCCACTCCATCGAAACTGCGTACGGAAAGGAATTGTTTTTTGACAGCCTCGATGACGAAAAAGGCGATCCCACCTCGCGAGGCGGCCTCTGGGTTACACGATATGTTGATGGAGCATGGACAGAACCTGAAGCACTCGCACCACCTCTTCAGTTCCCTGCAGACAACCAGCCGTTTCTCACTACAGAAGGCACACTCTATTTCACTTCTGCACGCGACAGCACTTTGTCTGTCTGGAAAAGCACACGCACCGGCAAAAACTCGTGGACTGAACCAACAAAGGTTATTGGACCACCAAAAAGTCCTGGCTACGGCGTCTGGGGAATAGGAGAAGCAACATTACCAGCAGATGGAACATGGATCTATTTTGTTACAGTGTTTGAAAATGAGAAGGGCGAACACGATGCTGATGTTGGCAGAGTCAAACGAAAATGATGCTCTTTATTTTCATCGAAAACAATATATAGCTGCTTTTCCTCTTTTTCTGCATGGACATTGATGCATGCATCACCGATAGACGCAGCTGCAGAACATACAAAAACAAAAAAGTGCAGTGGGATGCTGTTGGCGAAATCATTGATGCAGCCACTCACGCGCCATCCGCAGGAAACCTGCAAAACTGGTTCTTTGTTATTGTGGATAACGAAGCATTAAAGAAAGAAATTGCAAACATCTGCCTCAACCAAATCTGGATGGCACAAGCACCCATTCTTATCGTCATATGCAACGACCAAGATAAGGTTACCAAACGCTTCTCCACCAGAGGAAAAATGTACGCAACCCAAAGCTGCGCCATTGCCGCAGGACACATGATGCTCAAAGCAGAATCACTCGGCCTCGCAACCTGCTGGATCGGGAGCTTTGACGAACGCGCCATTCAGAGACTTTTATACATTCCTGACACTATCATTCCAGAGATGATCCTTACCCTCGGGTATCCTGACATCCTTGACAAGGAAATTCCGAGAAAAAGTTTTGACCTTGTCACTTATTTTAACAGATATGGCGAAAAAAGGCGAGACGTTAGTTTTCTTCCTCTTTCTAAATATGGAAAAAATGTGACGAAAGCAACTGCGAACGCAGAACAAGGCATTGAACAAGGCATCAAAAAACTCAAACACTTCTTGTTCAAGAAATAAACTCTCTTATTCTATTAAACTTCTTGATAGGCATCTGTTCAATCCTTAGCATACATCAAATTGCCTGATTCATACCTCTTTAATCCTTTATAGAACAGCACAATCGCAATTCCTAAGAATAGAAATGCCACTATTCCTGTCAACGAAAACCACATCCAATTAAATTCTCTCATCACCTCAACAGGAATTCCTGTCACAAACCCTGCAGGAAAAATCGTTAACAAGAAAAACTTCGTTGCCCCTCCAAATGCAGAGAAGGGATACATCGCAAAACTCATGAACGCTTCGTCCCCTGTTTGCCGCGCACGCTCGGCATTTCCTATATAAAATGCTAGCGAATTAAAAATAATTGTTATAGCAGTGAATAACACACTTCCACATATCACAAAATACACATACAACGGCACTTGCGAAAGACTGATGCTGAATGGCACAAGCATAAGGCCAAATAAGATATCTCCACATGCAGAATAACTCGTTCTTAATGATGAGTGAAAGAGAACATTTTTTGGCAATGCCAAATAATAGTCTAATCTTCCCTCAGCAATTGTTTTATACAATCTTCTTGCTCCGTAAAAGAATGCAGTTGATACTCCAAAAGAAACAGTTGCTATAGAATATAATACAAGCATGTCCTTAAACACCCAATCATTAATCGCTTCAAAGCGAGTAAACAACAACCACCACAATAACAGCCAGAATATATCATTCACAAACATCCCTACTGTCTGCATTATAAAATTAAACTTGTATTCCATCGCAGAAAGAAGTGATAACTTCGTGTTTTCAAGAAATAAACCTAGGTGCGCTAGGAATGTGTTCTTTCTCTTTGTATTAACCACCATGAATATTCACCTTTCGTATGCCTATTTTGTAAATAGAAACTGCAATTCCAAAAAATATGACACCCCATATCACTTGACCAAGAACTGCAGTATATAATATATCAGCACTTCCAGTAACAAAATATTTTGCCGGCCAATATGTAATAAAACTCACTGGCAAATAATACAAATATTGCTGCACGAATTCAGGATACACATCTATAGGAACAAGCATTCCCCCAAGAATAAAGAGCGCTTTTTGTAATATCCAATAAAAAGCTGTTACATCCTCAAACCAGAAGGCTAATGATACAAAGGCCATACCCACAAAAAAACTCAAGATAAATGAGAGAATCAAGAGAAATACTAATGGTAATAAATTAAGCAAGGAAAAGTGCAATGGACCAACAAGAGCATAGGTCACAATACCTCCAATTACGATGAATGTTGCAAAGTAATTAAAGAATTTACTCAAATTACTGCTAAAATACCATCCCATGTACGAAAGAGGCTTGGTCAGATAATTTGCAATAGACCCAGATTTTATGTCATCAGCAACATTATCAAACATTGACCGCCACCCAATACTTAATGCAATTGACTCTGTTAACGTCAAATACCAAATAAGTTGGGTGATTGTGAGACCTTCAACACTTCTATTCCCTGCAAAAATCGTCTGCCATAAATGAGTAAATATGAACAAAATGATCGCAATAAAGAGCGCTGAAAGGAGATAGTCAGAAAAATAATGGACACTTTGCTTCCAATCTAGCTTAAAGATCCACCAGTATTTAGATAACCACAATTTTTTCTGTATCATCTTTTGTATATATCTTCAATAATTTCCTCAATAGGAATCTCTTTTATGACAATATCTGCAATTTCATATTTTGTGAAGAAGAAATTCAGCAATTTAGTGATACTCACCTTTGACGTATCTACTTCAAGAGCCACCTTAAACACACTCTTTTCAATAACCTTTACTCCTTTTGGAATTATGATGTCTGCAATTTTATCATTAAAATACAGCGAGACAATCTTATTCTTCATGAGCCTCTTGACCTTTTCAATAGAGCCGTCAAAAACAATACATCCTTTATTGATGATAATGATTCGCTTACAGATTTTTTCTATATCTTCCATGTCGTGAGAAGTAAGAATAATAGTTGTGCCTTCTTCCTCATTGAGTTTTTTGAGAAGCTCTCTGATCTTTTTTTTTGCAATAATGTCAAGACCAATGGTTGGTTCATCAAGAAAAATAACTTCAGGATTATGCAAGAGAGCAGCAACGATCTCGCACCTCATCCTTTGCCCTAATGAAAGCTTGCGCACAGGCGTATATAAAAAATCTTGAATATCAAACAGCTCTATCAGCTTATGCAATCTCCTCTCAAAATCAGCCTTGTCCACCTCGTAGATCTGCGCAAACAAATAAAACGTGTCAATCGGAGGCAAGTGCTGCCACAACTGTGGTTTTTGTCCAAATACTGTTCCAATATGATATGCTAATTCCTTTCTTTGCTCCTGAGGATTATAGCCAAGCACAGATATACTTCCTTTTGTCGGAAAAAGAATTCCCGTCATCATCTTAATTGTTGTTGATTTTCCCGCACCGTTAGGGCCAATAAACCCAATAATTTCCCCCTTCTTCACTGTGAACGAAATTGCATTTACTGCCTTTACTTTCTTTTTCTCTGCACGAACGATCGATTTAATCCCATTCAGAAATCCAGGCTTCTTTATCTTTAACACAAATTCTTTTGTCAGATGATTTATTTCTATAACATTGCTCTCAGTCATCATCAACAAGAAATGCACTTCTTTTTAAATATTATGAATGAAAAAAGAAAAAAGAGCTGATGCCATTATAATAGAAGGAGATGGCATCAGCAAGCAAGGGCTAATTGGTTTTGGGGGTTTTGCCCTTGAGTAGGAAATGCCTTACCTCTTTTTCGAGGTAAAGCCAACCATGTCGATGCCGAGGTCCTCTCCGATTTGCATGGCCACGTCAGATTCCTTCTTCTGCTTGGTGTTTCTTCCCAAGATGTATGGGGAATTGACACCAGTCACAATAGTCATCACTCGTAAACGACCAGCCATCTTCGGATCAATACGTGCTCCCCAGATGACATTTGCATCTGCTTCGAGCGACTCGGTAATAATTTCACCGACCCTATTGACCTCTTCAAGCGTCAGATCATCGCCGCCACTAATGTGAATGAGTGCTCCTGTCGCACCTTCATAACTCACATCGAGGAGGGGATTTGTCAAGGCTCTTCGCGTTGCCTCTTCCACTCGAGATTCAGTATCAGACTCGCCAATGCCAATGACAGACACGTCACCGTTTGCCATGATGGCGCGAACGTCTGCGTAGTCCAGGTTGACTAAGGAAGGAATAGCAATCGTTTCCACAATACCCTTAATCATGGTGCTTACAAGCTCGTTTGCCACGGCAAATGCTTGTTGAATAGGCAAGTTTCCTGCAATGCTGACCAGTCTGTTGTTATCAATCACAATTACTGTATCACAGACATCTCGCAGTTGCTGCAAGCCAAATTCAGCCTTATCGACACGCGCACGCTCAATATCAAAGGGCATCGTGACTGTTCCAATCACAATCGCTCCTACTTCACGTGCAATGCGCGCCACTTCTGGAGCAGAACCAGTACCAGTTCCTCCACCAAGGCCGGCGCAGACAAAGACCATGTCTGCATCCTTCATCATGTTCTTTAATTCGTGCAAGCTCTCCTTTGCTGCCTCTCGTCCCTTGTCTGGAAATCCTCCACAGCCAAGACCACGAGTCAGCTCACGACCAATTAAGAGCTTGACATCAGCCTCACTAATATTCAAGTGCTGCTGATCTGTGTTGAGCGCGAATACCTTTGCTCCCTGGATGCCTTTCTTGTGCAGCCATGAAACCATATTGTTTCCGCCGCCTCCGCATCCGACAACAATGATGTTTGCCTCTGCAGGCCTATCCATCATATTCTGATTAAATTGTTTTTGTGTTTGCAATGCATTATTCAACAAGCTTTCCATTGTTCTTTTCCCCCCCTGGTCTGTTTTTGATTTTGCATGTTGTATATTCTCCAAGACCACAATACTTATATTGTAGCTTGTGTTTATACTTTTTTAAAGAAGTTAGGCACTACCAAGTTTAATGATTCATGATTTAAACTTTGAGAACAAACGTCTAACTACGATCCGATTACGAGTAAAAGCTCACTTCATTTCAACGCCAATTGAAATGAAACATTTTCTTTTACTTTGATTACTTTGAACAAACTAAAGCTCTAATTCTTTTTTTACTCACTCCATATATATAAATATTTTTTTCTTCCAATATAGATATTATAGTTACTACATTTACTCTTTCACTTCTTTTTCCTCTCCTTTTTGCACACTTCTTTCCCTCTTTTTCGTCATGCATGACGCTCTTTTCATTTCTAACCATAGCTTTTTATATTTCATGTCTCTTTTTTCCCTATGCCTCGCCACAACGCCTGCGACACTGTCACTATTCTTACCACAGACAACATTGAATATACAGGCATGGTGATGCCGAGCAGCACTCCCCACACCCTTGTTCTCAAACTGCAGAGCGGGTACAATATAGGCATTACACAAAAGAATATCAAAAAGATCACTGTTGCGAAACACTTTACAAAAAGCGCAAAAGCATGCGAGACAACGCAACGCATTCCCCTTCAAAAAGTATCACAGAAAAAGCAAGGACTTCCTGTTATCTCAATCCTCCACACCGGAGGCACTATCGCTTCTGAAGTCGATTACGAAACAGGAGGCACGATCCCGAAATTCACTCCTGAAGACATGATAGCCATGTTTCCTGAGCTCACGCACGTTGCATCCATCCGATCACGCCTTGTCAGAAATATGTGGTCTGAAGACATGCGATTTAGCCATTACAATATCATTGCACATGAAATTAAGAAAGAGATAGCGCATGGCGTTGATGGGATTATCATCACCCACGGCACTGATACTTTAGCATACACCGCAGCAGCACTCAGCTTTGCACTTGAACA
Organism: Candidatus Woesearchaeota archaeon; assembly: GCA_964367375.1. Lineage (GTDB taxonomy): Archaea > Nanobdellota > Nanobdellia > SCGC-AAA011-G17 > UBA489 > CAYIXG01. Next base: position 174,770 of record CAYIXG010000001.1, on the reverse strand, counting down.
CGTACCTATACCAGTTATCTTAGTTGCTGCACAACGCAGCAGCGACCGCGGAAGTAGTGATGCCTTCCTCAATCTCATTTGCGCTGCCCAGTTCATTGCACACAGCGATTTTGGGGAAGTTGGGATCTGCATGCACGAAACAAGCGCAGATGATTCCTGCATCATTCTTCCTGCATGCAAAACACGCAAAATGCATACCTCACGCAGAGACGCCTTCAAAGTCATCAACGGAAAACCCTTTGCCCGCGTCACCAAAGAAGGAGCAATAGACATCCTCCACCATGAATATAAGAAAAAGGATGCTTCCCGGAAACTGGTAGTGAAACCATTCAACGAAAAACTTCATATTGGCATCCTCAAGGCGCATCCCCACATGTCTGTACAAGAATTCAAACTGTATGAAAAGTTTCATGGACTTGTTATTGAAGGACTGGGACTTTGCAATTTTCCTATTAATCAGATAGATAAGGAAACGAAAGAGCACGCAACCATTTACACATTCATGAAGAAACTTGCAGTAAAAATTCCTGTTGTTATTGCACCCCAACCGCTGTATGGGCGAGTCAATATGAATGTCTATGAAACAGGAAGGAAAATCAAGGCCCTTGGCATCTTGGGAGACTATTCAGACATGCTCCCTGAAACAACGTTTATTAAGCTCGCATGGGCATTGAGCAATTATCCAAAGAAGGATATTCCTTATATCATGGCAGAAAACCTTCGCGGCGAACTGAGCAAAAGAAGCACACTCTCCACTTTTACCCCATGACTTATATTGGCGATCTTCTTAACAGGATCCGCTGGGACAAACAATTAAAACCAGAAGAGTACACTCTCCTCTACTTTGACAGAATCGCAGAAAAAACTTTTGAAATATCCTTCACCAAAATTGGAAGAATAGGCAATTTTATTGTCATCAAACGAGGCGACACAAAAGTCCATATCCCTCTCCATCGTATTCGTCAAGTCAAAAAAAACGGAAAAGTCGTGTGGGAACGATAATGCCATCCAAACCTATAAATAGGAGCAATTTCTTTTCTTCTCTATGGTTGACTATGCGCAACTCGGATTGAAAATAGGATTAGAAATTCATAGACAAATTGAAAGCCATAAACTTTTTTGTCATTGCGCTTCAGAACTCCAAGAAAGACAACCTGACACCATCACGAAACGAGAACTCCGGTCTGTTGCAAGCGAGATGGGAGAGCATGATACAGTTGCCAAATTTGAACTCGGAAAAAAGAGACACGCGCTCTACCAAGGATATGAAGACACCACCTGCCTGGTTGAGCTTGATGAAGAACCCATTCATCCAATAAACCAGGATGCACTTGCCATTGTCCTCCAAGTGTGCAAGCTCCTGCACATGCATGTTGTCGATGAAATCCAGGTGATGCGCAAACAAGTCATTGACTACAGCAACACCTCCGGCTTCCAGAGAACAGCTCTTATAGGAGTTCACGGATATGTACAGACTCCTTCAGGAAAAGTAGGCATTGACAGTGTGTGCATCGAAGAAGACTCTGCACGAAGAATGACAACAGAAAAAGAGCATGTTGTTTTCCGTCTTGATCGACTCGGCATACCTCTTATCGAAATTGCAACCGCGCCAGACATGAAAAGCCCCGAACATGCAAAGGAAGTAGCTGAATATTTAGGAATGATCCTGAAAAGCACCGGCAGATTCAAATCAGGCATTGGAACCATTAGACAAGACCTCAATGTGAGCATCACCAGACATCCACGAGTAGAAATCAAGGGCGTGCAAGAACTGCGCATGATTCCCAAAATCATCGAACTGGAAATTGACAGACAGCAACAACTCCTTTCTCAAGGAAAGAGTGAAGTACGACAAGCACAACCAGACGGCAGCACCACTTTCTTACGACCCATGCCTGGATCTTCGCGCATGTATGTTGAAACAGACCATCACGCGTTTTCAGTTCACCAATTATATACATCTCTTACTATTCCCGAGCTCCTCACTGAAAAAACAGTCTCGCTTGAACAGAGGTATAAATTACCAAGCCAACTTGCACGAGAACTCCTTGAGAGCGAGAAACTGAACCTCTTTGAACACTGCGCCAGAGCATTTCCATTAGAACCATCGCTCATCGCACACATCCTCATCGAAACACCGAAAGAACTTAAAACGAGATTTAAAATCGATCCAGAAAAACTGCGCGAGAAAGACTTCACTTTTGTCATTGAACATATCCACAACAAAACAATCACCAAAGAAGCTGCACTTGACATCCTTGCAGAACTCGCACAAGGAAAAATAGTTCATATTGATATGTACAAACCTGTATCTCTCGAAAAAATAGAAAAAGACATTGACACACTCATCTCTCAAAATGCAAATATTACTCCCAATGCACTCATGGGAATGGTCATGAACAAGTACAAGGGAAAAATAGAAGGCAAAAAAGTGATGGAATTCATCAAAGAAAAACTTACTTAAACGAAATAATCTGCAACCCGTGCTTCTCGATTTCTTCCTCAGACCAAAACTGCATCTCTTTCGTCTTCATCACATATGTTATTTTCTTTTCCACAACTCTTCCTGTGTACTTTTCCTTTTCAGGATCCCACTCCTTTAACACAAGAATGTCTCCTGGCTTGCATGCAACGTCTGCAAGACGCACATCACAGGTCTTCTCTCCGTCAAGCACTTTTTGAAAGAACTTTGGCCATGCCTTTTTTTCAAATCTCATCCTCTTTTGGAAGGCAATGGAAATTAAAAAGGTTTCTCTTTTCTATTAAAAAAAGAAAAAATTTAAATAGACTTACCTCTTTTTTTTATTATGAAAAAGAGCCCATTTTCTTCCTGGATTATATATGCTGCATTCATGTTTCTTGGTATGGGCATAGGCATGCTCTTTGACAAGGTCGTTGAAGGAATCTTTATTGGTATTGGCCTTGGATTTCTCGTCATGCTCCTTCTGCAACAGAAAGGAAATATGCGTGATTAAACAGTTCAATCACTTTTTTCTCATCTCCTGAGATACTTTTATATATGACAGCGAAAGTACAGCAATTATGCACCGCACCCCCATCAAAGACCTTTCTCCAGCGCTTCACGAAAAAGAAGTATTTCTTCAAGGATGGGCTCATGAAGTTCGAGATCTCAGCAAAGTCAAGTTCATCCTCTTAAGAGACTGGACAGGAATTACCCAACTCGTTGCAAAACCAGAGCTTGGAAACACTTTTGATTCCTTTGGGAAGATTCCCTTGGAAAGCGTGATTTCTGTGCAGGGAGTTGTGCACAAAAACAAGGAAGCACGCCAAGGATATGAAGTTATTGTGAAAACGTTTTCTGTCGAAACAAAAGCAGCAAAACTTCCCATTCAAGTCTTTGAAAAAGACAAGACTATTCAGACAGATTTGTCTACACGCTTTGATCATCGATGTATTGATTTACGCAAGCCAGAGGTTCTTGCAGTTTTCAAAATCCAAGCACGCCTCGTTGAAGGCATGGAAGCATATCTCTTAAAAAAAGGATTCTTGAAAGTATTCACGCCCTGCATCATGGGAGTGCCCTCAGAATCCGGAGCAGACGTGTTCACTATTGACTACTATGGAAAACCCGCATTTCTCCGCCAAGACCCTCAGCTGCATCGGGAACTTGCCATCCTCGGAGGCATTGAGAAACTGTATGACCTCGGACCAAACTGGAGAGCAGAGAAAAGTCATACTACCAGACACCTCTGCGAACACCGAGCCATCGCACCAGAAATGGCATTCATCAATGATGAATATGATGTGATGAAAGTGGAAGAAGAAATGATCGCTGCAAGCATCACGCATGCAGCCACAGAAAGCGCAGCTGACTTTGCCACACTCAAGATCACTCCAGTGATTCCCAAAACACCCTTTCCTGTGCTTGAATTTCCTCATGTGTGGGACATTCTGAAAGAACTTGGCAAAAAGATCAAGCAGGACGAAGATTTAGACAACGATGCCATGAAGCTCCTTGCAGATTACGTGAAAAAGAAATACCAATCAGACTTCTATTTTATCAACAAATTTCCCAGCGCCATCAAACCCTTTTATGTCATGTATGACAACAAAAACCCGCAATTTGCACGAAGCGTTGACTTGAATTTCCGCGAGCTCGAACTCAGCTCCGGAGGACAGAGAGAACACCGCTATGAGACTCTTGTTGCACAAATCAAACAGAAAGGACTCAATCCAGAAAAGCTGCAGTGGTTTATTGACCACTTCAAATATGGAGCGCCTCCAATGGGAGGATATGCAGTCGGCATTGAACGGATTACCCAAGCAGTATTACACATGCCCAACATCAAAGAATGCTGCTTATTTCCCAGAGACCCAGAACGAGTCGTTCCTTAACACAGCTTCCCATTCATTTGTAAAAAAGGAAAATACCATCATGAAGCCACAAACGACAAAGATCATCTATTGGATTGTCACCATTCTTTTCTGTCTTGCCAATTTCGCATCAGGAATTTCTGAATTTTTCCCGAATGAGAAAGGCTTAGAGGTTATGCGACAATTAGGCTATCCTACATATTTTCTCATCATTTTAGGCATTGCAAAGATCCTTGGCTCCATTTCCATCATTCAGACAAAATTTCGAACGATAAAAGAATGGGCGTATGCTGGCTTCTTCATTGACTATGTAAGCGCTTCAGCCTCCTTTTATTTCATCAAAGGAGCTCCCATTGCCATTATCTTTCCTCTCATCTTCCTTGCAGTAATGTTTGCATCATACTTTTTATGGAAAGAAGTTACAAAAATAACAGATGGAAAAAAGTAAAGAACTTCTCTATTCTTAATGATTCAATGAAGATGTCAAAGGTTGTGGAAAATACAAGGTATCATCCCACGCGCCTTCTACTTCGAGAGTTCCCCATGCACCCTTGTCTAACCGCGCTAATGCGTGATCAACCAAAATATACTTTCCTGGAAGATCCACTGTAAACTCAACAATGGTTGCACCACCTGCAGGAACAAGCGTTGTTTGAATATTCTGCTGCACTGGCGTTCCACCTTCTGGATACACCGTGTCAAAAATTTCCCCAATCACATGAAAATTGCTTGCAAGATTTACTCCGCCATTTCCTACATATATCCTTACCTTATCACCAACCCTTGCTTTCATTTTCCCTTCAAGACTTCCTATCCTTCCATTAAAGATGACATATGTCGGGTCTCCTGATAAAAACTTCTTTGCATCAAATATTTGCAGTCCTTTTTTCCCAATATGACCTGACGTGTAGACCTCACCCTGCATGACATAAAATTCCTTATCTGCAATCGGCAAACCCTCTTCCGGCTCAATGAGAATAAGTCCATACAGACCATGCGTCATGTGCGCACCCACATTTGGCGTCGCACAGTGATACACATACACTCCCGGATTCACTGCTTTAAATGTTAATGATCTTTCTTCTCCCGGAGGAACTTGGAGCACCGCAGCTCCACCCCCCGGACCAGTTACTGCATGAAAATCAATGCTATGCGTGTGCAAGCTCTTCTTACTATTCTTTAAGAGAATAGAAACCTTATCACCTACTTTCGCACGCAACAACGGCCCAGGAACCTTTCCATTGTACACCCACGAGCTTACTATCACCCCTGGGGCAACCTCATTTATTACCTCCTCAACATCAATAACGTACGCAACTTCACGCGACTCAGAAAGCGCAGGAACGTCTGCAGGATCACGAGCAATGTTTGCTACTTCTCTTATTTTATCAAGATTAACAAGAAATTTCACCGCGCTCTCCATTGATAATTGCGGGCCAATTCCCGGCCCTACTGTTTGCACAAAATAATCAAAACTCGGCACCTTACTCATTGAATGTCCAATAAAGAAAAAGATGAATATGAAAAGAACTCCAAAGAAAACTACCTGCTTCCTGTGTTTCTTCACCCTCTTTCTCCATGCAGCACACTCATAGGAAAGAAGAAGAGTTAGTATTACCAAAACAACAGCAATTCCTGCAATCATTTTTACCAGAAACATTCCAAGGAAATGCATGCACACACCTCTTCTTTGATATTTTTGAATTCTTTATATTTATAAAGATGCTCTTTTATTTTCTTCGCATGTCAACTTCTTCATCAACTCTGCTATTATCTTATTCCTCTTTTCTGCAGACACTGAAAACAAGCTTTTTTCAACCATTTTTTCAGATATGGTAAAAATGTAGTTTAATTTAATAACACTTTCTTTGATCGCTCCTTCTTTTTTTGTGAGTGGTATTCCTTTCATTTCTCTATTGCTTGTTATTCCCGCAACCACAATATTTCCATACTCTTCAAATAATACCACTGCAGGCCGCTTTTTAACCTCAAACGTGTCAACAAACTGCACTTGAGTGAGAATCACATTACCACACTTATGCATTCTCCCACTCCTCATCTTCCTTGTTATTCCAGAGCTCTTTCATTTTTTCTTGCTGGACTTTATGCAGGAATTCATCATATTGATTCCTTTCCTTAAGTTTTATGAATACTTTTGTCATTCTTTCAATCAGCTCATTATAGGTCTGCCTTTGGTACTCCTTTGCCTTCTTTAGTTGCTTTATCACGTCTTTCTTCAATTGTATTGTTGACACCGCATCCATATATAATTAGTTATATATTACTTATATATAAGACTGATGGTCTTTTTTTTGAAGCATATTATCCTTAAAAAAGGATTTCCCTTCTTTTACGAAAACGATCCGATGCACCCAAAAAGATTGGTTTAAATAGCAGACATTTATTGAGAACTCCTTATATGCATACCTTTGAAAAAATCATTGCACTCCTTGACACACATCATATGCAATACACTGCACTTGAGCATGAGCCAACACCCACCTCTGCAGACTCTGCACGTATAAGGAAAACACCCTTATCCGAAGGAGCAAAAGCCATGGTGCTGCGGAGCTCGGGACGCTTTTTCATGTGCGTGTTAAGCGCGGACAAGAAGATAGATTTTTCCAAAGTCAAAAAGATTTTGCAAACAAAAAGCGTGAGCCTTGCAACACCGGAAGAAGTCAAAGACATAACAGGATGCGTTATCGGGGGCGTGCCACCCTTTGGCAACCTCTTTCATATTCCCTTGTATATTGACAGAAGCGTACTCCGAAGCGCAAAGATTAACTTCAACGCAGGACTCCAAACCAAAAGCATCTTGATGCAGACAACAGATTACTTAAACGTTGTTGACGGGCAACTCGACGACTTCTCTCTTTAACCATAACCTATATAAAACAGGATTCCTGCCCTTACTGGATGGCATTCATTTCCATTCAAGAAGCACTCGACAAGGGCAAAGGAAATGTGCACCTTCATGGCTGGGTGTACCGCGAGCGCGGCAGCAACGAGCTCAAGTTTATCGTTCTCCGTGATAGTAGCAATATTATCCAATGCGTCTGCAAAAAAACAGACTTTTCTGCCAACGAATGGGATGAGCTTGACAAGCTTACCATTGAAAGCTCAATCGAGCTTGAAGGAACATTGCACCCCGACAAGCGCGCGCCAACCGGCTATGAACTGCACGTGAAGACTTTTCAGGTCATCCAACGCGCAGACACCTTTCCCATCACCAAAGACCAAAGCACCGAATTTTTACTTGATGTGAGACACTTAGCAATTCGCAGCAGACGCTTAACAGCAGTCATGAAAATACGATCAACAGTGATGGATGCATTTAGGACCTTCTTCAAAACCAGTGGATATTATGAAATGGCTCCTCCCATCCTCACTCCCAACGCGTGCGAGGGAGGCTCCACACTTTTCTCCATTAATTACTACAAGCACAAGCTCTATCTTACCCAATCCTGGCAGCTCTACGCAGAATCAGCTGTCTTTGCACTTGAAAAAATCTTTTGTATTAGTCCATGCTTCAGAGCAGAAAAAAGCAAGACTTCCCGCCACTTGAGCGAGTTCTGGATGGCAGAAATGGAAGCAGCATGGATTGGACTGGATCAGCTTGCAACCATCGCGGAAGAGTGCGTTTCATTCATCGTGCAGGAAGTGATCAAGAAGAATGAAAAAGAGCTTGTCATTCTTGAACGAGACGTTGAAAAACTGAGAACAGTGACAGCACCGTTCACCCGCATCACCTACGCTGATGCGCTGAAACTCTTGAAAGAAAAAGAAAAGATAAATATTCCTTTCGGCAAAGACCTGCGCACCATTGAAGAAGACTTGATCATGAAGCACTTTGACAAGCCAGTCATTGTTACTCACTATCCAAAAGAAATCATGGCATTCTACAAACCCAAAGATCCGAAGCATCCAGAAACAGCACTCTGCTTTGACATGCTCGCGCCAGAAGGATATGGAGAAATCATCGGAGGATCACAACGAGACACAGACATTGAGGAACTGAAGAAAGCGCTCAAAAAAGAAGGAGAGAAAATAGAAAACTACAAATGGTATCTTGACACAAGAACATATGGCAGCGTCCCTCACGCGGGATTTGGCATGGGCGTTGAACGCGTTGTCAACTGGATTTGCGGCTTGGACAACATCAAAGATGCCATTCCATTCCCAAGAACCATGTTACGGTACACTCCATGACTTCTCACTCTCTCATTGGCAAAACGTACACTGCAAACAGCAATAGACTTGCTGCTCTTATCTTAAGGGAATCTCTTCTCCATGAAGGAAGAGTTACCACTAGCGAAAACAAACTTCTCAATAAGTGCTATTATACCGCATGCCATCGTGATCCAGAGGAAGCTGCAGTACTCATTACTCTTCCCACTCCAAAAGGACACGAAAGTTACGGCTTCCACACCACCTGCATCTTTGACCTTCTTGATGATTATGCTGCACAAAACTAAGTTTCCACGTCTTGAGACGCTGTTTTCTCCAGTATAGATTGAATTGCAGAAATATTTAAAAAGAGCCACCACATCTCAGTTAATAAAGCACGCCGTGCAGGGAACGTCTTATGGACATTGAAGAATATTTACGCCAAAAAAGGTCACTTGAAGCCAAGAAAGAGCTTCTTGAAGCAAAAGACAGATTGCAAAAGCAGGAACGACGACGCGAGCCGCCTGCAAGCAAAGAAACCATTTCCCGCGATGATGACGCTCCTAAAGACCAAAAACCACAACGACCAGAACGGGATGACTCCTTCAAACGAGAAATTCCTGCTTCCACAGAAACCCTGTTTCGACGCCTTGTCATGTGGAACATGATCATTCTTGTCATCGTTGTTGGCGCTGCAGGAGCCTTCTTGTTCCTTAAAGATGATTCAGGAGCCACTCCTAGTGATTCAAAAAATAACCCTATTACCGGCGCTGCAATCGCGAATATTGCCTCTGCACAAAATACTACACCTTCACCATCCCAATCACCATCACCAAACCAAACAACACAACCCACAAAAAAACAAAATTATCCCGGACCAGACTTCAAAATCAGCCTTGAAGATGAAGAGCTCGGCCCTTTTGAACAGCCCACTGGAAACATTGGCGGCGAACATCTTGTCCTTAATAGTCCTTATTACCAGGACATTATACTCAAAATCTTCAATGAAGACTCTTCAACCATGGTCTGCTTCATTGACAGACATGTCACTGTGGATGAAAACTTTGACAACAATCCTGAACTTGAAGACTACAACTTAGACATGTTCATTGAGGAAGTTGACAAGAAAAGCCAGGAAATCATCAAAGACACTGCACCCGGAACCTTTGAACAAGGCGAATACAACGGTATTGGAAAGGTGACTGTAGAATATGAAGTACGATGCTACTACTGCCTTGACTTGCTCTGCGACGAGCATGATCCCCTTGGAGAAACCAAGAAATCACGACTCTTGAAGTTTAGCGTGAACCCCCCCATCATTCAAAACCAGAGCAATACTAGCGCGTAAAAGTTTAGTCTTCAAACCGTTCTTTGATATCCTCAACAGGCTTATCAAAGTCACCCTTTTCGCTTTTTTCCTTTAATTCCTGATACACATTTGAAATGAACTCATAGGCATATTTTCCCACAACCTTCGCAATATCATACGTTTCTGCAGTATAATAATACAACCCTAAGATTAACAAGAGAATGATGATTGCTGTTGCGAGCTTCATGTACCTAAGAGATCATAAGCGTTATTTAAAGGTTTCTGGAATCTTTATTCAAAAGGTATGAGTTTCCCTTCTTTCACAATCATTAGCTCTGGCTCCTTTGTTACTCCTCCTTTCCTATCAAATACCAAACGCCCAGAAGTTCCTTCATATTTTTTTAATCCATTCATATACTTTTTGAGGATTTCTGGATTTGTTGACTGTGTTTCTCTCATCGCTTGTGCAAGAAGCATCACTGCATCATATGATGTATCTGAACCAATATCTGGTTGCTCTTTATATTTTTCTTTAAACTTGTTCATGAATTTTTCTGATGGAGTAAATGAAGTAATAATAATTGCATCTTCAAGTGCTCCTTGTGCACTCTTTATCTTTTCATCATCAATTAATATCGAAAAGAATGGAACTTGAACATTTATTTCTCGTAATCGCTTTGCACTTATATGTTCACCTGCATAATTTGTAAATACAATTGCGTCTGGGTCTACATTTTTTATTTTAACAACTTCTCCACCAAAATCTGTTTCTTCTGGTTGCGTAAGAATGAATGAAACTACTTTTCCACCTTTTCCTTCAAATCCTTTTTTTACTGCATATGCTTGCGTTTGCTCCCATACCTGCAAAGAGCCAAGTACTGCGATTTTTTTATATCCTTTTTCATAAAGATACTCTCCAAGCTTTTCTGATGATACATCATCATGTGGCCATAAATTAAACAAAAAATCACATTCCTCATTAAAATCAGCAACTCCCAATGAAGGAGATATCATTACAATTCCTTTTTCACATGCTATTGGTGCAACTGCATTTCCTGAGGGAGACCAATTTGGTCCGAGAATAATGTTAATACCTTGATTAGAGAGCTTATGTAATGCTGTCACTGCTATCTTTGGATTGTCTCCTTGATTATCTTCATATACTACACGTATCTGCCTCCCATTCACTCCTCCATTATCATTTATTTCTTCAACTGCAAGTTCAACACCTCGTTGTGAATTGATCCCCCATGTTGCTCCTGTTCCTGTCAACATGAAAATGGCACCTATATCAATTGTATTTGCAGTAATTGCACGACTAGTTAGGGAAAATCCTATGACTGCACCTATCACTATAAGCATGCATACACTTAGAATGATTGTTGTTTTTTTGTTGACCATGAGTATTATTCTCCATATTTTAACTTTTGTTAAGTAGTAAAATATTTATTAAATTGAACATACCAGTATTGGTATGCTAAAAGAAAGAGTTAAATAGGTCCTTCACGTATCTATCATATGGAACTTGCACTTCTTCGTGAAGCAGGACTTACTGATGGAGAAATCAAAGTGTATTTAGCTCTCCTCGAACTTGGTGATTCAACAACAGGACCAATTGTTGAAAAATCAACCATCTCTCGATCAATCATTTACCAGATCCTCGAGAATCTCATCCAAAAAGGGCTTGTTTCTTATATCATCAAAGAACAAACAAAATACTTCCAAGCAGCACAACCAGAACGCATTATTGATTATATCGAAGAACGAGAGCAAAAACTTCATGCTATCAAAGAAAAAGTAGAACACTTCCTCCCTCAATTACTCCAAAAACAACCCGAAGAAAAAAGCGAAGTGAGGGTCTTTGAAGGATTTAAAGGAATGATTGAGGTTCATGAACACACCTACAAAAGATTACAACCTGGAGAAGAATATTTCTATCAAGGGATTATTCCAGACCAACCAAAACACTTTCATGCCTACTGGAAAAAGGATCATCGCAGAAGAGTCAACGCAGGAATCAAATGCAAGCTCCTCTTTCATCCAAACACTGATAAAACTGTATTACAAAACAGAAACTCATACAAGGGTTGTGATGCTCGTTATATGCCACTTCAAATAGACACACCTGTATGGTTTTGTGGATACAAAAACATTGCAGTTATTGGTATACCTGGAAAAAAACCAATTAATATTGAAATTATGAGACAAGAAGTAGCAGACTCCTTTAAAGCATATTTTCAAGCACTCTGGAAAAAAACAAAACCTATTGGAACATGATAATTTTACTACATTCTATTTCTAGCATCAGAATGCTTTTATAGCATCATATCAAATACCCTTTATGGATTTATCTCCCTTTTCTCAACAGCTTCACGAGCATCTTGCCAAAAACCATTTCATCGTCTTTGCAGCGGAATGTACAGTCACCTACCATGGGCGAGCAGAAAGCCACCTTGAGAAAGGTGACCGCGTCATTATCATCAAACCAGACAAAACCATCCTCATCCACCAACCCACTGGAGCAGCACCTGTCAACTACATGAAAGAAGGAGCCATTCACACCCTTACTTCTGGAGACGTTACCCACATACACATCCACCATCCCTTGCACAAAGAAGACCTTTTCATCACCCTTTACACCATTTATTTCTTCAATGCAGCGCCTCTTATTGATGCAGAAACCATCACTCTCCTGGGAAATGAAAAAGACATGTCAGACATGATCTATACCAATCCACAGCTGATTGAAGAAGGATTCACGCCCTTAAGCAGAGAAGAACACACCACATATGGATTCATCGACGTGTTTGGATACGACAAGAACAATGTTTTGGTTGTGGTAGAATGCAAGCGCTACGCGGGAGATTTTGACGCTGTTGCGCAGCTTGCACGATATGTCGAACGCATCAAACAAAGCAAAGGACTTTCCACTGTGCGCGGCATTCTGGCTTGCCAAAAACTTTCTCCTGGAGTGAAAGACTTCCTTGAAACACAAGGATTTGCATATAAATGCATTGAGCCACCCAAATACTTCGAAAAACACAAAAAACAGCAAAAAACACTCCGTTCCTTTTGAATTTACTTTTGAATTAACACTTCCACATACTTTTGACGCACATATTTCTTAATAACCCGCATCACATCCGCACGCGTCACTTTCCTAATATTTTTTACATACGCATCTCTCTTTTTTCCCAAAAACTCCCATAACGCGTTTTGCTCTGCACGTTCTTTGTTGTCCTCATTAATCAACATAAAATTACCCTCAAGATACCTCTTTGCATCCGCTACTTCCTGAGCGGAAAGATTCGGCAGATGCACTTGCGTTAACAAGATCTTTCTTGCCTCATCCACATGCTTTTTTCTGGTGCTGACAAACGCAACAAAGATGCCAAAGGTCTTGCCACCCTCATAATCCGCACCTACAGTATATGCAATGCCCCTCTTGTTCCGAATTTCGTCAAACAAGCGAGAACTTTGACCCCTGCTTAATATGGCGCGAATCACATCAAATGTATAGGAATCCTTATGCGTGCGCGGCGGCGCACGAAAGCCGATAACCAAATACGAATGCTCTACTTTCCTCTTCACCTTTACAGCAACCACTTTTTGCAACGGCTTTTCCTTCACTTCTTTCACCTGCTGTATCTTTCTCTGTTTGAGAGATGCAAATGCTTTTTCAATCATGTGTCCAGCGTTTCCTGCACCGCCACTCACCGATATAATTATATTATTCGGCACATAATATTTTTTGAAATAGGAAACCATGTTCTTCCTTGAAGACTTCACAATTGCAGACACATTCCCATACACCGGGTTTTTTGCAGGATGCTTTTGAAACAACTTCTTAAACAAAACAATCCACTGATATGATTTGGGATCATCATCAACCACTCGAATTTCATTTATGACCACATTCTTCTCCTTCCTCAAAGATGTGCTGTCAAATGCTGCATTCACCATAATATCAAACAGCATTGCAATTGCACGATCCACATACTTTTTCGGCACCACCACATAATAATACGTGCGCTCCTGTGTGGTATGTGCATTACATTCCCCACCTACAGATTCAATGGCATTGGATAACTCCCGCGCAGTCTTTTCTTTCGTCCCTTCAAAGAGCATGTGCTCAAGCATGTGTGAAAGACCGGCCTGCTCCTTGTTTTCATTATTTGAACCGACGCCCACATGAACACCAATGGCAACAGAATCCGTTTTTCGACTATCCACAAGAAGTGTCATCCCATTCTTGAGTTTTCGCCGCAACATTGACGATACCTATATAAAGATCTATATAATGTTTACGGTCATGCGCTTCAAAAAACTGCACCAGCAGCTTCTTCATCATTCTCTGGACAGTATTGCAGTTTTCACCTGGATTGAACGACAAGATCCTGCATTCTTCTATTTTACTGGATTACAGGACGTGACTGGATGCTTTATTGCAACCAAAAAAAAGAACGTTGTCTATGTATCTCCTTTAGAACTGGGATACGCACAACACCACTCTACTATCACTCCTGTAAAAGCAATGCAGAAAACGTTTTTCAAAGACATTAAACCACATTTAGGAAAAAAAGTAGGATTGCATTTACACTTTCTTCCTCACACTTTTGTGAGTCAATTCAAGAAACAGACGAAAAAATCGTTTTGTGATGCATCTCCTTTGATTGAACAGCTTCGAACTGTGAAAGACACTACAGAAATAAGCACGATCAAAAAGGCGTGCGCTATTACTGATTCTCTATTTACTGCAATATTTTCTCATGCACACACCTTCCGCACTGAACTTGCGCTGCAAACATTTATCAGAAAAACCATGCTTGACCATGGCGTGAGAGAAAGCTTTCCAACCATTGTTGCATCAGGAAAGAACGGGGCAACACCGCACCACACCTCTGGAAACAATAAGCTCAAAGGAATGACTGTCATTGATATGGGTGTTGTGTATAAAGGATATTGCTCTGATTTAACTAGAACTCTTTATTTTGGTACACCTACACAGAAAGAACTCCTCACCTATGGAAAGGTGCATGATGTGCAAGAAGCATGCATTGCTATGGTAAAAGATGGAGTGAATTATGGAAAGATTCAAGAATATGCGCGAGAAAAACTTGGAAAATATTACATTCATGGCATTGGTCATGGATTAGGCATTGACGTGCACGAATACATTCGACCAAAAAAAGATACCATCCTTCACACTGGAAATGTTATTACTATTGAACCTGGATTGTACTTTCCTGGAAAGTATGGCATTCGCATCGAAGATGATGTTGTTGTTGGAAACACAAAAGTAACGGTTCTTTCACACACTCCACGATCTCTCCTCATTGTGAAATAAACTTATGAAAATGACTAAACACTTAGACCAACATTTTCTCACTGATAAAACTGTTTTACAGAAAATTATCGCTGCTGCTGACATCACTCCAGATGATGTTATCCTTGAAATAGGAGCAGGCACTGGAGTCTTAACTGAAGCACTTGCGCACCATGCGAAAAAAGTGATTACCATTGAAATAGACACGAACATGCGCCCTTATTTAGAAAAACTTCCCTCATCTGTTCATGTTATTTATGGGAATGCACTCACCTTAATTGACACCTTCTCTTTCACGAAAATCGTTTCTAACATTCCCTATTCCATCACCGAACCGCTCTTTAAAAAAATAACACACCATTCCTTTGCACGCGGAGTGCTGCTCACAGGAAAACAATTTTACCAGCTCCTCTCTGATACGAAAAGCAAATGGTCCACTATAGGTAAACTCTTCTTTACTGTGAAAAAAATAGCAGATGTCTCTCGAGAGGCTTTCACACCGAAACCACGAACAGATTCAGTGCTTTTTGTTCTTGAAAAAAGGACAATTTTCCTCTCAAAAGATGAGGAGCTCATCAAAACGTTCATCCTGCAAACAGACAAGAAAGTGAAAAATGCTCTTGTTTCTTCTCTTCATAAAATGTATTCTCTCACTCAGAATCAAGCAAAAAATGCTGTTGACACATTTACCTTATCTCCTACCCTCCTGGAGAAATCTGTTGATACACTCTCAAACACCCAATTTTATACTATAATACAAGCACTTCATACCTTTTCTGAAAAGAGATAAAACCGAAACCTTTTATAAGGAAATGCATTAGTTTTTTATTAGCGGGCCCGTAGCATAACCTGGATTTACTTTCAATAAGTACCAGTAAGTGCGGTTGGCTTCGGATCATCCACTCCTTTGATGAGTGACAAGGAGCAACCAGCTGATTGGGGTTCAAATCCTCACGGGCTCACTCTTTTATGTTTTATAGAGTGCTTAATATTTTGTCAGTAATTCTCTTACCAGAAATATTATATACTATTGCTAAGATATACTCCTCGGATGGAAAATGAAAAAACCGAATGCATCTTATAATAAAGAAGAACCGAATCGCTATAAATGGAAAAAGATTTTTTCTTTTGTTTATGTAATCATAATATTTTTTCTTGTACTCTTATTAATAGAAGGTAGCTTTAAGAAATCATTGATTATCTTTATTTTTATTACTATACTTTTTGGTTTATATTTTCTCGTAGAATCTAAGAAAGAACATTATCTTAATAAAGATTTTAGAAAAAATTTAAGAGATACTTTTTTGATATGCATAACTATATACTTTAGTTTTTATTTTGGGTTCTCTTTATTATATTCTGGTTTAAAAATGGATACTTCACTTCCTTTTAAAACTTACGAATTTGAATTATATCCCAGCCCGAATGGAAAACTTGTTGTGAGAGACTTTAACATTAATTTTAATTTTAAAGATTCGAATGGTAATTTAAGTTTTGAGATGATTGAAGATGAACCCCTTAGTTCATTAAGTATTAATATACCAAAAGAGATTAACATTACAAATATAACCTTGGAGAGTAATGGTATAACTCTAATAAAAAGTGTTGAATATGAAGTAGAAATAAACCAATTAAACAAAACAGATCGAAATTATATAATATTTGATAAATTTAATCAAACTTTAAATAATGTTAAGGTTAATATTTTGCTTAATGAACCAGAAGAGTTCTATCCGAATGGAATTTTTAGACTTCTAATATTTGCTTATCGTGCATACGGAACTAATGCAAGAGAAACTATAATATTTGATTTAGGTCATTATAGACAAGACGTGCATAATTTTGGAAAGATGATTAATGTTGAACCAGAAGCGTATGGAAATATTATCAAAATACGTTATCCTCCTGATTATTACGAAAATATTGATGATAAAAGTTCGAAATACTTACATCAAGAGTTTACAATTAGTTCTTACTCACAGCGCAAAAAAGACAAAAAAGAAATAAATACAAATCTTGGAATTGGATTTATTTTAGCAGGAGTTAGTTTATTCATTGGAGAATTATTGAGAACAATCTTAACTTTATTAGACTACCCAAAGAAAAAAGACTCCAAAAGAAAAAAATGCTGAGAGAATATAATAATAAAGAACTGTTTCTTCTTTGTTTATTTATATGGAGAATATATTATATTATTACATAACACTTACAAATTTTCCATCCTTCACTGTTTTTATTATTAATGGTTTTATCACATCTCCATTTTCGTCGAAGCTTAAGACTCCGCTCGCACCGGAATAGTTTTTCACTTCATACAGCTCATCTTTGATACAAGAAGTATCTTCTTCACACATTTCTATCGCTTCAGCAGCGAGCATTAGCGCATCATAACTATTTGCAGCGATCACTTCATTTTCTCTCCCGTATGCTTTCTTGTAGTTCTGCGTAAATACCTCTTGTTCCTTTGTCATATGCGCATAAGGGTAGACGTACAAAAATCCTTCAACATTGCCTTTACCCACCTCAAGCAACTCACCTGTCTGAATAATTGAAGAGGCGACAAATGTGAATGATAATCCTAATTCCTTTGCTTGGTTTGCAATCAATCCCCCAGCCAGCCCTCCAACAGCTAACACAATCATATCAATGCCCTTCTCCTTGCTTTTCAGAAGCATTGTTCTGTAATCCGTTTCTTGTGTCTCTGCACGATTGTTGAGTAATACTCTTCCACCCTTTTCCTTGAAAAATATTGTAAACTTTTCCTCAAAACTAATTCCATAATCTTGATTGGTTACTATTGTGGAGACTTGCGTCTCTTCTAATTGATTCTTGATAACATCAGCGAGCTTTTCAGCCTCCACCTCAGCAGTTACTTGCGTTCTAAAAATATAGTCTCCTGCCTCTGATAAGGAATCTGCTTGAGACCCAGGACTTATCAAAATAACCTTTTTCTCTTCTGCTATTGGCGCTACAGCGAGCGTATTTGAAGAACGATAGTCACCAATAACCACTTTTATGTTATCAATATCGATAAATTTCTGCATCGCACTTACTGAGAGTTTTGGGTCAACAATCGTGTCTTCAAAAACGAGCTCAAGAGACCTCCCTTGGATACCTCCCCTCTCGTTAATCTCTCTTTGTGCTAACAGCAGGCCTTCTTGCATGTATTGACCAATAACGCCTACTGGCCCTGTTAAGGGAGCAATGACTCCAATCTTCATAGGAGCTTTCGATTGTGGCTCTTGCATGACTACAATCCATGTTACCCCTATAATAGCAGCTAGTAAAATCACTCCTATACTGATCTTTGTGCTGGTTTTCATCCTTTCAACTCTTTCTGGAAACGAGCTATAAAAACTTTTGTTGTTTCATATGAGACAAAACTTTTAAAAAGGAGCATATCTTCCCGTTTCTCGATGAACATCAACAAAGTCCTCCAAGACACTGGCTTGTCAGAAAATGAAGCAACCATTTACACCGCGCTCCTCACGCTTGGCCCCTCCCTTGTGAGCCAGATTGTCAAAGAAACACATATTAATAGAACCCATATTTATGATCGGCTGTATAAGCTCATTCAGAAAGGAGTTGTATCCTACACCATTCAATCAGGAAAAAAATACTTCCACGCGATAAGCCCTGATAAGCTCCTTGCAAAAATCAAGGAAAAAGAAGCTCACTTCAGAGCAATCCTACCCCACCTCTCTCACCTTGGAAAACAGAAAAAGCACGTAGACATTGAAGTCTATCAAGGAAAAAATGGCTTAAAATCTGTCTTGCAAGACTACCTTGCTGCACGAAAGGATATTCTTATCTTCGGATTTACTGGAACAGTCGCAAAAAAGCTCCAATTTTATTACTCCCATTTCCAGAGAAAACGAATCAAACTCGGAATCAAACGAAAAATCCTTGCAGACTCCACCTTAAAAGACTCGCCCTTGCTTCAAGAACCATTGACCCACACACGATTTATTCCTGCAGCATATCAAAGCCCGAGCGGGATGTGGGTGTATGGAGATACCACAGTCCTTTTTCTTCCTGAAGATGAATTGTACATGGTAGTCATCAAAAGTAAAAAAATGGCACAACTGTATACTAACTATTTTACGTTGCTCTGGAACATTGCCAAACCATAATATCTAACAATACAAAGATTACCCAATATCAATCTCGCAGCTTCTTACCTTTCCGAGCTCATATTTGTTATTCCGCTCAAAAAAGATCTCCACACTGCACTCCAAATCCTCAGCATCATCTGTCTCAATTTCCACATCCCCACATAATATGACTCCTTCATCAAAACCGATATGCTCAAATCGGATAATACACTCGTTTGACTCCACATCCTCAACCTCATATTCTCCCGGACCATATGTCTGCGCATTAAAGTGAAAGCTCATCTGCCCCTCTGCAATGTTAAAGAGATGCTTGATCCACTTATCAAACGAAAGAGCGTTATATCCTTTCACCTCTAAGATTTCCAAAACATTTGCAGACGTATAATTCCTCCCGTTCACCTCAAGATATGCTGCAGGCACCTGCACAACCACTTCCTTCTCAATCACTTCAGGTTCACGGTCCAGCATAAACATCACATCAGTAAGATTGGGAAGCGCTGGAGAAGAAGATTCCTTTCCTTCTGCAATATAATTATATGCCAAAAAAGCTGTTACTCCACACATGACCATGCCTATTCCCAGCACACTATACATGACAAAACGTTCGCGCTTCGTCAACAGAAAAAACACACCCATTCCTTAGTCTCATATATACCTATTCTTCTCGTGTTCACCTCTTCTGGTGCAGAAACTGCGCATGTGTTTATAAACATTATTGCATTTCATCTCTTAGATTATGAATACAATGAACAAGCGTATATAGTCTTACACGCATTTATTCTCACCTGTGCATCTTCTTCTTTATTAGGAAACAGGCCCTGGAGATATCTTAAAAATAATATACAAAAATAAGAGGATTGCAATACCAATAAGCACAAACATTATCCAATCCTTACTTTTTTCAGACACGCTTCAACCTCCTGTTCACATCATATACTGTAGCGCTCACCATAAACATGTATCCTCCCAAAAGAATACTAAAATTGAGTGAGGTATTATATGGAGTGAGATAAAGATAATAAACTAAGGCTGCAGCAGTTCCTATCACTGTAAGCAATGCGGACACTATCGTTGCTATTGTTACATATCTCTTATGAATAAACATCCCTTCTTTCTTTATCTTATTCTTAATAAGCCTTTTCTTCCTTCAACCGAAACCCTTCCGCAATGACTAAACATTTAAAAAGAACAACCTTCACTTTTTTTGAATGAGAGCAAAAGAACCAGACGAAGGAATTACTGTCACCAAAAAAGAGAACTTCTCCGAATGGTACACACAAATAGTGAATAAAGCAGAGCTTGCAGACATCCGCTTCGGCATCCAAGGATTCATTGTCCATCGTCCGTGGGGATTTTTCCTCATCAAGAAGATTTACGAATACTTAGAAGCAGCAGTTGAAGCGCAAGGACATCTTCCCTTTCTCTTCCCTAGTGTTGTAAAGGAAGAAAACCTGCACAAAGAAAAAGAGCATGCCGGATTCACCCCCAATGTCTTCTGGGTAAGTGAAGCAGGAGACAAGAAAATAGAAGAGCGCTTTGCCTTACGACCAACGGGAGAGGCACAAATCTATCCCTTGTATGCACTCTGGTTCAGAAGCCATAAAGACTTGCCCTTCAAAGGCTACCAAAGCAGGATTCCCGCATTCAGAAACGAAATGACCACACGCCCCTTCCTCAGAGGAAGAGAATTTATGTTCTTTGAAACCCATGATGTGTTCAACACGCACGAGGAAGCACTCGAGCAAATAGAACAAGACTTGGCAACATGCAAACACGTGATTGAAGAAAAGGTTCATATTCCTTTTTTCTACTTTCAACGACCCCAATGGGACAAGTTCAAAGGAGCTGACAACACTTACACTCCAGACACGATCATGCCTGACGGCAAACGAAACCAGCTTGCATCCACCCATGACCTCGGACAAAACTTCTCCAAAGCATTTACCATCAAAGTGAAGGGAAAAGACGAGAAAGACCAGTTTGCCTGGCAAACCTGCTTTGGACCAGGAGTGTGGAGAATCATGGCAGCACTCATCGGCATCCATGGAGATGATAAAGGATTGATCATTCCCTTTGATATGGCACCTGTACAAATTGTTGTCATTCCTATTCTCTTTGCAGGCAAAGCAGACGAAGGAAAAGAAGTCCTCAGCTTTTGCAGACAGGTTGTGAAAACGCTCACAAACAAAGGATACCGCGTGACATTAGATGACAGCAGTGAAAGCCCTGGCTACAAATACAACAAGTGGGAAATGAAAGGAGTTCCTGTTCGCCTTGAAATTGGACCAAAGGAAACCAAAGCAAAAACAGTATCAGCAGCGCTCCGCACAAAAGAGAAACGCACCAGCTTTGTTCTTGCTGACCTTACCATAGAAATAGCCCATGCAGCAGCCACTATTGACAAAGACATTCACGCACGCGCAGAGGCATACTTCGCGCACAATGTGCGATCCGTTGACACACTGGACACTCTTAAAAAAACCTTGCACACTCATAGAGGATTTGTTACTGTTCCTTTCTGCTCTGTTGACTTCGACGGAGAAAAATGCAGCGATGTTTTGAAAGCGGAAACTGACGGAGGAAACGTGTGCGGCACACTCTACCCAGAGGAAGATCGTGTGAAACAAGGACAAATTTGTATTATCTGCAAGAAAGAAGCCAATCATCTTGTGTACGTTGCAAAAAGCTACTAATTTTTACATATGAACACCAAACGAAACACGTTCCTCTGGATTCTCTATGATTTTGCAAACTCCATCGTTTCTGTCGTCTTCTTCCTCTATTTTTCCCAATGGATCGTTGTTGACAGAGGCGTATCTGACCTCACCTTTAACTTAACCTTCACCATTTCTGCAATCCTCCTCCTCTTTACTGTTCCGCTGACTGGCTGCCTGCTTGACACCTTCTTAAGAAGAATTACTGGATTGAGATACAGCACACTTTTCACTGTGCTCTTTTACGGCCTATGCGCACTCTCAGCTGTATATAACAAAGATATGCTTGCACTCATCTTCTTCACCCTTGGACTGTATTCCTATCTCCTTTCCTTTACCTTCTACACTCCCCTCATTACTGACATCTCACATCCTCAGAAACGAGGATTCGTCTCTGGCTTAGGCATCACTGCAAACTACCTCGGCCAATTTGCAGGACTCTTAATAGCGCTTCCCTTCTCTAATGGAAGCATTAGCCTTTTTGGATCCGCTCAGCGAGCTGAAACTCTTTTGCCGTCTGTCATTGTCTTCTTTCTTTTCTCGCTTCCCATGCTCCTCTTTTTCATCGAACCTCACAAGAAAAAAATGCCATTCTCCTTCTGGGCACATGTCAAACACACATTTACTGCCACCAAACATTTACTCGCATCCTCAAGCGTTGCTTTCTTCCTTCTTGCTTACTTCTTGTTCAATGATGCTGTTCTCACTGCCTCCAATAATTTCCCCATCTTCCTTGAACAAGTCTGGCACGTCTCAGACACTGTTAAAACATACCTCCTACTCGGCGTTTTAATCACGTGCGCCATTGGCGGACTTCTCTCTGGATTAATTGCAGATCGAATTGGCCACAAAAAAACACTTTTGTGCATTCTTATCGGATGGGTTTTCCTCCTCCCATTAGTCGGACTCATCACCAATTTCACTCTTTTTGTTATTGCCACAACACTCATGGGATTCTGGTTTGGCGCAACATGGACAGTATCACGCTCTGTCATGGCATATATTGCACCTCCTGGAAGACATAACCTCACCTTTGCCTATTTTGGACTGGCAGAACGCGCCTCCTCATTCATTGGACCTATTGTATGGGGATTGATTGTGTCCAATCTTGTTTCTCTTGGAAGCACACGATACCGCATTGCCATCATTGCTGTCACCTTCTTCATTATCTTGGGAGTTATTGCGTTAACGCGCGTCGACAGCGATCAAAAAAAGCACGCTTCATCCAAATAAGTTTTTCACCCAGTACAACGCTTTCGCATACCACAGAATGTTCACCACTTCAATCTGCACAATTTCCTTTGACTCATATGATTTTCCTTTCGCATCCTTATAAAATAAATTAAATTTTAATCCCTCCACTATAAATCTTCCTGCAGTCGTCACCCGAATATTTTTCTCGCCCTCAATGCTTCCTAACTCAAGCTCTTTAAAATCAAACTGCATCACCACATCCTGAATCACCTCATCACTCACCACATCAAATGACACCTCAACATTATCCTTATAATTTACCTTTTGCGGCTGCACATTCTGGATAGTCACCTCAGGAATCTTCACCACATTCAGATCAAAAAACGCATACACCACACCCTCATCCACCTCAACAACTGCAGACGTTCTTCCTGACTGCACTGCCTTTATCTCAAAGGAGATACTTTCCGTGCCTCCTGGTGCAAGACTCAACTGCTTGCACTGCGCTGCACTGCACACCCTTCCATCAAGAGAAGATACGCGTTGATTTGTCAACCTGCAGGAAATGCTTACCACCTCATCAACATAATACAACTGGTTTGCAGTCTGACACGTAAATGAAACGCCGTCCAACTGCTGCTTTGCAGACTGCTCATTCACCTCATCCACCATCTTTAATGCAATTATCTCATTAAAGAACTCAAAATCTTCCCCATAGCGCACTTGCGCACGCGCTGGCTCACCAAACGGAGACACAACCTCAATTGTTGAAGTGTAAATATAACCTTCCTTCACTTCCTCAGGAATTTCCAACGCCCATGCAACCGTCTTTGTCTCTCCAGGACCGAGAAGCACTTCCCTTGTATTACTCCCGCGAACTCCCGGAGCCTTTGTCATGACAAGAATAGGAGAAACGTAAAACGGCTTCTTATTCTCCACTGTGACAAACAAGGGAACAACACTTCCCTGACGCACTGCCTTCCTCTTTGGCTCAGCAGTTATTTCAACCATTGGCTCTGCACGAGGCCCTGTACTCAGAAGCTGCGTATGCATCACAATCTCACCCACATCCATCTCCACATCTGCAGGCTGCCACTGATACTCTGTTGCAGGACTCCCCGAATCCTCATGATCCTTCAATTTCACATGTGACGCATCAATCCACCCAAACTGACCAAAGGTAATATCAAACGGAACCCAGCCCACACCTGGAAAAAACACTTCCGCCCATCCATGCGGACCAAAATCATATCCTATATTTGAATACACCATCCCAGACACGAACCGCGCAGGAACACCCAATGACCGCACTAATGAAATAAATAGGTTTGTGAGCTCATCACACACCCCCTGCTTCTGCTCCAACACCCAGCTGCTCTTCTGCACCACATCCGCAGTCAATGTTGATAAATCATACTCAATATTCTGCTTTGTCCAATCCGCAAGCTTGAAGATAACGCGATACACATCATTTTCAGACCCTGCCAAGGCGAGTGCTTGCGATTCAATTGCAGCATTCAGGTCAATAAACTGCGTTGCTTTCGTGTACTGACTTAACTCAGAATCAAGATTATGTACCGGAAACTCGATCTTTTTCAACACCCTTGGCATTTGCCTCGAAATTTTCATCTTTGCACGCGCTCCAAAATCCACCCTATTTGTATCTATATTCCTCCACACAAAACGCTTGCTGCTTTCATCTGTTGTTATCTCTGCCGGTGGAGTGGACACATCCTCACTGCTTATAATTGACTGCCCAGATTCCTGCTTCGGAAAGAAACTCAGATCAACCTTTAGCTCAGATACTGGCCCTCCTTGCATTTCTACAGAAGAATTCAGAGCAAATGAAACATCTACTGATTCGTACTCATGATAATTTTCCACTGGAGACTCTTCCTGCGCGCTCGATGCAAACGCAGAAAGAAGGATCAACAAAAACATCCACACTCCTTTTTTCATCATCAATCTCAAAAAAAGAAAGTTTAAATACTTATTTATCATTTTTCAATCATGATCCTTCCTGAAAAAGAGGCAGAAGCATTTCTCAAAAAAGAAGGATTCCCTGTGGTACACCAAATGTACTGCACGAGTTCATCCACTGCAATTGCAGCTGCCAAGCGCATCGGCTACCCTGTTGCGATGAAAGTCGTTTCTCCCACTATCATCCACAAAAGTGACGTTGGCGGCGTTGCACTCAACCTCATCACTGACACGGCAGTTATGAAGCATTTCACCCGCATGAAACGCCTCAACGGATTTCGCGGCGTCTTGATTCAAGAGTATGTTGAAGCGGATGCGCTGCTCCTCGGACTCAAACGCGACTCTGTGTTCGGACATACTGTTGCAGTTGGCGCAGGCGGCATTTACACCGAAATACTCAAAGATGTCAGCTTCCGCGCGTGCCCTGTCACCGCTGCAGATGCAGCAGACATGCTCCATGAACTGAAAGTTTATCCTATCATTGCCGGAACGCGAGGACATACTAATAAGGTGAAAAGCGTGATCACGATCATACTCAAGCTTTCTGCACTCGCTGCCACATATCCCCAAATCGCTGAACTTGACATTAATCCCTTACTCTTGACAGCAACAGACATCAGAATCGTTGACGCCAGAATCGTTTTGAACTAGTTGCTCAATTCTTCCCGAAACACACTGATAAACGTCTCAAAATCATGCTTATGCACTGTTGCGCCGCATGCCAATGGGTGACCACCACCATAGCCATGCACTTTCACCAACGCCTTCTTCACTATGGGGCGTATAGGTATTGTTCTTCCGCGAATAGAAATGCGATACTCATCACCCTTTTCTCTGGCAACAATGATGACTTCTGATTTTGTTCGGTGCAACAACTCATTGCTCAACTCGCTCGTAAAACTTGTTTCTGCATCAGTGTAGACAAATACCAATGGCTCTTTCTTTGCTTTCGGCTCAAGCGCACGCGCCTTTTCTAATAACTTTAGATAACCCTTATTCACCTTCTCATACTTCCTATACAACCATTTTCCTGCCTCAGACTCCTGCTGCAACACCTCTTGAGGAGTATTCACCTTCTGCGCAGCATCAATTGCCTTCCTCACCTCCTTTGTCTCTCCTTTCAACGCAAACGAAAAAATGCGAATCAGCTTTCCAAAGTCAGAATCAAACAAAAGAGAAGGAGGAGTCTTCTGGTTGTTGAACAAGCGCTTGTATTTAAACGTCTTCATAAACGACGGCAGCTGCCAATCCCCAATAATACCGATGGCTGCAATCCACTCCCACTCATCTGCCACAAGATATGCTAAATAGGATGTGCACTTATTGTCATCCTTGTCCAACAGTGTGGGATTATAATAATGCACCCGAAAACGCTCGACAGGCTCGTGATGATCTAGCCATACGACTGGCACATGAATATTGTCAAAGACTTCCTGCGACACCACTGCACGATCCAAAATAACCACAAGATCAGGATTATACTTCTTCACCCCATTCACAAACAAATTCACCTCTGCCATCGGCGCCTTTATCGGCACAATGATGCCCTTATGATGCATTTTATACAAGACCAGTGCAGCGGCAAACCCATCAGGATCATCATCAAAAAAGAAAAGCGGGTTTTCTGCCTTCTTCAAAAAATTACGAATTTCCTCAATCTGCTTTTCTGTGATCATTGACAGAGAAGAAGCGTAAAGGTTTATAAATCTACTTCATCATTTCATGATATGCTCTGGGACCAACTTCCTTTATGGCAAAAAATTGCGCTCTATACACTCCTCTTAATTGCGCTGTTTGTGTACGTGAAAGCAACAAAACTATCCATCAATGGCAGGCCCCTTATCTCCACAAAATACCGCGTCATGCTCGCACTCTTTTTCCCGCTGCTTCTTCTTTTAGCAATCTTCCTTGGTGCGCTAATTCTTGCGCTCATCCTTGTAATACTTTTTATCCTCTTTCTTCTTTCCTTATTTGGACGAAGAAAATTCCGCTTCTTTATGAAACGACTTTAACGCCTCTTCAACTTAAAAAGAGGTGCAAGAGAAAACGAAAACGACTTTTTGGCTCGAGAGGGAGATTCCTCTTTATACACTGGAAACGATAATCTTCCAGCAGTCTTTGGAACCCCTTCTGCTTTTCTCGAGTTTATAACCATATCAAAAAGAAAAAATTATCTGGTACGACTTCCTGCTACAGATGTAGAACCTCTCCGAGTGGGATTGGTTTGTAAACGAACTTTATCATTTTTTCCCGTTACAGGAGCTGTTAATTGACTTCTTCTTCCTCCTGTTGCTCTTTCTCCTTTTCCTGCTGAAACTGATCGTGTTCCTCCCATATGCATAACCTCCTTTGATAATAATTGCTATTTTTCAATAGAGACAGGCCAACTTTATAAAGATTTGCATGATAAATCATGATCGTCTAAAGAAAGGTTTTTATACACCGCCAGGCACTTCTTTATGGAAAAGGGGACATGAAACCAAGCATTCTCGCACGACGCATCCACGCCAACTTTCTTTGTAGGTTTGATGAATTTTGGACGTTCAAAATAGACATCCTCATTTCAGTTCTCAACACTATTCTTGAAGTCGCAACATGGTTCTTCCTCGCAAAAATTGTCGATCCTGCATCCTTAGGATATGCCGGCGTTGGCTATCTACCTTTTATCCTTGTGGGAAGCGTTGCCATATTCTTTGTTGATAGCGTGTACACTAACTTCACCCAAAGCTTCAACGCAGATAGAAATACTGGATTGTTTAAATTAGCATATCTCAGCAACATGAATGTGATTGAATACTTCCTGATTAACTTCTTCGTCAATATGGTGTTTGACATCTTCACTGTCTTCATCCCCATGGTTGCCATGTACCTCTTCCTCATTGAAATAACCGGAGCAACATCAGTCTTTTATTTAGGATTCTTCAACTGGACAACACTCCTTATTTCCCTTTTTATCTTTATCATCGGCAACCTTGGATTCCAACTCATGAGCGTTGGCAGCACCTTATTCCTGAAACAAGGAGATCCTATTGCGTTCTTCATGGAACAATTTAATCGATTATTTTCTGGACAACTCTTTCCCGTTGCCTTTTTGCCCAAATTTCTCGCATTCCTTCCCAAAATATTGCCTGCAGCATACATCATCCTCATCTGGAGAGAAACCCTCTTCAAAAACCAAGTCTTTTACGACCCTGGAACGCTGCAACTCATTGTCATTGGATTCTTTGTGAATATTATCATCTTCTGCCTCGGACTATATATCTTCTCGTATGGCGTGAACAGAGCGAAAATCGAAGGCAGGTGGTTCTAGCATGCAGATTGTTGATGTGAAAAATGTCAGCAAACATTATTACCAATATAAAGTCTTCTCCAAAGGAAAACTCTTAACAAAAGCATTAACAGACGTTTCCTTCGGCGTCAAGAAAGGAGACTTCTTTGGCCTTCTCGGAAGAAATGGCGCTGGCAAAAGCACGCTCCTCAAAATATTAACCACCAACCTCAAAAAAACTTCTGGCACCATTAAGATTAACAACTATAATATTGATACAAATGAAACTGCTGTCAAACAACACATCTCCTGGATGTTCGGCGTTGACTACACAGGAGTCAACTGGAGCTCTGTTGAAAAAAACCTGAAACTTGCAGCAGCTTTCCTTGGATTAAGCAAGCACCAGACAGACCAACGCATCACTGAACTCCTCCATTACTTCGACCTTTACAAGAAACGAAAACTTGACGTATGGCGGTTAAGCACCGGGCTTGCAGGACGGTATAGCTTATGCGTGGCCATGCTGAAAGACCCAGAAGTACTGTTCCTTGACGAGCCACTCCTTGGATTAGATTTTGAAGCAAAAGAAATGCTGAGCGATGTGTTGAAACAATTGAACAAGGATGGTACTACCATCATTTACACTGACCAGCAACTCCACGAAGTTGAGAAACTCTGCAAGAATGTGGTGATGATTGATGAAGGGAAAAAAATGTATGACGGCAGCATTGCACGATTAAAACAAACATACCGCGATGCAGGCATCCTTGAAATAAGAGCAACTTCACCTACTATTAATGCCATTCTTCATGCCCTTGAGAAGCGCTATTCATTTGTTCTTGACTATACCATCAGCACCAGCATTGACAACACTCATGAATTTAAGATTATTACCAACAAAGACAGCAAACAAACCTTTTTTACCGTGCTTTCCTTCCTCCAAAAGCACCATGTTGCGGTAGAGAAGGCAAATGCAGGTGTTCTCGGATTAGAGGACATTTTCAAGC
This sequence comes from Candidatus Woesearchaeota archaeon, assembly GCA_964367375.1. GTDB lineage: Archaea > Nanobdellota > Nanobdellia > SCGC-AAA011-G17 > UBA489 > CAYIXG01. The sequence continues at coordinate 145,352 of CAYIXG010000001.1, read as the reverse complement.
AGTTCCTCCACAAAAACAAAACCCAACGCATTGCCACACACGTCCACGCATATGCGCTTACTGGAGAACACCCACCACAAAACCATCGACGCTACTTACAAGACAAGAATGAAAGCATCAAGGCAGCAGCATGCTGCGCCTTCTGGAACCACCACCAAAACACTGTCACTCATGTGCTTGAACGCATGCTCTTACAAAAAAAACCAGCGAAAATAGAAGCAATCAAAGCCATTGGCACTGCAAAAATGCACCGCTTTGTTTCCCATCTTGACAAGGAACTTAGAAGTGCGGACAAGGAAATCCAGCTGCACAGCGCACTCGCCCTTGCAAAACTTGGATACGCAAAACCCCTTCCTCTCCTTGTGACACTTCTTCTTGATCCTGACACGTGCACCCAAGTGCTTGATCATCTCGCACTTGTTCCCCGCACCATCATTGATGCCATTGCAGAACAATTGCATTCACTCCAAAAACAAGACCAAACATTTATTGTTTATCACATTGACAAACATCCACAGAAAGAAGCGTTACACCAATTACTCACCCAGATTCCTCAGCAACGATATCAGTCGCGATTTCGCAAAGAAAAGAAATAAAAAAGAATAAGAAAAAGAGTATTTAGTTTGTGTCACGAGAGCTTTGAAATCCTTTAGCATACGTTGCTCTTACTGTGCTTGTCTTTCTTTTAGCCTCTTCTTTTATACCTCTTCCTCGTGATTGTACCATAGATGCCGTATTGGCACTTCCTGTTCTTGTATTTGAACTTCTACCCATTATTATCCCTCCATTTATTCTTTTATTATGATCTATTTGGACTTAGATTTGTCCTTCCACCAGTTACTCCTGTACCTCTTTTTTTTTCTTGCCTCTGCGTTTCACTTCGAGATATTTCCTGACTGGATCGGAGTTTCATATCTGCGACACTTACTGCCGCGCCTGTTTTCCCATATCGTTTTGTTTTTGCACCACCCATGGTTATGACCTCCATTCCTTTTTTATATTTGAATAATACTTTATTGATTAGGATGTTCCTTTTCTTTTTTGGCGCACAAAATCTTGGCGTTGCCGCGCTTCCCTGCGCTCGCGCGCTCCAAGACGCGATTGTATTCTGGAATTTCTTGCATTTATTCCTGCATCCGATCTTTTTGCTTTTGCACCAGACATTGTTCTTCTTTTTGAATACTATTAATTAATGTTACGACTACTTTTTTGGCCTGCACTTCTATGTCTTCTCTTCATTGTCCCTGTGATCCTATCTTGATTCATCCCTTCACTTGATGATCGTGATCGTACTTCTACTGCATTTCCTGCTGCATTTGACCGTCGTGTTCTCGCACCGCCCATTGTTATCCCTCCATTTATTATTATTTTATGACCTATTTGGACTCAAATTTCTTCTTCCACCAGTTTTTCTTGAACCTTGTTCTTGTTGAGACGCCACATTTTGTTGTCGGGTTCTTTCTTCAATTGATCCTAACCTTCCTTCTGCTGCAGTTAATCGTGAACGTGACCTTTTTGCTTTTGCACCACCCATTGTTCATACCTCCATCTCTTTTTAGTTAATGTTAGAAGAAAGTCCTGGCCTACTTTTTCTCGCTCCTTGATTTCGTGCTTCTTTTGCTGCTGCCCTTTGTACAGAAGCACTTGTTGCTCTTCTCGCAGTTGCTGCCGTCCTTGATTGCGCTGCCGCTCCTCTTTGCTTGTTTAAATCATTTATACTGGCCATGTGTCAACCCTCCTTTTGAGTAGTAAGAATATCTAATTATTTAGGTGTACGCGGTTTATAAAGTTTCCCTACTTTAAGAATATATAATCCAGCTTAATGCGCCATTCTGTCATGCGCCCGCAAGCTTGGACGGAGTTTTTCCGCACCCTTTCCTTTTCTTGTTAAAAGACCACGCGATCGTCTTCCTGCAGCTGTTAAACCTCGGAAAACCCTGCTTCTGTGCTGCGGCTGAGCAATCCACGACAGTTTAGGATCACTCACAATATCCGGGCTTGCCGGATCCACCAAGATGACTTCAAACCAATAATGCTTCCCATCCTGCGCGAGAAAATAACTATTCAACACTTCACAATTCATGAACTTGCTGTTTACCCTCTCTTCCGCAATGCTTTGATAACTCTTCGAGACAACTTTCATCCTTCGCTGCGTCTTTGAACGGCGGCCACTCTTCATCTTTTCCCGCATTCTCCCGCCCCTCTTCACGCGCACCCGCACAACAAGAATACCCTTTTTTGCCCGATAGCCCAGAGAACGCGCCCTATCCAACCGAGTTGGATGTTCGATGCGGATTACCACATCTTCCTTGCGCCACGCAACCATGCGCGCACGAAGCACTGCAGGATCAAGATTATTCCATGTTTCCCGCAAGTGTTGATAGAATCCCATATCTAGCTTCCATTCTTGTTTTTTTTGTTGTTCAGGGAAGCAACTCCCCACATCCAAAATGTATGCTTTTTATATGGTTTTTAAAGGTTGTGTCTTGGTTTTGAGCGCTTCTTTCTCTCTGCGAAACCTATATTCTCCAGCAGCAGTATTCTTATAAATCTATTACCATCCGACAATGGTAATATTTGGGGTTTATTAACATGAAAGGCATGATTCAGATCATCATTGGACTCCTCTTGTTTGTTATTGTATTACTTGCATTGACTGAATCCAGCTGGCTCTGGGCAACCATCCAACTCATCCAGGGAGGCATTATTATTCTCCTGTTCTTGATTGGACTTGGACTGATCATCTTTGGCGCAAGTGAATTGAAAGAATAACCATGGCTTATATTGTCACCCCAAATCTTACCACATTTCTCGAGGATCACTTAAGCAGCACTGCGCTCACTTCACGAGAAGCAGCAGACGTTGCTATCAAAAGACTTCACTGCGAAGATGGCAGCCATCATCCTTATGGAATTATCGGATTACGACTGCAAGAAAAGCTTGAAGGAGACATCGACAAACGATTTGGAGGAAAAGACGGTGCTTTTTCGAACGCCATCTTAGGAGGGAGAAGTGATTCACGACAACTTTGGGATACCCACCAAGCAGCGTACAATGCAAGTGGATTTACCCTATCTGACAATGTTTTTTCTTTTGTCTACGAACACTTCGGACGAGCAGCCCCACAACTCCATTGGCTGTTTCATATACTTGGAGCATTTCATGCAATCAACTTCCAAGAAACCCATTTGACTTTGCACTCACCTCCTAATCCAGGAACATCAGGATTACCTCTCATCGCTTCTGGAAGGCAAGAACGAAAAGAACACGAAGGAAAGAAAGTGAGGCTTGCACAAGGGTTAAGTAAATATTTAACTCGCTTAGCACTAAGCGAAACACGATGCCCTCCCTTCCGTGTTTTACCATTCCGGTACGTGCCTGAGAAAAGTCTTGAAACAGTCACTGGAGACTACACAAAGCTTGTTGGATAGATTTTTATAAAAATATTTCTTGCTGATTCATATAGAAAATATTTCCAGTTTATGTGGAAGCTCGCGAAGAAATGATTATGGCACTTGCAGTCTTGTAATTATATACAGAGCAAGAATAAACGCAAGAATAAGCGGCCATAGCTTATACCACAAATCCTTGAGCTTTTCTTTATTCATCTTTCGTATTTCTCCACATCGTTAGTGCACAAAGCACCATTACTCCAGGTATTATTATTTCCCATGCTACTATATAAATTATGCTTATGCCAGTAGATTTTAAGTTATAATAAAAACCTGCCATCAATCCTAGAATTGTTGCAACTGCAACTAATCCTGTTGCTATAGCATTCAGTATAGCTATTTTCATCAACCTCTACAAGAGCATTGTCAATAAAACACTTTGCTCGATTTCTCCGGAAATTCTTGTCATCAATCCAAAAATTCTTTTTCTCTCAAAAAAACTTACTTAATTTTGTTTGCGTTTTTATTGCATTTAAGAGGATACTCTTCTGGAGAATGTTATCCACATCAAACTTAAATTTTTCTTTGATATACTGCTTCACGTATGTAAGCATTGCTTCTTTTGTATCAAAAATTATCGGATGACTATTTATCGCTTTTCTGCTTGCTTCCCTTACCACAAAGACTCCTAATCCTATCCAATATTCAGGCGTCTCAAAACGAATCACCAATACTGCTGCTTGCCTTTTCATTGCATGCAAATAGTGCGCAATAGGCAACCGCGCAGCATAATAACCACCTACGCAGTTTGACGCATAATCCTTTCTCCCTTCATAATCTTCATAATCTGTCGATGCATGCACTGCTGCAGCACTATTCCACGCAGACCCTGGAAGATACATCTCAAACAATTCATAGCTAAACACTTCTGGAAACATCAAGATCAGATAATAATTTCCCACATAATGACCAAGGAATAACTGATACTCATTCATGACAGGATACTCGCGAATGTCTTCCAATAATTTTTTCCCAATAATATCATCAACAGCAGTAATACTCCATTTCGTCGAAACAAACTTCCTGTTCTTCTTCAATCCCAGAACTCCAATAGACAGCAATTGAGACAAAGCGTGCTCTGGAAATGTATGATTATACAAATAATTCACTGCATCTGCAGCCTTCAAATCAGTATCTGACATAACTTTATCCACTCTTGTTTCCACCATTGGATTTGAGGCGAGAATCGCGTTTTTCAAGGGAGCGCGAGGACCCATCGGCAACGTTACTGCATCAGGATTGAGCTGCAGCTTCACCTTCTTTTTCAGGTAGATTTCCACATCCACCGGCTTCTTTGCCATGCCAATGTCTTGCGCCAATCCTGCAAAGCGAGATTGCTGCTTTGCCTGATATGCAGAAGACTCAAACCGAGAATTCACCAAATTTCCTCGCAATCGCAGGATATGATTAATGTTAAAATTGTTCGCAGCCCAGAACTCCTGCGCATTATAGAGCCAGGCATTCTCCACTTTTTCTGGAGGAGCAAGGATACCAATATTCATCTGTGGATATTTTAATTTACTTCCGATAAACACTCCAGGAGGGCTATTTGAAAAAAAATTATCCTTAAAGATCTCATGAGACTGAAAAAAAGACGCTGAAGCATAGACAATCTCTTTCTTTATATATTTAACAGGAACATCCATGCTCTTATGCAAGTATTATTTTGATTTATAAACTGTTCCAGCAGAGATGAGAAGTGAATCAATACGTTTAAAAATAGCCCTCTATTTCCCATTCCATGCTTGGGCTTCGTGAATTGCTTGACCTTGTGATCATGACATTAGCACTTGGATTTATCTTCATGAGCTCTATTCGCCAACCAAGAACAGAATACAGCGTTCTTACTCCCTTGCAACGATTTGACTGGGATAACTTCATTTTTGCGATGATCGTGACAGCGCCAGCAATCATCCTTCACGAACTGGCACACAAATTCCTCGCCCTTGCATTTGGATTGCAAGCCCTTTTTCATGCATCCTACTGGGGACTGGGCATTGGTGTCTTCTTACGAATCATCAACAGCCCCTTCATCTTCTTTGTTCCTGGATATGTTTCCATACAAGGCGGAACAGCATTGCAAAGCGCAATGACAGCTGTTATTGGACCCTTGATGAATCTTGCTCTCTTTGCTGGAGCTCACTTTATCCTCACTCGAAAAAAAACACTCACCCAGAAACAAGCGATGATTCTTTATCTCACAAAACAAATCAACCTTTTCCTCTTCATCTTCAACATGCTTCCTATTCCTCCATTTGATGGCAGCAAATTCTTCTATTCACTCTTCCAGGCATTTTAGAAAAAAGTTATCTCTTCTTTATAGAATGCTTTTTCTTCTTCATCACAGGCTTGCTCTGCTTCTTTTTCTCTTGCGCAGCTTTCATCATTCTTGCATTCTTTTCCAATGCTCGCGCTCTTTTTAATGCTCGCGCTTTCTTCTCTGCAACCTTCCGCGCCTCTTCATCTCGAAGCTCTCGCAAGCGCGTAAATTCTCCATCTCTCATCTCAATCAATTCTTTCAGTTCTGCAGTTATTTTTTGTATTTCTTTATGCATGCTTTCTACTTTTTTCCCCTTATCTTCCCGCACCAACACTTCACTGCACTCTGGACAGGTGAACTGCGTTTCCAGCGCTTCCTCTGCATTCAAACGAGTGCAACCTTTTGTGCATACATAAAACTCTGTTCGCTGTTCCTCTTCAATCAATTTTTTAAGATACCCAATTCTTTTTTGCTTCAATTCAATAAGCAATATTAACGCAATCTTCTTTTCAAACGTCCAATAATAAATATACCATCCTTTTTTCTTGTCCTTTTTTCTTGTAAACGAGACAAGAGTGTGATCCTGCAGCCGATACAACAAGTTTCTTGTTTCATTCACTGACAGACTCAACTTTTCTGCAAGCTTAAACTCACTAAAATTTGACTTTGCCTTCAATAACAACATCAAAGGAACAGCTGTTTTCCCCGCAACTGTCTCCACCACCTCAACCAACTGCTCGTCACTCAACTTCATGTTTCTCTCTTTCGCATGCCTCTTTAAAAACCTTCCCCACCACTTTACTTATTATGTAAGTATTTATACTTATATAGTGAGTATGTATGGAAAGGTTTTTATAAAAGTATCATTACATAATAAGTATTTATACTTATGGTGATTGTGTGACTCAACCTTCCGAACCCCCTGGAGACTTCCTTTCCCAACTCACGAAAACAGAGCTCCTTGATATCATTCACGCGCTCAAACACAAACACAACCTTTCCCTTCATGACCTCAAGCACCTGCAACAGTATGACATGCCCATCCTCCTTCCCAATTTCATCTTCAACCGCCACTTAAGCGCACTCGAAAGCATCTGCAAATACCTCAAAGAAAACCTTGGATTCACCTATCATAAAATAGCCATTCTCCTTGCACGAAATGATCGCACTATCTGGACAACATACCAGCATGCAGCACACAAATACAAGAAACCCTTCCCCAAAAATACTCCACTCCTTACTATTCCCCTCCCCCTTTTTGCAAACAGAAAACTCAGCACCCTTGAGCACTTAGTAACCTACCTCAAAGATGCTCTCCATCTCCCTTACCACATGATTGCAAAAACCCTCGAACGCAACGACCGCACCGTGTGGACTGTCTATCAACGAGCGCAACACAAACTGAATCGGAGGAAAAAAAGATGAGCTTCTTTAAAGATTCAGTTGTCATTTTTATCAGCATTCTCCTGATCCTCTCCCTTTTCGGCATTCATTACTACATGGAAGAATTGCACAATGAAATCAAAGAGCGCGCCCCCTTTCAAAACACTATCACTGGAAGCGTTATTGTGGTTACGACATCAGATGTTCCTCTCGCTCCTGCCATTAACATCACCAAAATTCCACTCCCACAACCAAGACCCCAATACACAGATCTCACGCTCCAATGCCTCTCTGAAGGAGGACTCACGCCAGAGGATATTGCTATCGGGAGAAATCTTTTCACCGCATTCTCCTGCGACACAACACCAAGCACACAAGCACACGTTACCAGAAAGGGACGCTGCATTTCCCTCGTGATTGACGGACAACTCGACAACCTGTTCTGCTTTGCCGGACCTCAACCAGATGTTCGCGTCACTATTCCCAGTGGCGGACAAGCACCTCCTGCACCCTATACGCCACGAAAAAACTACGCAGGACTCATCCTCTTTACCATCTTTCTAATTATTTCCATACTCGTGTGGCGCGAATTTGAAATCCGAGAAAGCGCCATGGAACGAAGGCACCGGGAAAAAATCAGAAGAGGAGAAACAGTCACATTCCCTGAAGAAGAAATTGAAGTAAAAGTCATCAAATCCGCACCTATCTTTAAAGAGATTCTTGCGAAAATTGAGCAAAAACTCAGCACCGAAGAACGCGAACAGATCCACAAAAAGCTCCTCCAAGAACAGCTGAGCATTGAATCAAAAGAACGCTTCACCACAATCAAACAAGAAGAAATTGCTGACGCAGTCAAACAATTCAACACCCTCTCCAAAGAAGTGAGCGAGGAACTGAAAAACGGCAAACTCCACAATGCACGAAAAAAATACCTCTTCCTCTTCCCCCTGTATACAAAACTTTACAATAGCGTTCCTGAGGACCAGCAGGTGCAACTTCTTGACATCATCAAGTATCTCCACGACCAAATGAACATCATGGAAAAAAGCAGACGCATTGCACACCTCATCGAAAAAGCATACAGCGACATTCAAGCGCATGACGTCAAAGCAGAAGCACAAAAAAAGTATGTCACTCCCTTATGGAAAGAAGAGCAAAAACAAGAGACACGACCTCCGCAAACACCAGAAAAGCAACAAGAAGAAAACCAAGACTTGAAAACAGTGCGCACACTCCTCGAAGGAAAAGACTATGCACTCGCACGAAACATGTTCCTCAGACTTGGCGGAAAGCTTCCCACGCAAAAAGTGTACAAAAAAGAGCTTACCCTGTACAACAAGCAAGACATTCTTGACGAAATTCATAAGATCCACGAAACACTTGAAATCAAGCACACTGCACTTCCTGCCGAAGATAATACAACGCAAGACACACAGGAATTACAGAAAGAACTTGAAGAGCTCAGACTCCTCATCGAAAAAGGAGAACACACCGCATCTGTGCAGAAGTACAAAAAGCTCTTCACTCAAGAAAAAGAGGAAGAAAAAGATTAATAAAGGATAACCATACCATACAATAAAGGGGTGAAACATGGGTTTATTTGGACGCAAAAAGAAAGAGGTTTCAGCACCACCTCTTGGGGCATTACCAGAATTTCCCCAGTTCCCTGATCTTTCTTCTGATGAAAGCAACATTCTCCCCAAAAGAGATGCCCATGACACTCTAAAACCAGGACTCATTCGCTTCCCTTCCCAAGAACAGACTGTTTCTCCATGGCAAGTTGCTGTCGCTCCTGTGTTTATTCCCAGACGAGATCCAGGATTCCTCAACAAAGAACCAGTCTATCAACAGCGACAAGCCGCAGCAACACCCCCACCCACAACGTTTGACCCTGAAAACATCCCCTTTACTCTTGATAGACAACAGATAGCAAGAACAGCCTCTGCTGAACAAGAACGCAGCAGAGATACATCCCGACAATCTATTCCTATCGCTGTCGAAGGGGAAGAAACAAACGCATTTGCGCAAAGAGACCAACAACCTCGGATCATGGAAGACAAGCCCGTGTTTGTCAAGCTCGAAAAATATAGAGATGTGATGGTGAACGTGGAAATGCTCAAACAAAAAATCAAAGAAACAGAATACCTTCTCGAACGCATCGAAGAAATTCGGGTACAAGAACAAGTTGAGCTTACCAATTGCTACGCAAATTTGAACAAAATCAAGGAAAAACTCATCACCATTGACAAAAAACTCTTTGAAGTGTAACGATGGAACACATCCACACACGCATTGACAACCCCCTTGAACTGAGAAAGGACATTCTTGAAGCTGCCATTGAAGCAACAGAAATGATCCGCGCAAACGACCGCATCCTTGAACTCGACAAAGACAGGCAAATCTTCAAAAAAGAAATTGCAGGCATGATGACAGACTTGCGCGCATCTGTCACCAAACTTGAAAAGTCACTACCTCCCCTTCCAACCGAATTCGTGAAAGGAAAAGCAGCATCAGAAGAAACAACTTCTTTTTCCCAAACTTCAGCATCTTCTGACCAAGAAAAACTTGAAAACGACCTTGAACAAATCAGAACGCGACTTGCTCGACTTCGTTCATGATTATTTCTTTCTCAGTTTCTTGTGCGCAAGGAAAATAACCACTAGCAGCTCAACAAAGATGACAATAATCCTCATCAGTTTTGACATGTGCGTGAAATAGCGTGCAGTGCTATAAATGAGCAATAAAATGCCTGCAATCATGAATCCAGAGCCCACAATCGCAAAGGTGTAATAGACACCCACAATAATGCCAATCACTGCAATAGGCGAAATAATGAAAAAGAGGTTTCTTGCATACTTCTCTTGAGCCTCGTTAAACTCCTTCCCACACATCTCACAATAGTCATACATTTGACAGCCTGTTTCATTGTACTCAAACCGCGGCTCACCCTTCTCCTTATAGCAGGATGCAACTTCTTCTTGATACACAAAATACGGATCAGGACAGTTTAACGTTTGTTGCGCACCTTCAGGCACTGGCTTCGCCATTCGCGCATAATTCTCACAGAAATCATCATACTCTGGATTGGGATACGCGTAATCCACAATTAAACCTATAAGCAATGCTCCGAGAATACCAATCGCGATAGCCGCTAAATACTCTTTGATGTTCATTGCAAACACTTTCATTCTTCTCTTCTTACTTTTTAAACCTTACTCTTTTTATGAAGAAACAACCCTTGCGCCATCAATAACTTTCCTCGCGTCTCCAGCAAACCATTTACTTGCATGCAAAATCTCGATAGCAATGATCGAACCATCTTTTCCAATATCAACAACAATATCATTCGACAATTCAATACTCTTCCAATACCCTTTTTCACATACCTGAATATTCAAAATGTCCACTTCCTCATCATACCAAACTTCTTTCATTTTAATCCAACCAAAAAGCAGTTATTATTTTTATATCTTTTCCTTTCATAGCATAAACCACTTTCAATTTCCTTCCTGATGAAGGCACTCTTGCGATACTATTAAACCTCCCATCAAAGGTTCTATCTCTCTGCTTTTCTGCATGTTTCACACAATATTCAATCATTTCATAGTTATATCTGGCCTTTTTACCCTTTTTTTATTCCAGTATTTCGTACCCCTTATAAGCATGCAATTTCTGCAAAATAATCAAAGAAAAACCTTTTCAAGGAAAAACCGAAAAACTTCCGAATCTCCAAAAAGATTTAAATAACCTCATCAAGTAAAGGTCCTATGCTCACAGACAAAGAAGTCAAAAAAGAGTTCAAGAAAAAAGCAAGCAAAGATCCTGACAAGTATTATGCGACTTCTGTCTTGAAAAAAGAAGGATTCACACGAGCACAATGCACCCAATGCAAGACATTCTTTTGGTCCACTATCAAAAGCAGGACATGCGGAGATCCCGCGTGCTCTGGCGGATTCAGGTTCATTGACAAACCCCCTGCACAAAATAAACTCAGCTACATTGAAGTGTGGGAAACCTTTTCCAAGATGTTCAAGAAGGCAGGATATACTCCTATCAAACGATATCCAGTTGTCGCACGATGGCGGGAAGACACTGACTTCGTGCAAGCAAGCATCTACGACTTTCAACCCTATGTTGTCAGCGGAGAAGTGAAACCACCTGCAAATCCATTAGTCGTTCCGCAATTTTGTTTACGCTTTAATGACATTGACAATGTGGGCATCACTGGAGCACACTACACCGGATTTGTGATGATTGGACAACACGCCTTTGTGCAACCCAAAGAATGGGACCAAGCAAAATATTTTACTGATATTCACCACTGGCTGACAAAGGGATTAGGGCTGCCTGCAAAAGAAATTATATATCACGAAGATGCATGGGCAGGCGGCGGCAACTTCGGACCCTGCATGGAATTCTTCAGCAGAGGACTTGAACTCGGCAATCAAGTATATATGCTCTATGAAAAAACACCCTCAGGATCCAAAGAACTTGCGTTGAAAGTGCTCGACATGGGCATGGGACATGAACGAAACGCGTGGTTCACTCTTGGAAAAACAACAAGCTATGAAACAACATTTCCAGAAGTCATGCACAAACTCAGAAAAGCAACTGCTGTGAAAGAACATACACAGCTCATGAAACAATTCTTACCCTATGCCAGCTACCTTAATGTTGATGAAGTGAGCAATATTGACAAGGCATGGGCAAGCGTTGCCAGAAAAATGAGTATGGGAAAGAAGGAGCTCAAAGAGAGCATCCAGGAAACTGCAGCCCTCTACAGCGTTGCAGAACACACCCGCGCGTTACTCATTGCGCTATCTGATGGCGGCTTGCCCAGCAACGTGGGAGGAGGATACAACCTACGCCTCATTCTCCGCAGAGCCCTCAGCTTTATCGATCGTTACCAATGGAATATTGATCTTTGCGAGATTGCACAATGGCACGCATCATACCTGAAACCTTTATTTCCTGAAGTTTCCAAGAATTTGAACGAAGTCCATGACATCTTTAAAGTAGAAAAGGAAAAGTACCATACTGGACGACAACGCGCACGCCAGATCATCCAAACGGAAATCAAAAAAACGATCAGCGAAAAAAAACTCTTTGAACTGTATGACAGCAAAGGAATCAGCCCAGAGCTTATCAGAGAAGAAGCACTTCGCATAGGAAAAGATATTAGTATCCCTGACAATTTCTACGCGAAAGTAAGCGAACTTCACGAAAAAAAACAAGACAGTTTTGCAACGACACGAACCGAGAAGATTGCTCTTGATGCTGTTCCTGCAACATCTGCACGCTACTTTGAAGACTGGAAAAAAACAGACTTCACTGCAAAAGTGGTGAAGCAACACGGAAACTATCTCATTCTCAACGAAACCTACTTTTATCCGACGAGCGGAGGACAACTACACGACACTGGCACTATTGCTGGAGAATCTGTTGTTGACGTTTTCAAACAAGGACACGTGATTATTCATGTCCTTTCTGGAAAAAAGACATTTATTCCTGGACAAGAAGTTGCATGCCATATTGATGGAGAACGAAGAATGCAGCTTGCACAGCATCACACCACTGCACACATCATCAATGCAGCAGCACGCATTATTCTTGGAAACCACATAAACCAAGCAAGCGCACACAAAGACATTGACAAAGGAAGAATTGATATTACCCATTACAAAAGTTTGACAGACGAAGAAGTCAGAAAGATTGAAATGGAAGCAAACAGAATTGTCGAGAAACACATCCAACTCAAGAAAGGATTTGTCGAACGCACTGCCGCAGAACAACAGCACGGCATGACCATTTACCAAGGAGGAGTTGTTCCTGGAAAAGAACTCAGAATCGTGGAAATACCAGGGATTGATGTTGAAGCGTGCGGCGGAACACACCTTGACAACACCAGCCAGGCCGGCGTTATCAAAATCATCAAAGCAACCAAAATATCTGACAGCATTGTTCGCCTCGAATACAAGAGCGGGAAAGCAGCGGAACGAGCAGAGGCAAAAGAATCCTCACTCCTCCAAGAAATAGCAGACCTTTTGCACGTGCAAAAAGACATGGTTCCCGCACGCGCAGAAGAAGTCTTTACCCTTTGGAAAGAAAAGGTCAAAAAGAAGAAACAGATTCCCATTCAATTCACCAGCATGACACCCACATCAGGAACTGATGACGAACTTTTACGAAAAACAGCAACTCTTCTCAAGACGCAACCTGAACACGTGAAAAACACGCTCACCCGATTCCTTCATGAACTAGACCAAACAACATAACATTCCCATGAAACTTATTCTTCTCCTTGCTCTTCTCATCTCTTTCATTTCCGGATGCAGCAATCAAGAATCTTTACCACCAAATGAACTTTCAGGCCCATTAGCAACGCCATCACTTTCTCCTATTCGCATCGTTAATACACCACCATCACCTCAAGATAATTATGGCATGAACAGCGCTGCAATTGAAGAAAACACCTTACTTGTTGATGTTTCTTTTAGCGGCGGCTGCATGCAGCACACACTTACTTTGTATTCACCATCAGGAAAAGAATTCAAAAAATCAGCTCCAGCAGCAACAGATTTGTATCTTGTGCACAAGGATCCTGGAGATCCGTGTGATGGCATCGTCAATATACAAGCACGATTTGACCTTACTCCTTTGACTGAGCATTATGAAAACATTTTTGGAAAAAAAGATCCCATTCGTTTAATCATTATTAATCCAAATCAAGAAGAAGATCCTTTTGAACTTCTGTATATTCCTTAAAAAGATATATTATTTGCCAGTTACAGCACAACATTTAAAAATCATCATTTCCCATTCCTTCTTATGCACAAACTTCTTCCACTTTTTATTATTATATTTCTCTTTATCCATGGATGTACTTTTCCAGAACCTACACAGACAGTTACCCAAGCAGATGTGCCCAATACTGATGCCATTATCATCGTTGAAGACATCCCTGAACAAAAAGAATACTTTACCCTGAACCGCGCAACGATCACTGACACACAACTTGCAGTCACCCTAGGATTTAATTATGCTTGCGAAAACGTCATTGTGCGCGCGTACTCCACTGCAGGCCAAGGATTCATGGAATCAGCACCTGCGCAAACAAACGTGTACTTGGTGTATGAAACTCCTGATGAAGCATGCGACGCTGCATTAAGCAGAGGAACATTCAGTTTTGACCTCACCCCCTTAATTGAGCTTTATGCACAAAGCTATCAGCGAAACGACCCTCTTATTCTGAATGTGATCCCTCATGACAACACCCAAGAAACGATCAGCGTTCTTTACACGCCTTAACTTTTTTTAGAAATCTTTCGTGATATCCCACAACGCTCTTAATGAAACAATTGCTGCTCCGGGAGCGACAAAAATAACTACTGCATCAAACAACCGAGTGAAAAATCCTGGAAAACCAATGGCACCCAGAATTGAAGACAAGCTTGATGCTGCTAATATAAATGTCAAGGATGCAAGCAAGAACAGCTTCACTTCCTTGTCTGTCACGTTTAAAATACCAATAATAACACCCAATGCGCCCAATATCCAGGCAGTGGTTGTGTTTAACCCATTTGCTGAAAAGATTGCTGCGATGATCGCAATACCCAATCCTGCATAAAAAGACCAGACACCTACCTTCTCAAATCGCATGAACATTCAAAAGATGCTCTAATCTTTATTTATAAAGATTATTGTCTTTTTTTCAGTAGATTCAAAATCCACTTTCAGAGAAGATTTTTCTTTATCTTGTTTATGTTATCAACAGCAATCCATGCAGCCATTGCACCGAATCCTGATTTATCAATAGCAAAAGGTGCTATCTTCTGAGGATTTTTCAAAAAAATTAATAGACAATACTTCTTATCTCTAAACCTTTCAACAAATACTGGAATTGCGTCACTCTCTAAACCATCTGCTTCACCATATTTATAGAGAATCTCTTTCACTTTTTCTGGTGTTATATGAGAAAACTGCATCACTTTTTTGACTTCTGCCTTTATCGTAACCGGTTCACCCGCATCTTTAAAATAGATCGTTTCTCCAGGTTTTATGTTATCCCAAGGTGCATATTTACTCTTGTACCACCTTGACTCGATGCTCTTTTTACCAGACAAAATCTTTTGAGTTAATCCCCAGGATTTTTTCATTATTGTAACATGTTCCATTATCTTTATCATGCTCTCAAATTTTATAAATGCATCGAAAAGCCTCTCTGTCGTATCTACTGGTCACAGATTCTAAGTCGAATGCGAGTGATGAATAAACCTTACTATTTATAAATAATCTAACATTTCTAAACTATAGATGAATCAGGTATTAACAAAGTCAAAGTATATCTTGGGCTCGGAATGCCCTAGACACTTCTGCAACGGCACATTCCATGTAAATCTCAAATATATGAAGATAGAATTATACAAAGATAGGAATTGTTTATGAAACTCTTATATATGCAGCCAGATATAAACTCACAAGAAGCATATCTGGAAGCTGTGGCAAAATCTGTTGGGTGTAAGACAAAAAAAGAAATAGGAGAGTTTCTGAACCCAACTCCGACAATTCACAACACGATTTCATCGTTACCGGATTATAAAAAAGCTGTGATTTGCCTAAAGGACGCCTTCCGGACAAAGAAAAAGATTGTAATTTTTGGTGATTATGATTGTGACGGCATAACTGCTCTTGTGCAATTAATGGATTTTCTCAACGCCATTACTGGACTCGAAAAACATTCATGGTTCATTCCGAATCGCATGGCTGATAGTTATGGCCTAACTCTTTCTGGCTTGAAGCATTGTATTGATCTGTATAATCCCCAGCTATTAATCTGTGTAGATTGTGGCTCGAACTCTATAGACGAAATCGATTGGCTCAAAAATAAAGGAATCAAATGCATCATAATAGATCATCATAGCATTGTTTCCTCTGATAAACCGCATCCTGCGGCTGCCCATTTGAACCCTAAAGCATTTGATGTGAAAAATCCATTGATAGATAAATTGACAACAATGAGTGCTTCTGGACTTGTATTCCTGTTTTGTGAGCAATATGCAAAGGACGAATCCATAACTAATTGGAACCGTAATCGTTCTCTTTTACTGGCCGGATTAGGGACGCTTGTAGATCTTATGCCTTTAGTAGGCATTAATCGTGCTTTACTTAAACATTCCTTGATATTGGTAAACAACGAAAAAGAGCTTGAGCACATTCCTGGTTTAGTAGCATTAAAGAACGTATCAGGAACCAATAAAGTGGATTCTAACACATATGGTTTTCAGTGGGGACCCCGCTTAAATGCATTGGGGCGTTTAGAGGATGCAACCATATCTGTGAAATTGTTGCTTTCCAAAACAATAAAAGATGCCAAACCTCTAGCAGAGAAATGTAGTGAAGCGAACACCGAACGTAAAAACATACAAGATAAGATATTGAACGAATCAATTGCTGAAGCTCGTTCTTTAATGAATATTCACAGACCCAAAGTAATCATCATCAATAATAAAGCGTGGCATATAGGAGTTGTTGGTATCGTTGCATCAAAAATCAAAGAAATGTTTAACAGACCAACGATAATATGCGGGTGGAATAAAGATAAGAGTTGTTGGATAGGTTCCGGACGCAGCGTCCACGGGTTTGACTTGGGAGAGGCTACAAATTCTGCTGTGAAAAAAGGTATATTGCTGAAGGGTGGCGGTCACAAAATGGCATGTGGACTTTCTTTTGATACGAAACATCTTACAGAACTTAGGAATTGGATGAATGACAAATGCCACCTTACAGAAGAAGATTTTATGCCCTCTTACATTGTTCTTGGTAACATGGTTGATCAAAGTGAGGAAGTATGGATAAGTATATATGAACACCTAGAACCGTTTGGAAATGGAAATCCAAAACCTCTCTTATACGCCAACGGAAGGCTTATGTGGTCCGACGAGAATAAAACAAAAGAAGGTGTTGTGTGGGGTATAAAAGCGGGGTTTCGTTGTGAGGATGGGTCCGATAAATTAATCTATTTCACGTGGAAAAACAAAGAACAAGCAATAACAAAATGGCAGAAGGGATATGATTATCAAATAGTTTTGAGTGTTAATGAATCCATAAAAGAATATCCTGACGGAAAAAAGACATACTACAATTGGGATGTTAGAGACTGCGAATCTGTTTAAGCGTAAAGTAGATATAATGATTTTCTGGCTTATACTAGAACCATAAAGAAAGAATTTATTACAAAAAGAACAAGCCATAATCACCCGAATACAACAAAGAAGGAGGTAACTTTAAATGACCCTTTAATACTACAGAGAGCGAAAAGCGAACATTTTTAAACCATTTCTTTCTTCTTTTTTCTCATGAAAAAAACATTAGCATTCTTTTTTATTTTCATACTCTTCATTACTGGCTGCTCAAAGAAAGAACCAGGACAACAAGCAGCAGACACAGGTCAAACAGTCATTCGTATGGAAACTAGTTTTGGTGTCATGACTTTTAAACTGTATGACAACCTTGTTCCCGAAACTGCAGGAAACTTCAAGAAGTTAATCAAAGAAGGATTCTACGACAACCAACAATTCCACCGCATCATCAAAGATTTCATGATCCAAAGCGGAGACCCGCTCACCAAGGATGACACACAACACGCACGATGGGGAACTGGAGGACCAGGATACACCATCAAAGATGAGTTTATCCCTTCACTCAGTCACACCAAAAAAGGACTCCTCAGCATGGCAAACAGCGGACCAAACACTGGCGGAAGCCAATTCTTCATCACCCTTGCCCCCACATCCTGGCTGGACAACAAACACGCAATCTTTGGAGAACTCATCGAAGGAGAAGACGTGCTTGACGACATTGGAAATATACAGACAAATCAACAAGACAGACCAGTAACTCTAGTCCTTATTACCAAAGTGACAGTCGTCGAATAAGCTTTACTCGTCTCGCAACGCGTCAATCAGCTCTCGGTATCGCATTGCATAAAAGCTGAAAAAGATGAAGAATGCACACGTGAATAACAATGTTATCACCAACAATGAAGACTTTGCAAGTGTATCACTGGCAATCCATGATCCTAACGTTGATGCAATAATTAGCCCTATGGACGCGGTAAACCACGTCTTATGAAAATCCACTTTTTCCTTCAAAACTATAGATGATTCCATGTTTCATTCACTCCTTGGTTATTCTTTTTCAAACAAGATAGGAATAATCATCTCCAAATATTTCTTGTCCACCTCATCAAACGCCTCATAATTCTCACTGTCAATATCCAGCACTCCAATTAGATGCTTGTCCGGATCAAACAACGGAACAGTGATTTCTGAGTTCGAATTAGGATCACACACAATGTGACCAGGAAACTTATGCACATTTGGGACAATCACTGTGTTTTTTCTCTTCATCGCAGCACCACACACTCCCTCATACGAAATGTTTGGGCATGCCGCAAGGCCCTGATATGGACCAACAATCATCTCACTATCCTCAGCGAAATAAAACCCCACCCAAATAAAGTGATCAAACGTTTGCTTCAAGACTGCAGCAACTGTCGCCATGCGCGGAATAATACCATCAACCTTATTCATCCGCTCCTGCATCTCTGCAATAGCCTTTCTGTATTGTTCTACTTTTTCCATTTCTGAAACCCCCTTCTTCTCTTTATACACAGGACCTATTATAAATGTTTCTCTCACCTGTTCTCTGCATCATTTTTCAAATTTTTGTGGCGATCAAGACAGCATATCTTATTTATTTGCATAGTCAGCTCCCAGTAACACAATTTTTATAAAGGCTGTTTTGAAAAATTACCTTATGCCATCACCCTTCTATACAACCGAACAAAAAGTAGAGCGCTTTCTGCGCGTCCAAGAAGCGATGGATGCAGAATTCTCTTCTAGCAGAAACGCATTTGGATTACCTTTATTACCCTTCACCACAACCGAAATGCAACTCTCCCGCTACCTTCGGCAGGAATTTGGCCTTGCGTACCACTTCTGGGTTGGCTTTTACAACATGGCAAAAGGATTAGTGCCTGAAGGAAAATGGATGGGAGAACATTATCTCACTCTCGGCCCACACGCAAGCGATGCAGATCACAATGGACATGGATGCAGCATCATTCCCTTCCTCAAAGGAGCCTGCGGATACGCAGCACGAAACCAGAAAACAGTCATCATCCCTAACACTCAAGCGTGGACTCCTGATGATGCAGCAGCACACAAAACACGAGGAAAGACCGTTGAAGGCATTATTCACTGCAGCACGAAAGCAAGCTCTGAAATTGTTGTCCCTGTCTTCAGCCAAGGAGGAAAAGGAAGACTCATCGCAGTGCTTGATATTGACTCAAGCATTGACCCAGTAGATGCAGCAACTTTTGATACAACAGATCAAGATCACCTTGAAACATTACTTCGAAAATACTTCCCTTAATTACTCAACAAACAAGGCAGGCTTTCCTGGCTTCGCTTTTTTCGCCTTCTCCTGAGGATCATATCTGCCTTTTTCATTCACCGCGTACACTTTTACCTCTAATCCAATTTCATTCTCCAAAAAACTTTTTGCATCTTCCACATCCTTCTTCTCCTGAGGCATCACATACATGAAGACTCGCTTTGGCGTAAACTTTACAAGCTGCATCACTTTTCGCATATCCATAAGCACATTGCTTATCACATCTTCATTTCCCTTGTACACAACCCTTTTCGCTTTTGGCCACGCAGCAAGAGACACACATATCTTTTTTCCCATCTTTTCCCAAAGCTCTTCACATATATGAGGAATAAACGGCGCAAGCAACACCACCTGCGTTTCGATAAGCTCATTCATCACCCTCTTATTTGGATGACCATTTGTTCTTCGCACATACCACTGCATCACCTTTTGCACATCATAAAACGCAACTGACAAGGCACTGCGGAACATGGCCTGCTCCATCAATGCAGACACTTGCTTGACCCCTTCCGCAATCTTCCATTCCACCCACACATCAATAATGTGCTTTTCTTTCACTCCTTTGTTATAATATTTCATGCACATCTCATACCATGCCTCTATTCTTTTTCCAACAGTTTCTGGCAACGACGTGCTCCAATTTGCATCATCAGCACCCTCTCCAGCCATCACCACACTCAACCGCGACGCATCCGCACCATAGCGCATGCCCACATCACGCATCAACAAGAAATTACCCTTGCTCTTGCTCATCTTCTCCCCATTCACCATCACCCATCCGTTTAAGCCGTAGCCGGCAGGCCAATACCTCTCTGGAAAAACTCCTGCATGATTAAACAACGCAAATGTTAAATGATTCTGCACCAAATCCTTTCCTGACACGTTAAAATCAAACGGATACCAATAGGAAAACTCTTCCCGCATCTTTTCAATATCTTTTATTGCAGGCTTTTTTCCCTTTCCCAAAAAAATGTAATCAAATGCTGCATCATTAATCTTTTTCGGATCACCCTTCTGCACGAGATGCGCAATCGTATCAAATGCCAAGTAAATAGTACTGTCTGACAATGATTCAATCAGCCACTTTTCATCCCAGGGCAATTGTGTTCCCAAGCCGTGCTCCCGCGTACACGCCCAATCCCGCAGCCAATCAATTGTGTAGGTAAATTGCTGCCGAAACGATTCTGGAAAAATCTTCAGCTTTTTCAAGGCCTGATGCGCTTTCTTCTTCCACTCTGGATTGCCATATGCAATAAACCACTGATCTGCAACAATCTTCACAATGCTTGGCGTTAAACACCTGCACACTACTTTTCCAGACAGCTCATACAACACATCAGCAACACCCTTTGCACGCATCTCCTTCTTTATTGCTTCCTTTGCATCTTCAACCTTCATGCCAGCAAACTTTCCGCAACTCTTGTTCATCACTCCCTCATAAAATCCCCTCGCATACACTTCCTTTTTTGCAGCATCTAATTTTTTTCTCTCCTTCTGATTCTTGATGCCCATTCGCTGCACAACAGTCACTGCAGGAAGCTCGCCCAAATTTCCAGATATGATAATCGGAATAGGCTTTATCTTTCGCACCATATCCTGATCAAGCTTGTATTGCTTGCACACTGCCGCATCTTCCTGAATATCACGCAGCCCCACATAATCATCAGGAGCGTCAGACGGCACAGATGTCACAATACCTGTGCCTTTTTCAGGATCACAAAAAAGAGACGGAAGAACCACCAATTCCTTCTTTGTAAATTGCTCCACAATCATTTTTCCCAGCAACTCACTGCCTTTTATTGAGGAAAGGATTGCACACTTTTTTTCCTGTTCCTTTAATTTTTCTGCACATTGTCTGCTCATGATCCACACTTCTTCATTCACTTGCGCTTTCACATACTCTCCTTCAGCATCAACCCACACATTTGTCTGCCCGAACACTGTCTCTGGGCGCAAGGTTGCTGCAACCAAAAATGCATCATTCCATTTAAATTTTAACAATGTGAACTCTTGCGGCGTTTCACCTTCACCCTCAATCCGATCATGATCACCGACAGGATTATTCTCTTTTTGACACCACACCACTGGAAATTTTCCCTTCACCACATACTCCTTTTCTTTCAACTTCGTAAACTGCCACCGAATGAACTTGTCATAGTGCGGATTCAAAGATGTTGTAAAGTATTCCCGACGCCAATCTGTCGAAATGCCCATATGCAGAAAATCTTCCTTAAACTTTGGCTTGAAAAACGTAATCCAGTATGCAGGATCTTCAAACTTTGAAAGCTCAGACTCTGGAACACCCATATCCTTCAAGATTTTAATCTGCTTTTCCTCCCTCTCCTTCACTCTTTGCGCTGCACTAATCAACGGAGAACCTGTTGCGTGCCAGCCCTGTGGAAGCAAGACATTATACCCTTGGTGACGCTTGAATCGTGCCATCACTTCAGCCTTCATTAGTGTATAGAAATGACCGAGGTGCGCATACGCATTCACATACGGATACGTGAAATGCGCGTAAAACTTCTTCTTTTTCCTATCCACCTTCGGCTCGAAGATCTTGCTTTCTTTCCAACGCTTCTGCCATTTCTGCTCCAGCTTCTTCAAGTCTTCCATAAGAAAAATGCTTACTCTTGAAGGTATAAAAACGTTTGCTCCTCTCTTCACAAGGAAAGACAACAATGTTTATAAGACACAAGACAAGAGAAAAATCTCATGGGCCCGTAGCTCAGGCTGGATAGAGCGTCTGCCTTCTAAGCAGAAGGTCGCAGGTTCAAATCCTGCCGGGCCCGCTCTTCATTATCTTCTATCAATGACGAGCTGTTTAATACCATGAACAACTTTTTTCTCCAACCAATAGTTTTTTAATTCATCTCCCTTTTTTATTTGCTATGCACCAATGGATATCCTCTCATCACCTTCATGATTCTTCATACCCTCACTCCTTTTTATCAGCACTCCCTTTTCCACACATCATCCTCCCTCATTTTCTTACACAGCACATGTTCACCAAGCTCTCCAAGGCGCTGAAAAAAGAATCATTTACTTTTTACAATTCAGACCTCTACCAATTTAGGCAAACACAAAGCTTGTACACATCACAGAATACGTTCATCAAATCATTTTGTTCTTTCTGGACCTCACCTGAGCTTCTCCAGCTTATCATGCAGATCACCGGGAAAAAAATCAATCCCTCACCAGACATCAGCGGATTTCTCTATACACACACCGACTACCTTTTGCCCCATGACGACCATGTCACTGAAGAAGACAGCACCAGAAAAATTGCGTACATTTACTATTTGTCAAATTTCACCGCGTCCGACGGCGGACAACTCGACTTCTTTGACTCAACAACTCAAACAGTAGCACGATCGTACCTCCCTACAGAAAACTCCCTTCTCTTGTTTGATGTTTCCAAAAGCTCATTCCACCAAATGAGAGAGATCCTCACACCAAAGAAACGCTTCACCATTACCGGGTGGTTTCATGGACACTAATCTCTTTTCCGCAGCAACCCTGCGCAACGAACTGACAACACAAGGATTCCTTGAGCTTCCAGACTTTTTCACCACTGACCAATTTGCCCTGTTTCACCATTCCATTCATGAAGCGAAAGAAACGCCATCATTCTCTCTCGGGTTGCATGCGTACACACTCCTTGCCATTCCAAAACCCATCACTTCTTTTCTCCACTCACCAGGATTTCAATCACTCCTCACCTCTCTTACAAAAAATCCTGTTTCTTTACACCCTCTTCTCCTCCGCTTCACTAAAGGAGACTACACATTGCTGCATGACACTTCTCTCCCAGGCCCCTTTACAGGCATCCTCGACTTCAGCGACACCTGGAAAGAAGCCTTTGGAGGATACATCAGCTTCATCTGCAACAATACTGAACTGTTCAGAAAAATGCCTCGAAAAAACAGCCTCTTCCTCTTTTCCCTTCCAGAAAACACCCGCTTTTTTGTCAAATACATAAACTCCCTTGCAAAAGACAAGGAAGCCTGCTTCTTGTTCTTTTAAAGAAAAGGTTTTAAAAGAGGCCTTTGCATTGTTTTCTGTGATGCGCCGGTGTCCCGAGCGGCTAGGGGACCGCCTGCAGAGCGGTTTTACATAGGTTCAAATCCTATCCGGCGCTTTCAACCCATAAAAGGAGGATTCCTATGAAAAAAGCTTTTGTAGTCCTTGTCATCATCCTTGGACTTTTTCTGTCTGCGTGCACGAAACCAGCGCAAGTGCAAGACCAGACACTTCCAAGCAATGATGATACACTAGAAGAGACAAAGACAGCAGAGAATATGAAAAAAGAAGCACCACCCTCCGCAGGAAACGTTCTTGCAGGAACAACAACACAATACATAGAGTTCACAGAGGACGCTTACCAAACTGCGCTCACTGCAGGAAAAACCATTCTCCTGTACTTCTACGCGGATTGGTGCCCTATCTGCAGGCGAGAACAACAAGACACTCTTGCAGCGTTCAACGAACTTGATGAACCAACTGTCATCGGATTCCGCGTGAACTACAAAGACTCTGACACTGATAATGCAGAAGAAGCTCTTGCAGAAGAGTTCAATGTTGTATACCAGCACACCAAAGTGATTGTCAAGAATGGAACACAGACTTTGAAATCAACTGAAGGCTGGGACAAGGAAAGGTATCTTACTGAACTGCAAAATGCTGCATAAATTTCTGTTGAGGAATCCAGTGCATTCCTCTTTTTTATATTACTTTTCTTGTACTTTGCGGAATCATACTTTCCATACCTATTGGCATTTTTCCATACTGCGTGATGCCTTCTGCAACATCAGTCCGATCAATCGCACCATCAAAGAGAACGACACGCAAATCATCCACAAACCGAAACTGATTCGTTTCAAAAAATCGACTTATCACATCACCAATTGCGATTCTTGGACACCCTATACTTGTAATATAATTAATATCCTCATGATCTTTGTGCACTAATCCCTTTATTCCCTGCACTCTCTTTCTTCCTCTCCTCCTTCTATCATTCTCTTGGCACAGATACAAAAAGATCATGAAGCGATGACTGTACATTCTTCGCAATGCTTCTCTGTCTGGTAACACTACCTCTCCTTCTTCTGTTTTTGTGTCAAGGCGACCAAACAAAACTGCTTCACTTGGATGTATTACTTCAACTCCTGGAGGAATTTCTCTTGTCATAAAAGAAGCAAAATATGAATCAATTGTTCTTGTTCTTTGCATTTTCCCAAAATTAAGGGTTTTATGAGTATTGGGTCGCGCATAAATAAGCATCCTATCATGAGGATTTATACCTGCTCCTCTCATGGGAATACCATGCACCTCTGCTATCGTATTACAATCTCCACCTATATTTGCAACGCAATGCCCATCATTGGTGTTTCTACTTACTTCCGCAACAACAATTCTTCCTTCAAGACTTGGTTCTGCGATCATAGAATTTCTCTTTTGAATACACTTTAAAAAGGTTTTCAGAATGTATAATTTCAAAAAAAGGATGTACTTTCTAGTCCTTCTTTTTACTATCCAGACACCACCTATCTGGACCATGCATCATAATAGCAACTGTTGCGAGTAGCAAGCCGACATCCCGCACAGCAATGTCATTATAGCCTAGATTTACTGTTATCCCAAGCAAATTGATGGCAAGCAGTGTTGCAACAACCCTTGTCCATAATCCTAGTATTAACAGCGTTCCCAGTATAAGCTCTCCTACGCCATGGATCATAATAAGCACTATCTCATTTTCTTGAACGAATTGCATGTTGACGTGCATCCAGCCGAGAAACATGTCTGGATTGATGATTTGATTTATTCCAAACCAGAGAAAGACAAGCGCGATTCCCCATCGCACTAGAATAGGCGCGTACTCGCTATTTGTTATTCCTCTTTTTTTCATTATGTATAGAAAGCTCTTTGCTCTATAAAAAGATTTGCTCACCCAATAGAGTTCATTCTAGAAAAGAAAAAATGAAAGAAAACGAAAATAAAAAAAAGAAAAGGATTAGAAGTTCCTGTAGACAGGACTTTTCTTACCCTTCTTGTTCGCAGCGCGCATGGCTTCTGCTTCCATGTCAGACATCTTCTTGCCAGACTTTTTCTTTCCGCCAGCAGTGAAGATGAGTCTGATGAAGAAAATTGCGACAATCACCAAGATGATGTCTGCAATAATCCAGAAGACTCTTGTGGAATCTCCGCCAAGGTTAAATCCTGCACCAGTCTTTGTTGAGTCTTTCTTCACTTCTGCAGTGAATGTCTTTGTCTCGACAATCTGGTTGTTTGTCCGAAGCTCGACTGCTCCTGTGAAGGAACCTGTCTCTTCCTTTGCCTTAAAGTTCAGGAAGATGCTTGCGGTTTGCCCTGGCTGCAAGGTAATTTCCTTTGCTGCAGATGCTGTTCCAAATTCGGACACATCCAAGGACAACTCAAATGTCATTCTGGTGTTTTCATTGTTTGTCACTTGCACAGCGACATTTCCAGATGCACCTGGAGTGACATCTATAGTGTCTTCGCTCAAGATCAAGCCAGCTGCCATTGCTGGAGGCTGCTTTGTTCCTGGCTCAGAAGGTTCTGGCTCTTCTTCTTGAATGCACTCATTCTCAATTAAGAGCAATTCTGTGTCAGCCACTTTGATGTTATCATAAAAGCTCTTCACTGACACTGGAATAGGTGATCGCGTCAAGGTTGACGGGATTTCAATGCTGAAGACTTCAAGGTCTTCATCATCTTCATCAAGTTCCTTGTTTGATCTTCGCTCAACCTTGTTGAAGTCTTGAATAGACACTTCAACTGCCACTTCATCTTCATCGGACTTTCCGATGTTCAAGAGGCCAATAGTTAATTCCAGAGTATTATCATCACAGGTGATGATGCCTGGATTTGGCGTGATTGAGGTAATTTGAATATCGTGCGTTTCTCTGGTAATTTCAAGCGTGAAGCTGAAACCCTGACCCATGCGTGCACCGTTCTCATCAGTGCCTACAGTCTTTACATCACAGGTTGAATCACCATCTTCAGCGTCTTTTTCAACGTCAATGCTGAATGCGTCTGTTTCCTCGCTGTCTGCTGCGATATCGCCGAGATCGAGGCTGTTGTCATCAATATCAAAGTCATCTTCGTTCTCACATTCAATTTCTAAGTCAACATCTTCAACATCAACATCAGAGTCATCATTGTATTCATTTCTGATCTTCATTTCGATCTTGACATTTGCGCCTGGTTGAATATCTTCAACATCATCAGCGTCATCAATGTCTTCTCTTCGTCTTGAGTCAATTTCGATGTCAGAATCATCAATGACAAGCAAGTTTTCACGCTGCATTTGCACTTTCACATCAAGAGGAGTTGTTCCTGCAAGGAATGTGAATTTAAAGACGTCAAATGCCTGCTCTTCAAGGTTGTTGTTTACAGCATCCAAGCTTGCTGGAATCATTGTTTCGAAGTTCAGCGTTGCTGTTCCTGGAATTGTTCCTACTTGCGCTAGAACAGGAATACTTGTTACTGGCGTTTCAACAACGAGCAAGTTTGCGTTTCCTTCTAACAAGTTTTCAATTGCCTGAATATTACTTGTGAAAGAAAGAGCTCTGTTTAATGTATATTTTGCATCAAGAAGAGTAACTCCTTGATTTGCTCCTGATAATGTAACAACGACAGGAGTTGTTCCTGTGTTTGTAAATGTAATTGAACCTGATCTTTGCACAACCACTGGACCATCATCATCGTTTGGATTTGATGCATCTTGGTTGTTGCTTCCAATCACAATGTCTTGCGCAGTTACTGTTGGAGTCTGGGCAAACACTGCAACTGAAGAGAGGAGTGTTAAGAGTAACACACACATCCCGAGCAATGAAAGCTTGTTCTTCATTATTATTACCCCCAAATTATGATTAATGTTTGTTGCTATTGCGTAGTTATAACGCATATATAAAGGTTGTGGTGTATTAGCTATATTTAAAACTATTGGTCTTGATTCCTGTTTGTTGATAGTAGTATTCCAGCAACTAGGAATATTCCTATTCCTACCAAGAGCATCAGCACGATTATGACAGGCAATGGAATGACATCTATCAATGATCCAGTAGCAGCTGGCTGTACTCCAGAGGCTGCAACCTCAATCGCAACCGTATTCGTTGCTGTGGTAATACCGTTTACCTGCAATTCAATAACCCCTGAATGAATTCCGAGAGGAGCATTATTCGCAATATCCACATTCACAAAGACCGTTTTTGCTTCTCCAGGGTTTACTGTAACCACTTCATTCACTGATTCTCCAATCTCGTCAATATTCGTGATGGCAACCACAAAGCTGACTTTTGTTGCCTCTGTATTCTCCACCTGCACTGCAATAGGAACCACTTTTCCCTGCTTTCCTATCACTTGCCCATTCACTGGTCTTGCTATACCAACTTCTTCTCCACGCTCTACTAATACAGGCGTGTTTTGGCAAGAGTTAATCCGCAATGGGATGTTTGTTGTAATAGAACCCCCACTGTAATCCGCGCGCACCACAAAACTATAGGATCCTGGCTTTGCATCCAGAGGAACATCCAAAGCGAACTGCTTTGATTCCTGATTATCTTCTTCAGAATCAAAGGCTTCCACAGAAAAGACCCCTGATTTCTTTGATATTTTTAGCTGGCTGTTTTGGAGGGTCAGGACAACATTCTCCAAATCATCGCTGCCCACATTAAACACGTTCACGTTTGCAACAACGCTATCCCCACAACTCGCCTCTGCAGGCAAAAACTTCGTGCTCTCTTCCTTAAACACCAATTTTTTTGACTTTAACTCGATGTTCAACCGCACTGCCTCTTGCACACAATTTAAACCCTCATTGTCATCATCAAACGCCTTGACAACAAGCAAAAACTCATCATCCTCACTCACCCTATTTGCATCCAGAGGAATGTCTAAGGACAACGTGAAGTCCTCTTCCTCTCCATCCTCAAGATTTCTTGAATCAGAAGACGCATCAGTTACTTCCCTTTTATCACTAAAGAGAAAGGCCTCCACTTGCGTGCGAATATCATCATTGCCCACATTATCCACTTTCACATCCACTGTAATCTCATCACCTGGCTCAAACTCCTCATTTGCATCAGGATCCTCAATAGTTATCTGCAAATCATTTCCCACTTGCCCAAAATCACACACATCCACCTGCACCTCAATAGACAACTCAAAGGTATCCTGCGCTCCTGAATCCGGATCTGTTACTGTCACCGTGCCGCTGTATGTTTCAAAGTCCATATCTGGATCCACATCAATATCAATAGACACTTGTGCAGATGCTCCTGGCTGAATAGGACTTGAAGGACCATTAAACGTTAAGGTAATGGTATCACCATCATTATCAATTAAATCAAGATTATTGGTGAACGAAAGACTGTTAATCGGATTTGCTCCTGTGTTCATTACTGTAAAAGAAACTGTTTCTAATTCTCCCTGCGACACCACTATACTAATTTCAGGCTCTATTACGTTCAAATTGCCACTTGCTTGCGCAAGAGCAATTGCTGTGCACAGAATAATCCAGATAACCCCCATCACTCCAAGCTTCTTTCCTTTCATTCTACAAATCCTATTTGTTGCCATTCAATAGTGATAATCATTTTATAAAGATTGTGGTAAATCTTGCTATTATGATTCACCAAACACACTAACTAGAATATCCACCCAATTACTTCTTCTCTACAAAAGACTCGAACGTTAATAAAGCTATCTTTCCGATAAGCAAGCCGAGCAATGCACCTGCAAGCACGTCACTCACATAATGTATCCCCATATAAACCCGAGAAAAAGCCACTAACACCGCAAAAACCACCCAGAATCCAAAAATTGTTCCTTTATACTGGTGCTTAATAATAGGAAGAGCTGCAAACGCCACTGCTGTGGTCACACTCGGAAACGAAAAGCCAGACTTGGCAACCAATGCAACAATATCACTAAATTCCATAAACGGCCGTGGCCTCTCCACAACTGTCTTCAACCAGTATCCAATGACCATTGTCACAAATGCACCCACCCACCACGGCACCAAATATCTTGGCTTACTCAACAAAAAAACAGACACTGCTCCCACAATGAACAACTTTGTGAAGATCAACGAAAACTCAATAAAGTAAAAGTCCGCTATCAACGAACGCGCACCCACAATTTTTGCCACGAGCTGCCGATCCGCAATCAAACTGATAAAAATAAGCAAGCCGAGCAACAAGATCAGCACAACAGTCTTTCCTTCTCCCCTTTTCATCCCCTTTCGGGATGCTGATCTCTTAATAAAGATTTGTCCTTACTCCCCCATCAGAACAGAATCTCCAAAGATTTAAATAAATGCACCTCCTTTTTCTTTTCATGTTTCGATGGTATGGCATTCTCGGCATCCTCCTCATCTTTTTCGTGGAGCTCAACTTCTTCCTCAAAATTCAACCGCTTGCAAACTGGTATTTCCCGCTCGTCTGGATTGGATATATTCTCATCATTGATGCTCTCATCTACAAGCTCAAACGAAATTCGCTCATCAGCAATCGTCTCTCTACATTCATCGGCATGGCCCTCCTCTCCGCAGGCGTCTGGTGGATCTTTGAACTGATGAACCTTGCAGTGAACAACTGGACCTACACCAGCACCACATCCATGTCCCGCATTGCCTCATTGCTCATGCGAAACATTTCCTTTGCCACTGTGCTGCCAGCAGTCATGGAAACAGCAGAACTCTTCCGCACATTTCACCTCTTTGATGCAATCACCTTGAAGAAAAAATACCGCATCTCCACCCGATTCATCCATATCATGATGGAACTAGGGGTTGCAGCCCTCATCTTACCATTCTTCTTCCCCAGCTTCACCTATCCTCTTGTCTGGCTCAGCTTCTTCCTCATCTTAGACCCTATTAATTACCTTCACCACCAACCTTCTATTATCCAGCACCTCAAAGATCGGAAATTAGCAATCCCCATCACCTTGCTCCTTGCAGGCATCTTCTGCGGATTCCTCTGGGAATTCTGGAACTACTGGGCCATCAGAAAATGGGTGTATGACATTCCCTTCCTTGGGTTCTTCAAAATCTTTGAAATGCCCGTCATCGGCTATCTTGGCTATTTCCCCTTTGCCTTTGAACTGTATGCTCTTTATTGGTTTGCAAGAAGCTTATTCTACCACAAAGAACACATCCTTGAAAGATCATAGGCTATCCTGGCAAGACTCTTCACCCTATGCATAAAGAAACATGAACTGAGCGGAAAAGAAGTGCCCTTCCGAGTTACCGGAAGGACAGGGTGTTTTTTTGCTCAGTCCAAATTTTGCCTAAGTTGCAAACGGAGGTTTTCGGTGCAAGATTACTAACTAATAATCATAGTTCTTTATAAATATACTGTAAAAAACACCCAAAAAATAGTTAAAAATAGTTAAAAAATTTTACCTGTTTACCCTTTTACTATTTTTGGACCTATCCTATAGCCTTTATCAGCTTATTCCTCCCCTCTTTACTGACCTCAATATACCCCTTTTCCTCCAATTCCTTCACCCTTTTCAAAGTCGTTGGAGCAGTAATCCCAAACTCCTTTCCAATGTCCTTAAATGATGCAAGCTTTCCAAACACTTGCCTGTTCTTGACAAAAGCCAGGAGCTTTTCCAGCTCAGGAGCCAAGGCTTCTTGAGTTTGAGGCAGAGGTACTTCTTTCAGCTCCTTCTCCAAAAAGGAAAGATTCCTCGGATTCATAAAACTCGGATCCACAGGAATAAGCAAAATAGCATTTTTCATCATCACCATATCATTCATTTCCGTTACAAAGGCCAACACGTTCCCAAACCCATATTTTGAAATGAGATAATCAATCCTATCCAGAAGAATGATTGCGCTGTCCTTCTTCTCCATAAAATCAACCACCAGCTTTTTCAGCTGCTGCAGGTTCGATGTGACTACCTTATCCTTCACCTTCACATCAGACAAGAGAATAAATTCCATTTCTGGCAACCCATAGACTTTCCTCAAATTTTCCCCCACTTCCCTTGAAATACACAATCCTTGTGATCCTTTTGCTATTCGATTCGCTATTATACTATAGGCTCGCTTTGGCGACGCATCTTTCACCAAATAACTTGTTCGCGGCATCAGAGGATACTCAACAACCCGCACAGCCTGCTTCTTTGGAGACAAATCCACATACTGCTTCAAATGCGGACTCTCTCGAAGCAGATTCTTCAAACTTTCCACCATCTTATTAAAAATGATCACCAGATTTGCCAGTTCATCATTCTCCTTTCGCTCTGCAACCTTCACCTCAAAATTACCTTCACTCACCTTCGTTGCAGCATCCGCAAGCCTGTTAATCGGATGAATAATAGACTGCGAAAGATACACAACAATACCTAATGCACACCCCACACTAATTAATATCATAAATGTGAGCAAAAGAACAGTTCTCTGGACTGCACCGTGAGACTGATCACTCGCCACCTTGTTTGCAATATATGCCCTAATCTCCACCTCATTTAACGGCTCAACAGCATCCTTCGCATGCTTCACCGCATTCTTTGTCAACTCTTCAACTTCCTCTTTTAACTGCTGCCGTTCATCTTCAGCACCCGCCTGCAATTCCTTCTCGTGCACCGCAAATATCTGCTCTGCACCCTGCTTAAACTTCCCATAATTTTCTGTTGCAATCCCAATCTTATTCCTTGCATCTTCATCACTTGCAAGATTCAAAGCAATTGTTTTTGCCTTCTCAAACTCGTGATTCAAATTTTTGAACTGCCCCTTCAACTCCGCAAGCTCACCCGGATCCTCAGAACCTGCAAATGCCTGAATGATTGCCGTGTTCTGCCAGACAAAAATAATCAGATCATTTACCGTTTCAATCGTCGGCGTTGAAACCCTTGTCACCACATTCAAATTCTGATTAATAATCTTTGTTGACACAATCCCCATCACACCATTCAGTATCACAAAAAAAGTAATCAGCGTCAACCCCAAGACAAATTTTCTCCTAATGTTCATTCTTTTCGCGGTTATAAGTATAACTTTATATATCTTCTTATCACTCCAAGATATATGCAACAGAACTCTCTCCTCTTTCTCCGCCTTGCTTTTGCAGTTGTTTTATCCGCATCCCAAAACCTCTTTTCCCTCATTTTTACACCACTCACCATTTACCCTGCAGCATTTTTCCTTTCCCTCTTCACCGACACAACACTTCACGGGAAGATTCTAACTGCTGGAACAACCCCTATTGAATTTATCCCCGCATGCATCGCAGCATCCGCCTACCTCCTCCTCGCACTCCTCATCCTCCTCACCAAAGATATTTCTTTAAAGAAAGGAATAGCCATCTTCCTCCTTGGAAGTTTACTGATTTTGATAGGAAACCTCATCAGAATAGAAGTATTGATCTACCTTCTCCTCACCAAGAACATCAACTATTTCCAACAGCTCCACTTACTCTTCTGGAAAATCCTTTCGAGTGTGTATGTTGTTGGTATATGGATATTACTCACCTGGCTGTTTCACATCAAGACAATCCCGTTCTACAGCGACTTTCAGACGCTTCACAAACGCGCATAAGAAAAAGTTTATCTCTTCTGAAACACGAGCAAATCACGCGTCGTCAACTTCTTCTTCTCCCTTAACTTCTGCTCGACAGCCAGCTCCTTCTGCTTTATCAGCTGCTCTTCCCTCGCCTTCCTCCCCTCAAATTTCTGCTGCTTCAGATGATGCGATTGCCGCGTTCTTTCCGCAGCCTCACCCAGCTTATTTCTCAACTGCTCATGCTTCTCTGAAAATGACTTCTTCAGATTCACAAACTCTCCAAACGCCTCCTTGTTCTCAGTTCTCAACTTATTAATTTTCTGCACCAACTCCCGAAACTTCTTCACATTATCCCTATTCTTCTTCATTTCCTCCTTCCACTGCATATGATACTTGTTTCCCATATCCTTCTTCTCATCAAACAATTTTGATAAGGAATCAAGATGCTCACTTGCCTGCATCACAGCCTCATTTTCCTTCATCACCCTTTTCAACTGCTTAATCTGCCCCATCACTTTTTTTTCCTTCTCAAAAGACATCCCTGATGTTTCCACAGACAACTCCAAAGACGCAATCTTCTTCTTTATTCCTTCAGGAGACACCTTCATCTTCGCCTTGCTCACTAATGCCTTACTCTCCTCGCGCAGCTTCCTCAATTCCTGCACAAGATTTTTTGACTCAAGATTAGTTGCATCACGCTTCTTTCTGGCCTCATCAATACCTGTTTTCGCCTTGTCCAGCTGCCTTTTTACTTCTTTTAATTCTCTCACGAGAGAAGCAACTTCACCATTCAACTCTTTTGCCTTCTTCAACTTCGACTCTTTCTCTTCATGCACTTCAGAAAGCTCTGACTTTAATCCAGAAATATCTTTTTTCAGGTCGAGTATCCCTTGTGTTTCTTCCATATCTCGCACCACCCATTCCTTCTCTTTTGAGGAATACCTCTATAAAAATCTATTGCTCTTCACAAAAAAAAAGAAAAAAAGGCTTCAGCCGAATAACGCTCCAAGCCCTGCTGCAGCAGCATCTGCGCTCTTCTTCTCTTCCTCTTTCTTCTTCTCTTCTTTCTTTCCTTCTGCAGCGCCTCCGCCAACTGCCGGAGCAGCAACCACTGCCGCACTTGCAGCCTCTTTAATTGCTGCGTCAATATCAACGCCGCTTAATGCTGCGACTGTCGCCTTAATCTCACCATCACTTTTCTGAATACCTACAGCATTCATAATCTTCTTGAGATTCTCCTCTGTAATCTCCTTCTTTGCCTTGTGCAACAACATGCTTGCGTATACGAGTTCCATCGTGACAACCTCCAGATTCTTTTTAGAGTTCTCCCCTACTCTTTTTATCTTTTGCCTGATTAATGAATTTAGTAACGTCAAAGTCCTGCTGAGCCCTTGGCTGCACCTGCCTTGACCCTTCTACTTTCACAGCTTTTTCAGTAAGCCCTTTTAAAAACTTTTCTGCTCTTTCCATATCTGATTCCTGAATAGGTTGCTTGTCTTCAACAACAACATCCTGCTTTTGCGGAGCAACATGCACTGGCTTCACCTGAGACACTCTTTCTTCCACTCTCTTTTCTTCCATTTGTGCAGGCTCACGCGTTTCTTGAGATTGCACTGCTGCATTTTCCTGAACCTGCATGACCTTTGCTTCTGCAGGAACTTCCGGAACTTTCCCTTGCAACGCCTCAGCGATTACTTCAGCTTCGGCAAGCTTCTTCCCTATCGTTTCTGATGTAGTAATATTCGCCTTCTCTGCAAGCGCCTTGGACTCTCTGAATGCCTTCTGCACCAATAGCTTCGCTGTATCTGTGTTTATAATTCCTAGATACATTGCAAGCGCAACAGACGTTGCGTGCGCCTCCTTGATTTGCTGCAGATATGCATCCTCATCAATATCAAGCACATCCTTGAACAGGATTTCCCCATCATGATACGTGAGCACGACATTTAATCCTATAATCATTGGCTCTATGCCCAACTTGGTCAGCAACTCGGCAACCTTTTTTGTGATGATTTCTCCTTCTTTCACTAACACTTTTTCTTCACGAACGTGAATCTTTCCTTCCTTCACCTCTGTCTTAATACCTAGTTGCCCTAATTCCCCAATCATCGGACCGGGAGTAAATGGCGTTGGACCTGCAGGCATCAGCAAATCATTCGGCGCCTTCTGTCCTGGCTTTGCCGGAGCTGCAGAGCGAGACTTCTTAATCTCCTTGTACAACTTAAACGGATCCTGCTTGGTAAAGATGAGAATAGGAATCCCATTCAGCTTTTCTTTCACCTGATCTAAATTCTTCTTTTCCTTCAACTGATCAAACGCAATCTTCATGAACCTCTTCTTTGTCACCTTGAACACCACAGTATCGCGAAGATTCTTCTTCATCCTCTGCAACATCAACGCAGGAAGCGTTTCCAGATTCACAACACCCATCACCGGATACTCAGTAACCAGCCTCTTAATATCTGCAACTTCCTTCCTCTTCGCCTCAGAAATGTGTGGTGGGTGCGCTGTCATTTTTTCTTCGCCTTCTTCTCACTCGGCTTTTTTACCGGTTTCTTTTTTTCTTTTACTTCCTTCTTCTCTTCACTCACTGGCTCTTTCTTTACAATAGTATCTTGTTCTTTCTTTGGCTCTTGCTTTTTCTTTTCTTCATTCTCATCCTTTACTTCAGGAGTTCCTTTCTCTCCAATCATCACTGGCTTGCCCATCGTTAACTTCAGCACTACACTCTTAAGATTATTCTTCTCTTGGGGAAGGTGAGACATCACTGCATTGTACACTACAAGCGCATTTTCTACAACCTGATCTTCATCCATCACTTCTGTTCCAACAGATGTCTTTACCGTCAGCTCATTCTTCGTCTCGAGCTTCACAGTGCGCTTCAACTTTTCCACAACTGGCTGCAAGTCAATCACTGGAGGAACAACTGCACCCGCCTTTGGACTCGGCATTTTTCCTCGAGGACCTAAAATCTTACCAAACGTCCCTGCAACCTGCGACATGATATTTGCTTGCGCAATAAAATAATCATACTGATCAGCTAATTTTTTAATGGCTTTTTTCTCTAACGACTTGAAATCATCATTTATGATTGTGTAATCACACACTTTCTTTGCTTTCACTGAAAGTTCAGGCCCAACTAATGCCGCAACCTTGACACTCTTCCCCCGCTCATAGGGCAACATACAATAGAAACTGAGGTTCTCGTTTTCCTTCTTCAAATTCAGATTCTTCAAATTTATAATAAGATCAACTGACTGCGTAAAATTCCGCTTCTTCGAAGAATCCTTTGCCGCCTTCAATGCAGCTTGAAATGATTGTTTATCCATTCAATAGCCCTCCTACCTGAAAGGTAGTGCGTACGGGTATAAAACACTCAGCCTTTCCATGGTTTATAAATATGCTGGTCTTTGCATCCAAACCCTTAAAAAGTTCTGGCGCACTTAAAAGCTCATGAAATTTTCCCTTTTCGTTTTTCTCGTCTTTATCCTATTCCTCTCCGCCTGCACGCAACCTGGAATCATTCCTCCGAAAGACATTGTTCCAACAAATGACATCATTGTTGAAGACTTTGCCACTCTCGCACAGGATCCTTATGTATCCCTTGCGTATCCTGTCTGTATGACTTCAGCGAACTGCGACAGCAGCTTCATCGAACGAACCTGCCTTAAATGTCCTTCTGGAATGTTTGTGTACTCCAAAGGATGCCAATCACCCCCAGGCATAGCTACAGGAGATGCAACCCAAGGGCTTTGCATCCAATCTCATATGCTCGGAACAGGATATAATGCATATCATACTGGAACATGCATTCCAGAAACTGCCTTCTGCCTCGTCAACTTTGCTGGCCAACAAGTACCCACAATTCACTCATTAAAAAGTATTCGCGCACTCCCTCTTTGGAAAGCAGCACTTTTCACCAAGGCAGGGATTACTGAACAGTACTTTAACGACCACTTTTCTGTCTCCTCTGCAGATGCCACCCCAGATGGTATAGAATTTCTTGTTACCTATCAATTTACCATCAACTGGGCAACTATTGTTGACATGAATGGCGGATTCCTCAACGACTGGAACACTGGTAATGCATTTGATGATGCACAGATTATGAACAGTTTTAAAATCAAGTTTAATCATTCTATACCTTCCATTCTTTCAAAGAGTGCTATAGAAAAGAAACTTCAACAAGAATGCTCACCAAAAATCAAGATTGAAACACCCCCATTTCCAAACAATCTCAGAATCACTGATGATGGAAACATTGTCCTTGATGTACACGCTGAAATAAACCAGAATGCAAATCAGTGCAAATTCGCACGCATAGACCTCGAAAACGGAAACATCCTTTCCTGCCAAGACACCCCCTGCTTTATAACCTAATCTTCTTGTATTCAATTACTCAGACCTTTTTATGAGATATACAAACACTTTTTCAAAGAAAAAAGATTCCTCACCCAGCTTCTCAAACACATAGCCATGCTGTCTTAAAAGAAATTCAATGTCACCTGTAATCGTGCTAAATACAATCAGCATCTTTCCATCTTTATTGAGAAACTGTTTTGCCTCCTTGAAAAACCTTTCCAAGATTTCATACCCATATTTTCCTCCTGTAATTGCAAGCTCGTCATATCCCTCTTCCTTTGGAAGATACGGGGGGTTAAAGATAATACAATCAAACGTTCCTTGCACAGCACTAAATAAATCTGATTCAAACGCATGTATTCCTTTTGCACGTGCAACTGCAACTGCTTCAGGATTACTGTCCACTGCTGTCACGTCTTTTGTGTTTTCTACCGCTGTCAAGGCTTGAATACCAGAACCAGTACCCACATCAAGCACTTTTCCCCTTGCATGTATCTTGACAAATTTCTGCAAGAGAAATGAGTCTTCCCGCGGTTCGTAGACCATCTTACTGCTTCAACGCCTTGAAATATTCTCGCACCCTTTCAAGAATAGACACCAAATAAAACTTCTCAATCTTATCCTCAAAAATGGTGCTGACGTTCTCAAACTCGGTAATGCGATAATCATTCTTAATCTTTTCTACCAAATGCAACTCCCGCAACCGCTTCAGCTGGCGACGCACATTTGAAGAAGCAATGCCTTTTAATGGTAATTTTTCTGTTTTTCTTCTCTTAATTGTTTCATCCTTAATCTCTTCTGAATTCATTAATACCTTTTTTTGGGCATTATCTAACATCACATTAAACACATCAACAATCACATCCCTCGAATCACCCGGCTGGAGCAAACCGACGGACAAGCACATTTTCCGCACCAAATCCCGCTTGGGCATTGCGTAGGGCTTCTCGTACCGACGCAGCGTGATTTCACTCAACGGGAAATCCTTTGAAATAGTTTTAGGCATAACGCATAATAAGTTAGAAAAATTTAAAAGCTTTTGGCTTCGCAGTTATTTGCTCTGATGCCTCAAATCTGCATCCTTTACCCTGTTTAATAACCTTTTTCTTCTCTTTTTGTGTTTTCTCCATCCTAAACTTCCCACGATAATAAGTAGGAGCATGACAATCATGTACACAACCAACTGACGGCTATTTTCCTTCCTCTTTAATGAACTGCTATCCTGTTCTTGCACTTTTCCTTCTTGGATTGATTGCTCTTCACCCTGAGGCTTTTCTTCCTGTATTTCTGGCAAAGGAACATCCTTTTTATCGCTCACTTCGTCTAAGAGAATTATTACTTCGTTGAGACTTATTTCGACAATTTTTATTAGGATATCAGGATTTCCATCTTGCGTTACATCAAAGACTTTCTCCATACCCACATCAAAGACATCGCGTATATTATTCTGCGAATCAAGCCTTATCTCAGCATTATTATTTCTTCTATCTATCTGCAATAATGTCAACACATGATTATACAATTGACTATCAATATTCACTGTAAATACTGCTCGCTGACCAACTGAGAGACGAATCATTCTTTGTGATGACAACATTCCTATTATTTGAGTTACTGCATTTGAACTCCCCCCTCCTCCATTTCCGCCGCCGCCAGAGCTTCCACCACTAGAACCTCCTCCTTCACTTCCTTCATATGATGAGAAATGTTGCACTGTAAAAAGGAGATCTCCATCTTGATACAAAATTTTTTCACAAATCGTTGCCGGGCATTCAACACCATCATACAAAATAATTGGATTTACAAAAGTGAGATTCGTCAATGTCAAATTCGCAGATTCATTCAGATTTGGCATTGCAGAATCATTGATGAAAATATAATTCGCTGTAATAATGACATGAGCGTCCAAGTTAATTGGTCCGTTCATAACATTATCATTCGTTAGGTTAATATTTGTATTAAATAGAATACTCCCAAACCCAGCAATTGCAAGCGTAAAGTTAGAAATATTCTGCAATTCTGTCTCATTTAACAGGTTCAATTGTGTTGAATAACTATTATTAAATGAAGAATAGTTTATTTCAAATCCAATTGAGTGGTTGACAGAAATATACACATCCTCACTTGCAAGATTATTTAATGTATCATTTGCATACAAGGTCAGAGTACCCCAACCACTTTCAGTATCAAGACCTACAATTGTTGTGGTAATTTGATTATTTTGAATTGTGAGTGAAACATTTGAGCCGTTGTTAACATTATAATACGCAGCAGAAATATTTGCAGTATCATTCAACGTCGCTTCTAAGGGAATAGATTCATTATGTTCATATGTTATATTTTCTGGCTGGTAAATTGTTATGCTTGGACCATCACCATCCACAGTAATGCTAAAGCCTACTTCTCCAAACGTTGCCTGCCCATCAATGATTGCAGCACTCGTCACTTGGTTTTTCTCATTCATTATATACAATACATTCATCAAAGGAACAACAAGAATAATTGCAATTATACCAATAAACAATCTTTCCATAGGATCTCAGAGGTTTTGACATCCTCTCTATACTTACACTAAATTATACTTTTTTTTATGCTTCTTCACCAACCTGTACATAAAGTAAATGATGATGACAATTAATAACGTCCCAATAACCCTCACATTCTGATCATTGAGATACTGTCTTGCCGGGGCTTCAACCACTGGCTGCGCAACAGGCTCTGTCTGAATAGGATTTGTTTCTTGCCGCACCCCATCAAGCACTCTCACTGTGAACCGCTTCTCCAATGCAAGCGCAAGCGAAAGCCCCTTTCCCTCATCAGCTATTTGATTAATAATAAACTTCACCGGATATTCTGCTTCCGCATTCTCCGGAATGGTTATTTCAATATTCACAGGAATGTCCTTTCTTCCAAAAGGAACTCTGTACATTTCTTTTTTGTCTGCGATACGCGCAATATTGTTTCCTTCAGTCACTGTTACTTTGACTGTGATATCTTCATCTCCCACCATATTCTGCAGAATAAATGTAGATATCATCCTCTCTCCCTTGTACATTTCAATATAATCTCCAAAAAAAGGAGAGGTTAAACCCATGGCAGCGATTCCTGGAAGTAGCAGCATTAATGCCATTCCAAATGCAATGATCATCTTTTTCATATTAGGACACCGAAACCACCCAGGCAGACGCTCCTGTTGCTGAATAGGTTTGTGATGGTAAATCATCCACTGTTGGCGCATCCACTAAACAGACATATAATTCCTCGATACCATTCTCTGGATTTACTCCTACTGAATTATTTCCCCGAGGTACAAATGTGCTTGGAATTGCTGTTGCGGTGCCATTCACCATCGCTGTTGCAACACATTCAGAATTTTCTCCTCCTGTTACATTACCAACAGTGAAGTTTGCTGCAGGAATATTCTTTGTTGCATCGTCCCCTCCAATAAGACTAAATGCCTGCACTTGCACATTTCCTGAGGTTACATTTTGATTTCCCGTATTATTTACCAGAATAGGATCATCAGTAGCAGTCGCATTATCTGCACCTGGCGCAATTGATGCAAATGAAAGACTTGAAGGAGTAATCTGAATCGCAAGCGTGGGAGCTAAACTCACGTTTACTGAATTATTTGATGCCATTGCTCCACTATTATCCTTGATTGATGGTTCAATAGTCCAATTTCCTGATACATCAAAATATTGAAAATAAAGTGTACAGGTATAATTTGCTGAGGTTGAATCAAGATCTGCAACAACTTCACACGTATCATTCAATATGACTGTGCTGTCATCCGTTGTTGTGAGATTTATTGTCGCTGAGGAATCATTCAAGTTACTCACTCCATCCACATCTGATGCTGTAAAATAGAGTATTACTGCAGTAGCACCCGACTCAGTAATGCTTTGCTCCGGAACTTCTGGAACGTCAGTCACGTTTGGCGGCAAATTTGTGACTGTAATGGAAAGGCCAGTTGTTCCCGATGTTAATCTCCCTGTAATTAAGTTTCCTGATGATCCACCAAACATTTCTTTAATCACTGAAATAAATGAAGACGATGCTGTGACTGATGCTATTCCTGTAAACAGGCAAAATACCAATAGAATTAACGTTCCCCCTTTTACTATTCCTGTTACTGTGTTCCCCTTTTTCAATCGTGACACCTTAAATTACCATTGTTGATGCTATATAAATTTTACTTTTCCTTTTTTTCTTTCCATGATCTCTTTTTTGCTCCTCTCCTCACTTTCTTTTTTATCATCTATTGATGTTAATATACCTATCATTAATGTATTATTTATTATTATTTACCTATTATTCATGTAAAAATACATAACATTTATAAACTATTAATGGCTATGGGAATGTGTCCTTCCCCCA
Source organism: Candidatus Woesearchaeota archaeon (assembly GCA_964367375.1). Taxonomy (GTDB): domain Archaea; phylum Nanobdellota; class Nanobdellia; order SCGC-AAA011-G17; family UBA489; genus CAYIXG01. The sequence goes on along the minus strand of CAYIXG010000001.1, from coordinate 103,525 downwards.
AAAAAACCACTTTTTTCATTTTTTGATGTTAATATACCTATTATTAATGTATTATTTATCACTATTTACCTATTATTCATGTAAAAATACATAACATTTATAAACAAAGTTCCTTTCAAAAATACATGCGGCACCAGCGAAAACAACCACATTATAACCCTTCATATTCGGTTTCTTCACATTTTCCGCAGCTTCTTGACACCCTCAAAAAAGATGAACAAGTCACTCTTGCGCGCATTGCAGAACTTGTCAATCTGCTCAAAACAAAATATACCCTCACCACTTCAGATATCATCACTCTTTCCACAAATGAGGATATACTCATTCCTAGCTCCATCTTCACGAAAAAACTCAAGATCCTCGAAACACTCACCAAGTACTTGAAAGAAAACCTCAACCTCAACTATCACACCATCGGCATTCTCCTGCATAGAGACGAGCGCAACATCTGGCGCACCTACCACAACGCCATCAAAAAATCCTCAGAAAAGATTATTGTCAAATCACCAACCTCCTTCATCCCCTGCAGCATCTTCCACAACAAACTCGGAGCACTCGAAAATGTTGTGATTTACCTCAAAGACCATCTCAACCTTTCTTACAGCACCATTGCAACCATCCTCCATCGAAATAATCGCACTATCTGGACAGTCTATCACAACGCAAAACAAAAACATGGCACACGCTAATCAGATACGAAACCTGGAAGAACGAAAAGAACGACTTACCAGACTGATTAGTCAGACAAAAGAACAGAAAGAAAAACTCATCAGATTCGTTAACAGTTTAACCAACCAATATAACAAGGGCATGATCAGCTACCAATATTATGCTAACACACTCCAGAAAGCACTCAACCAAAAAACTGCACAGCAATGGATTGCTTATTACAACACATCCATCCGCACATTCTCCACAGAACTTACCCAATGCACTGAAGCATTAGAAAATCTCAAACAAGAACCACAATCATTCTCCAGAACATTTGCCTTATTCATTGCTGCCGTCATCGCTCTCGGCCTTATGGTCTTTATTCAACCATCCATCACTGGATTCTTTGCAGGTCCTATCAGTACTGCACTTGCAGAAGACGGATACACTGTCGAAGGATTCCACTGGATGGAAATTAAAGGTTCCCGCGTGTATGAACGCTGCTTGCAAGTTACTTCAGAAACACCCTTCGATGCAGTTTCCATCACCGGAAAAATTACGAGTGCGACAGCCACCCAGGATCTCACTTACAGCATCTACACAGACAACCACGATGAACCAGGAACACTTGCTGGATCGTGCACTGTTCAAAACTACGCAAACATCTGGAAAACATGTACCATCAGCAGCACCGCTGTAGCTGGAAACTATTGGATCTGCGCAGCAAACTCCGAAGGAGACCACACCATTACGTACTACACTATTGGCTACCAAAACGGCGACAACAGAAAAACAGCGCTCTGGACAGGATCCAACTGGCAAAAACTGAACCGCGCATCATACACCCTCAAAGCAACATTCATGACAAATGCACCATAAATTATTGGGAAAAAAGAGAATGTTCCTTCTGCTAGTTATTACTCTCCTCTTCACTTTTAGCACCAAAGCACAAGATATCATTCCACCAGAGACTCCTCTTGTCGCTCCTGTGATTAGTGAAATTACTAACAACGGTCCAAAGAACATTGGAGACCCAATCCAATTCACCGCAACCTGCGACCTTCCAGACACTCAGCTCATCATCTGCAGAGAAAACACCATTTGCACTCCAGCGACACCTCCAACAGACCTTATTTGCATATCCAGCATATCAAATAACTCAGTAAAAACCTGCATTTACACACCTACTGATACTGATATTGGAAGCCATAGCAATGACATCGGCACCTGCTGCACCACAGATTCTCTTTGCAGCACCACTCTCTTTGCAAACTCATGGACAATCAATCAACCAGCCTCTCCAATCATGATTGTTGACACTACAAATACTGCAATTCCATCAACGATCACCCACACAGAAAACACCACCACTTTCCAACTCTCAAATCAGCCTATTACCACACTCACCTTCACAGACTTGCAAGGAACACCCATTCACCTGCAACCGCTCTCATCAGAAACCATTGCTCTTCAAAACGCAACAGCACTCATTGGATACAGCATTAATTTTCAAGATATTACTTTTACGACTGCACAATTGACTGCACTTGCACAAGGCACTCTCTTATATCAATGCCCTTTATTTGATTTCTCGCTCAGCATCTGCCTCGGCTCCTGGGAATTTGTCAAACCCCTCACTTTAGGGGAAACGTACACTCTTGACTTAGCTGCAGACACTTTTGCATTTGCAGAAGCAGCACTTCCCACAGCAGAAACACCCCAACCACAAGAAAGTATTATGACTGTGACCAACAATGGTCCTGTCGGAGAAGGAAGCCTTATCACTTTTACCGGATCCTGCGCCGATCAAGACTCATATTTTATTATCTGCAAAAACAACGCCATTTGCACTGACCAAACACCTCTTGAAGACATCCTCTGCACTACTCCCCTTAATGACACCTCAATTGACAGCTGCCCATTCCTCACCACTCCCACAGACATCGGCACACACGACACTGACGTGGCAACCTGCTGCACTTCCTCCTCTTGTGATACTTCGACTGTTCGCATCGACCCCTGGACAGTCACTTCAGAAGTATTACAAGACAACACGACAACTCTCCCTACAGACACGGACACAGAAACCATCATTCAAACAACAGCAGAAATCCACAAACCTGTCAAATGGATCAAAGAAGTCCACTTCACCACAGATAAAGAAAACTTCACCATCACTATTCCCAAAAACGCAACATTTGACAAGATCAAAAAAATCAAAGGAGGAGTAAAAGAAGACATTCCTGAAGATCAATGGACACTCAATGCAGACGCAATAGATCAACTTGTAGAAGTTTATGACACTGTGAAAAATATTGAAGTAGAATACTTCACCGAAGCTCCCACAGTCACTGAAGAACAATTTTCGACACGACACAAACGCATCGTCATCACTTCACTCACTCACTACACAAATATTCATGCCTACACAACAATTCCTGAAAGCAAACAATCAAATATCCACCTCTTCTGGATTATCAATGACTCGCAACAAGAAATCACTAATTTGATTTATGCAGACACCAACAACAATAATCTGATTGACTCTATTGAATGGAATGTACCCTCACTTAGCAACCAAACCTATGAAATCCTCATCACAAAAGCAGATCATCTTGATGAGAATAGAACATTCATCACTGACATTTATGATCAAGTCAAAGAGCAGGATGGAATATGGAGTGAAACTATCTCTGAAAATCATTATGTACGCGTCGTTTTTGAACAAGCATTAACAGCAGCAAATGACATCACCATTTATCCACGAGTTGTTCAAGGAAATCCCATTATCAATGTTTACGAATCTGATGGAAACCAGATTATCGCGTCATTTCAAACACTCAATTCATACACTTACAACAAAATACTCTTAACAAACCTTCCCGGAAGCCAAGACACGTTTGACTTACAAGTTACTGGAGGAAGCGTCGAATTTGACCACATTATTGATCCCATTGTACCTATTGTCGACTTTAATGACCCCTGCAACAATTTAAATAATTGGGCCTCAACAGGAACTTGGGTAGCGAGCGTCAAATGTGATGCGCGAAACACAGGAGGAAAAGGTGTCAACCTTACACTTATCAATCCTATAAATCTCTCTGACACGAACATCACCTATGCTAACCTCAGCTTTACTATGGCGAATGTAGGACTCGACACTGGAGAGTACTTACGAGTACTTGCCAACAGCAGCGTCACGCCGTATGTAGTGCTACTTGAAACAGCCAGTAACACTGCAGAACTCGTCCAAATCAATCTCTCTGCATTTATCACACTCGATGCACTAGTCCATATTAGATTTAGCTGCCTCAATAGTGCTAATTCAGAAAACTGCACCATTGATGACATTAATGTTACCAGCTTCCAACAAGGAGCAAACACCAATCCCAATAACCCCAGTGAAGTTATCCTCAATTCCACTGATCAAGCAAACACCAACTACACGTTTGAAGACCTTTCTGCTGGATTCCTTTGCGATGATCCAGATGCGAGCGACACACTCACCTATGACCTCGACTTTATTGTAGATGGTGTGGTCAATTTTAGCAGCTCTGGCATCAGCTGTGCAGACCCAGAATATGTTACCGTCACTCTTGACAGAGGCAACACCACCAAAGGAGAAAACTGGAGTTTTAGTGTCAACGTGACTGACGTAGCAGAAGAAAGATCTTCTACCGTCTTCAGCAATAACGTCACCATTCTCAACGCAGATCCTGTTGTTGTATACGTTTCCAATGTGTCAGGACAAAGCATCACTGAAGCAAATGTCACTCCTGTTGAATTCTCCTTCAACGCCACAGACGCTGACGGCGCAGACGACCTTGATGACACCACTGCACAAGGCATGTTCAACCTCACCGGAGAAGAAACTCGAATGAACCAAAGCTGCGGACAAACCGCATCTCTTAATGACACCAAAGAATACAACTGCACCATTGAGATTCAATGGTATGACGCTGCAGGAGACTGGAGCATCAATGGATCTGTGCAAGACTTGTCTGCAGTCCTTGCAAAAAATGACAGCACATCCTTCCCCCTCTTCCAAACAACAGCCATTGTCCTTGGACCAAGCTCACTCACCTGGCCAGCCCTCACCGTCGCTTCTAATAATGTCCTTTCTGATAGCGATCCTATCATTATCAATAACACTGCAAACAAAGACATTACCTCTGGCAGCGTCACTGTCACTGCCTTAGACCTCCAAGGAGCTACATTCTCAACAGAATTCCTCCGAGCCGCAAACTTCACTGTCAACACTGCAGATGCCTGTAACAGCGGCACCTTCATGATCAATGGAACAGCAACAGCAGTCGCTGGAAGCAGCGTTGCCGCAGGAAACTTCACCATCGGAGACGGCACTGGACAAGAGGAGATTTACTTCTGCATTGAAAATGTGACTGCCGATATTTCTCCACAAGATTATTCAACCAGTGGCCCAGACTCAGCAGTCTGGACCATTGAGGTGAGCTAACCATGAAACACTTCCGCCACTCTCTCCTGTTTGTACTGTACCTCACTTTAGCAAGCCTCTTCTTTGCATTCCCCATTGACGCGTTTGGCGTCACCACTCCCTACTGGGACACCCATCCTCTTTCCCTTGCTCCCGGACAGGCAGAAGACATCAACCTCATCCTCCAAAACATGGCAGGCGGAGAAGATGTTACGATGCAGGCAACCATCACTGCAGGAGCAGACATTGCAACATTAACCGATGCAAAGACCGTCTACACAGTGCCCATTGGAACAAAAAATGTTCTTGTACCTATTCATATTACCATTCCCAAGAAAGCAAAAGAAAAATACACAATCACTGTTTCCTTCACCAGCACCACCACAAAAGAAACACAAGACATGCTCCAGGTTGCAACCGCCATCAAAACGCATATTCCTATTGTGATTATTGAACCACCTTCTATTGGTGTCGCTGTTCTTCCAGAACCATCAGCATCCACCACACAACCACTCAAACAAGCAGAAACTGCAAAAACACCCTCCTCAGAAACATACCGCTCGCTCCTCTCAAAAATTCACATCACCCAGATTTCCAGAGACGCACTCTTCAGCACCATCACCATCCTTGGCATCATTGTTACTATCATCCTTATCAAACACGCTCGCACACGAAAACAATCGAAAAAAGAAGAATACGTGCTTCCCCCTTATCCCCCTCCCCGACCCCACAAATTCTAAGAAATGTTTATATGACCCCACCCAAATACAAATGCTGCACTCGAGGATCCTTCACCAATTTTTTTCCCTGCCCCTCCAACTTATTTTCTCCTGTCTCCAAAACATATGCATAATCTGCATACTCTAAGGACATTCTTGCATTCTGCTCCACCACAAGAATGGTAACGCCCGCTTCATTAATCTCTTTCACCTTCTCAAAAATCAGCTTCTTCACCTGCGGAGACAACCCTAAAGATGGCTCGTCAAGCAGCATCAGCTTTGGCTGCAACATCAATGCCCGACCAATAGATACCATCTGCTGCTCCCCACCAGACAATAAACCTGCGCGCTGCTGCTTCCTTTCCTTCAAACGCGGAAACTTCTCATATATTTCCTGCACATCTTTCTCCGTTGCATCGCTTCGAATATACGCACCAAGTTCCAGATTTTCCTGCACTGTTAATGAAGGGAATACTGATCTTCCCTGCGGCACATAGGAAATACCCAAACGCACGATATCCTCTGGCCTGCGCTTGATGATCTCCTTTCCTTCAAACATAATTGAACCCTTTCTTTTCTCCACTAATCCAAACACATTCTTCAACACTGTTGACTTTCCTGCGCCGTTTGGACCAATAACTGACACCATACTTCCATTTGGAACCTTCATATGCACTCCATGCAATATCTGCACCTTTCCATACCAACTCTCCAGGTTGCTTATTTCTAAGATGTTCATGTCGTCACACCCAAATACGCGTCAATCACCTGCTTATTCTTCTTCACTTGCTGAGGAGTGCCAATAGCAATCTCCTTCCCGTAATCAAGCACCACCACCTTATCTGCAATGTTCATCACAAACTCCATGTCATGCTCAATAAACAGAATAGTCATCCCTTTTTCCTTCTTCAACTTCACCAAGAGCTCTCCAATTTTCTTAATCATTGTCGGATTCACGCCTGCAGCAGGCTCATCCAACATCACAATCTTCGGATCAGATGCCAAGGCACGCGCAATCTCCAGCAATTTCTGCTGACCATAACTCAAATTTTCAGCGAGCTCATCCACTTTTCCCTCTAAATGCACCAGTTTTAACACATCCATCGCCTTCTCCACATTCTTTATTTCCTCTTCCTTAATCTTTCTTGTCCTCCACAACGCATGATGCAACTCCTCATGAGAATCCTTCATCGCAAGCAACATATTTTCCATGACTGTCATCTTTGGAAACAACCGAATTAGCTGAAACGTCCGCGCAATTCCCTTGACTGCCCTTTGATAGGGCAGGAGAGAGGTGATATCTTCACCCATCAACTTAATTGTCCCCTTATCCGGAACCATGAATCCGCTAATCAAATTAAAGAGTGTTGTCTTTCCTGCGCCGTTTGGACCAATGAGCGCAACAATCTTTCCTTTCTCAACTGTAAAATGACACTCATTCACCGCCTTAATCCCTCCAAAATCCTTGTGCAACCCTTTTATCTCCAGCATCATTCTTCCACCCTCGCTTTATACCTCTTTTCTCCAACCATCCCCTGCGGACGCACAATCATCAACACAATCAATATAATAGCATACAGCATCTGCCGAATTGCAGCGACAATTGCACTCGGCAACTGCACAAAACGCAAGGGTTCTGGAAGTAATACCAAAATAATAACCCCTATCACAGATCCTAGAAGAGATCCTAATCCCCCCAATACTACCATTGACACAATCAAAATAGTTTCAACCAACGTAAATGAGGAAGGATCAATAAAGGTGATGTAATGCGCATACATGCTCCCTGCAATTCCTGCGAACGCAGCACCAATAACCAATGCAATCATCTTGTACTTCATGACATTCTTTCCTAATGCCTGCGCTGCAATTTCATCCTCACGAATCGACTTCAACACCCGACCAAACGGACTATGCACCAACCGCGAGACAATCCCTATTGTAACCACTGCAATGACCGCAGCAAACACCAAAAACTTCACCGACGTATCAAACGTGATAAAAAATGATGCCTTTGGAATTCCGGGAATTCCCAATGGACCACGCGTCAAACTTATCCAATTCTTCAGTACTGCACGAATAATCTCACCAAACCCTAATGTTGCAATTGCAAGATAATCACCTCTTAATCGCAAACAGGGTAAGCCAATCAGAAACCCAAACATTCCTGCAACCACAAAACTTGCAATGAATGCGATACCAAAAGGCACACCTGCAAGTGTCAGCAATGCGGATGTATATGCGCCAATCCCAAAAAACGCTGCATGACCCAAATTTAACAATCCAGTAAATCCCATAATTAAATTAAGACTTACTGCTAAGATAATGTAAATACAGATAATAATCAGCAGATGTTCAATGTATCCCATTATCCCCGCGTAGCCTCCTCTGTCTTTCCACCAAAAAATCCTTGCGGTCTCAGCACAAGCATCAGCACTAAAATGAAAAAGGCAATCGCATCCTTGTAGCCTGAAGGAATAAACCAAATGCCAATGTTCTCAATCAATCCAATGGCAAACCCTCCGATCACTGCACCATAAATATTTCCAATCCCACCGACAACTGCTGCAGTAAAACCTTTAATGCTCATCGACACACCCATTGTCGGGTTCAAATTCTGCTCATAGCCGACAAGCACTCCTCCCACTGCCGCAAGCATCGAACCAATAATGAAGACAGCGGAAATCGTGCGATCAATATTGATACCAATGACAGACGCAACCTGCATGTTATCTGCAACCGCCCGCATTGCTTTCCCCATCTTTGTATACTTCAAAAATACATGCAATCCAACCATTAACACTATTGACACACCAAGAATCATTATTTGCGTGGGAGTTACTGATGCTCCTAATATTTGCATTCCACTCTCCACACTTGACTGCCGTAACGTGCGCACCTCTGCACCAAACAACAACAATGCAAGCGACTGGAAGAATAAGGACAAAGCAATTGCAGTAATCAGCGGAATAAGCCTGCTTGAATAGCGTAATGGTTTGTAAGCAATTTTTTCCATGAGAAAACCAATTACGGCACACCCCAGAATTGCCACAATCGTTCCCACAATAATATTCAATCCAAGCCCTATCGAAACCACCCACGCAATGTACGCACCGAGCATGTACACTTCCCCATGAGCAAAATTAATGAACTTCAGAACGCCATATACCATAGTGTATCCTAATGCAACAAGCGCGTAAATACTCCCTGCAATAATTCCGTTCGCAATCAGCTGTGCAGTTACACCCATAACCCTCTTTTAGAACAGGCAGACTCTTTTAAGTGTTATGGTAAAAGAGAAAAAAGAAAGAGCGCTGCTCTACCTTTCAAATGGAACAATTTCGCCATTCTTGACTTCAAAGAAATCATAGCCCTTCATGACTTCTCCAAACTCGTCAAACGCATATGTTCCCGATGCACCTTTATATTCAGGCATGCTGTACAACGCTTCCTTGATTCCCTTGCCAGAGCAATCAGAATTTCCACATGCCCATGCAAGAATCTTTACCGCGTCATACGATTCCGAAGTATATGCAGCATATTCTTTCCCATACTTTGCCTTGTATGCTGCTGCAAATGCTTTAAACTCAGGCGACTCAGGAATGCCTGGCAACAAAAAAATTAACCCTTCTGCAGCCTGCCCTGCATCTCTTGTTAATGAATCATCCTTCACTGCATCTGCAGACACTTTTGGCACATTCAACCCAAGCTCCTTCATCTGCTTCAAAACGATAATTCCCTCAGCAACAAAGACAGGAAGGTAGACTGCATCTGGGTTTGCGTTCTTAATCTTCGTTATTTGCGTCTTTGCATCTGTCGCGGAAGGCTCAACTTTTTCATGCGCCACAATTTCAATCCCTAACTCCTCTGCCTTATTCACAAACACTTCTGCAAGCGCGACCCCCCACTCATCATTCCTGCTTAAGACTCCGATCTTCTTGTATCCCTTCTCATTCATGAAGGTTGCAGCCTCAACACCCTGACCTGCGTCAGACGGCACATTCCTAAAAATAAAATCCCCTGCATTCTTAATCGTCGGGTTTGTTGATGACGGAGACAGCATCACCATCTCTGCAGCCTCTGCAATCGGAGCAGCTGCAAGCGTCTCTGCAGAACACAATCCACCAATGACTGCATTCACCTTGTCCACATTAATCAATTTTTGAATTGCAGTAGCAGCATCTTTGCCTGCACACTTTCCATCTTCAATGAGCAATTCGATATTCTTCCCTTTGATCCCGCCCTTGCTATTAATCTCTTCAATCGCAAGCTTTACTGCATCACTCATTGGAACGCCATACACTGCAATATCTCCTGTCATTCCCCCAAGAAATGCAAACTTAATCGTTTCACTTTCATTGCCTGCCTTGCCAGGACTCAACATAGTAATAAAAACCCAACCCGCGAGAAAACCAATAATGAGCGCAGTAATCGCGTACCGTACCTTTACCTTTGTCAGTTCATTCATCACTATACCCCCTTCTGATTTCTTTTGAAGAAAGCCCAATATATATAAATGTTTCTTCGTCTCTTTTACTCCTTCTCCAAGATATATATTTTTATAGTCAAAACACGCATTCCTGTGTACATGAAAATCAAACTCAACTCTCCGAACACTGATGGAGCGTTTTAGTGATGCAACACATTCCAAAACACACTCTTTCTTTCATTATCCAAAAAGTAAAGACACAGAAACTGAAAGGCGTTGCTGATGCGTATCTTACCACAGAAATTATGCAACGCATCAACAAAAACCCCTCTTTTCTTCATCTTCTTCACTCCTCACGCACGGATAAACAACTCACACACAACACCCTTTTCAAAGAATTCATCAAAGACATACGACACACTACATTCCATGCCTATGGTTTATTCAACACTAAAAAACTTGAAGAAAAATGGACTATCCTTCAGCAATTCAAAAAGAAACACATTTCTCCAGACACGTTCCTTTCTCTTCATCAGCAGATCCTTCACTCCCACGCCTCTACCAGAGAACGAATGCCTTATTACGACTCTCTCTACAACCACCTCTTCGCTCTTACTGGAAGACCAAATACCATTCTCGACCTTGGCTGCGGATTAAATCCAGTATCCCTTCCGTATATGCATCTTTCACACATCACCTATTATGCAACAGACATCGGCAACGATGCATGCGCATTTCTCACGCAGTATTTTACCATTGCTCAAAAACTTCTTCATGTCACTGGAACATCCACCATTCTTAACTTGAAAACCATTCTCACCACTCCTTCACTCCTTTCTGTTTTTCCTGCAGTTGATGTGTGCTTCATGTTCAAACTCAGCGATGTTCTTGACACTCACAAACACACGATCACAGAAAAGCTCATTCAAACAGTAAACGCATCCTGGATCATTGCAAGCTTTTCCACAGAAACCATTTCAAAAAAACGCATGCAGCATCCACGAAGAAAGTGGTTTGAGCTCATGCTTCACCGCCTCCATTATCCTTTCCACACTCTTCAGATTCCCAACGAGCTTTTCTATATCATTCACAAACACACATAACTACTACTATCACACCATACCTTTAAATACGTCAAACACTTTTAATGTTCCAGGGGGAATTTATGGCACGAACGCTTAAAACTCTTCTCGCAGCAGGAGCATTCACAGCACTTGCCCTTATTGGATACCATCTTACCCGGCCGGAACCTATTGATCTCTTTCCTATCCAAACAATCAGCGAATCATCTTCACAACCTCCAGAATCTCGACGCAAACATCCTACTATCAGACCCATTCAAACAACTCCTTTCAGGGAACAAGAAGAGACAAAACAACCACCACGCGAGGAAGATCTCCCATTCACTGTTGAACATTACCTCACTGGAAAAGTCACCACTTCCACAGGCGCAGGCATCTCAAACGTTTCGATCACTCCCTATAGGCCCTACTTCTTCGGCGGAACAAGAGACGGCCTTGAAGAATTAATCAATTACACAACAGACACGGCAGGCGCATTCACCATTCCTGTCCCTGAAAACACTTCTTACGACCTCCACGCAACTTCAGGATCTCGCACCACATTCTTCAGAAACGCGACCCCTGATACACCAGCACACATCATCTTCTCCAACAGACCAACAGTTACCGCAACTGTCCTTGACGCAAAAGGAAATCCTGTGACTGCTGCAGACACCACACTCACAATGGCCTATCCATTCCCCCACTCACTCACTTCCACACCCTCCTCAACCACTCAAGGAACATCCACATTCACCAATGTCGAGGAAGGAGTATTCACCCTTATTACCAAAACAGGAACCCTCACCGCCACTCAAGAAATCTCTGTCTTTGAAGAAGACATTAATGTAACACTCACCCTTCCTCCTGGAGTTTCCTTTGATGGAAACGTATTTGATGCAGACACTAAGAAAGGCATTTCCTCAGCAGTCATCACTCTCACACCTATTCTTGAACCTCTCCTTTCTCCCTTCACCATTGAAACAAATGCCACCGGCTCTTTCACGTGCACCCTTTCCCAAGGAGACTACACCGGCGACATACGAGCAGATGGATATGTTCCTCTGAGCTTCACACGACAAATCCCTACTGAAGATACTGCCCCATTTATTCTTGCCAAACCCTGCGCTCTTGAAGGACGAATTCTCAACAGCAACCAACACCCTGTTGGCAATGCCAATGTTTTTCCTGTCACAATGCACGGTTCTTTACTTACTCGCTTTGGTGTCATGCACACCACAACAAACAATGGCGGGATTTATACATTACCTGTTTCAACAGCTAACGATCGATTTGGACTCATTATTGTCCGAACAGGACTTGCACCACACTTCACCTTCCCTGCGACCATTACAGACAAAAAAATTGAAGACCTTGTGCTTACCAAAGGATACACTGTCGGCGGAGTTGTTACCACAGAAAATGGAGCTGCCCTCAATAATGTTCCTGTTACCATCACCCCTTCACCAGAGTGGATTCCTGAACGATCACACGCACGACCACTCTTCACCGCCTGGACGAAAACAAACGACACTGGAGCGTTTACACTTACCAATATCGCTCCAGGACCATACATCCTCTCTGCACGCACAGCCAACAACTCTGGCAGCGAATCTCTTTCCATTGATACAGACAATACGAATGTCACCCTCGCCCTTGCCCTTGGACGCGACCTGTATATTACCATCCATCGCGCTGATGGAAGAACAGCTTCTTCAACGAACATCACCCTCACCCCCCACATTGGAAAAAAATACCACGGAGTAACTGACGAGACAGGCCAGCTTATCCTTAAAGGAATACCTCTCGGAGGCTACCGCATTTTCGCATTCGACCAAAACACACGCCAGCAACTCACCAGCGCATTCCAGTTCCTTCCAGAAGACCCTTACCTTCACGTCCAATTCTCCGCGCACCACAGCACCCAGATTAGAGTCTCTGATCAGGACAGCGGAATACCTGTGCCCCACATTACTTTAAGTTACTACAGCCAAAAAGATGGCCGCACGAAGAGCATCGAGCAAAAATTCCTGAGCAAAAATGGGTATTTTGATATTTTCCTCGATGGCGAACACATCACCGCCCTCAGTATTAACGCAGCTGGCTACTCACCCACTCACCTCTCACTCGAACACGGTGTTGAAGAATTCTATAGCGTTGCACTCAAAAAAAGATAAAAAAAAGAAAAAATATTTTTAGTCATCCTTTCTTGTTGGAGGCAATGTCGATGGTATCGGCACACACCTATACTTGCAGTAGCACTCTTGTCCACTTGCTGTTGCTGTCGCGCATTCACTTGACCCTTGCGGTGCAGTGCAGTGATCGAGCACTGGCGTGTGGTTCGGAGGACAGAGCAATGCCCTGTTTGTATCAGCATTCCACTTCGCTACACAAGCAGACGGAGTATATGATCCTGAGCTTGGTAGACAGTATGCTACTGTTTGTTGTCCTACTGGTGTCGTCGGCGTTGGTGTTGCTTGCGCACTTGAATTCAGCGCTACGACCAACAATAGCACTAGCACGCTTGAAAAAACTAACACTGTTTTTAATTTTTTCATAGTTGAAAAAACCCCCTTTGATTTTTTATTCACTTGATGATATATACCTTTTATTTAAACATTCTCCCTGTTTCTTCTTCACCACCAAGAGACATAATTCTTTCTTTTCAAAGAAAAAAATAACACCTTTTATTGTATCTTTACTTTAGAAATTCCCACACAAAAAACGCGAACAATGCTATGATACAAACAATCACTGCTACTGCAACCTTCATTCCCAGCACATATGCGCCCTTATCTGAAAGCGTCTTCTTCCTTCCTGTTACTGCAATGAGAAGAAACACAATAACGGCAAGAACACTCTTTGTTATCCAATGATGGCCTGTTGCCGCAGCAAGCACATCCTTCACCGGCTTTACTAGCTCTCCTATGATAGTCATTCCTGTCACACTTATTATTGCCCAGATCGCTCCAGTGCCTATTCTGTTCACTTTCATCCTGCCTTCACCTCCAAGGCAGCACGCGCAGCAGTTGAGACAACATATCCTAATGCTGCAATCATCAATGACACTGCAACGATGATGACAGAGACCCACATCGTCATTCTCCTTGTCTTTGCATATTTTTCCAGCTTATCCTTATATTCTGCCAACACGCTTGATACAAACGCTGCAAGGAACGGCAAAAACAAAAAGATGTGCTCCTTTACCTCCATTATTACCTGATGCGCCCACGGCTGCACACTCTCTTTGATAAGCGGCTTAACTAATGAACCATAATATGCCACATAATAATATCCACCACTCATCCAGCTCAGAACAAGAAAGACAGTTCCTGCAAACGCAACCTTCTTTGCTCTTCTTATTCTTGCTTCAGTTGGATTAAGCAGCTCAACAAACACCCATAAGAAAGCCATTGCTCCCAGCTCACCAAGAGCAGCGTGAATCCCTATTAACGGATGAACCATGGTACCTCTCTTTTTACCATACTCTATCTCTTTCGCTTTTATATAACTCTTTCTCTTTATTATGCATAAAAAATAAAAGAAGGAAGTATCTTTTAAAAAGGAATATACATTTGTTTATTCTTCAAATTCTTCACTCTTATCTTCACTCTTATCATCGCAGGTGCAATCTCCACATGATGCACACTTTCCGCACTGTTCGCACAATTCAGCGTCGCATACTTCACATGTTTCCATTTTTGTACCTCACAAATTGATTTCTTTTCCAGCATTAGTCATACTTTATAAACTTTATCTAAAAAGTTGAACATATTTTTTCCAGAATGCATTACCTTTTTAAAACACTTCTTGCATGCATATCCCTTATCACAAAGGAGGGAATACCACATGAGATACTATATACCACTATTTATCGTGCTTGTGATTCTTCTTGCCGGATGCGGGCAACAAGCGTCTGAAGATCAGACAGGAGAAGCACCACCTGAAGCGCCACCAGCAGATCCAGCTTCAGAAACAAATGATCCTGCAACAGCACCCGAACCAGAAGCTCAAACAACAAGCACTGTGAAGGAATTTGCGCTTACTGCAAGCAAATGGGACTTTGCCCCATCAACCATTACTGTCACCAAGGGAGACACGGTCAAGCTCACCATTACCAGCACTGACGTGAAGCACGGCATTGCCATTCCTGTGTATAGCATCAACGAAGACCTTCCTGTCGGGGAAGAAGTGGAAATCGAGTTCGTTGCTGACCAAGCAGGCACATTCCCCTTCCGGTGCAGCGTTTCTTGCGGATCAGGCCATTCAGACATGACCGGAACATTAATCGTGGAAGAGGGATAAACCCTCTTTTTTTCCTTTTTTCGAGAATCTTTTCCCATTTTCCTAAGCAAGATTTAAAAACAATCATTCCCTTCCTCTCTGTATGACAGAACTCATCGCATTCCTTTCCTCAGGAAAAGGAACCTGGGGGCACGTTTCCCGACTTATGGATGGCATGAACAACCAGCAATGGGAGCAGATCTATCTCCTCACAAATCAATTCGGCAAAGAAAAATTCACTCCAGAGAAAAAAAACGTTGAACTGATTGCTTTGAGCGAAGACATAGGATTACGAGAACTGCGAGACGAGATTCTTGACTGCATCACCAAAAAAGTCAAAGGAAACGAAGTTGCAGTGAACTTCATCTCCGGCACAGGAAAAGAACACATGGCACTCTTAAGCGCGCTCATCAAATCCGGCAAAGGATTCCGAATGATTGCACTCACCAAGGATGGCATTGAGGAAGTTTAAGCGATTGCCTTGATGATTAATTCAAAAACATCTTGCTTTGACGGAGACGAATCAATTCTCCGCAAGATTTTTCTTTCCTCATAAAAAGGAATCAACTTCTCTGTTTTCAATTTGTATTCTTTTAACCTATTTCTCATCACATCCTCAGAGGCAGAATCCTCCCGAGGATACGTCTTCTGCCGCGTCTTGATTCTCTTGATTGCCTTATCATCATCCAATTCCAACAGAAGGACATGATTAATCACTGCATCATGTTTTGCAAAGAGCTCTTCAATGTATGCTGCTTGACCAGCTGTTCTTGGAATGCCATCCAGAATTACATTCGAAAAACCGGTGTCTTCAAGCTCTGCACGCGCAGCTTCATTTACTATATCATCAGACAATAATCCACCTGCATCCATAATCTGCTTTATTTTCCTCCCTAACACTGTTTGGGCATTCCCTTGCTTCCGCAAGACTTCACCCATAATAAAATGGCGCAATTGAAACTCCTTCACCAGAAATTCTGCCTGCGTTCCTTTTCCAGTACCTGGAGGGCCTATAAGGATTATATTCATGAGAAAAACATCTTTCTATTTCCTTATAAAGATTACGCGCTCTTCCACTCTCCTAAAGATTCTCCATTCATATGCTTATCTAGCATTTCTAACTCCTCATAGATTCCTGCAATGAGCTTGTATTTCCTTGCTTGCTCAAGCGTGACCCACGCATAATCTGTCAATTCTTGAGAAAGAATAACTTCTCCACCTTTGTAATCCGCGAACAAACTGATGACAATCACAGGAATATTATCCGGACGAATAAATGACAAGCTTGTCAAGTATCTAATATTTGCTATGGCTAATCCTGTCTCTTCCTTCACCTCCCTTTTCACCACATCTTCGCACACATTATACCAATGCTCTGCTGTATCTTTTTGTCGATTTTTGTAATCACTCACTTCTACTTTTCCACCAGGCACTGTCCACAAATTCGGAAAGGCTTTCTCTTCTGCAGAACGCTTCACAATGAGATATTTGCCATCCTTGACAATAATGCCAGTGGCAACAACATAATGCGCCTTGTTTGGATCCATCCCTTTTACTTTACCTTTCACTTATAAAAAGATTTGCATTGAAAAAGAGTTAGAACGTAATTGAAAAGCTTACACTTCCTTGTATTTCTCCATCAAAATAATTTATATGAAAACTTCCTGCTGCACTTCCTTCAGTAAACCGAAGTCCTATAAGTGGCCCGCTTCTTGATTCTCCTGAAAGATTATCATAACTCCAACCAACAAATATATTATCTAAAAATGATTTGTCACCATCAAACTGACATGGAAATGCAAATGCATCAAAACGCGTTGCTGTTGTTCCATCCGGTCTTTGCAGTTGTAATACTCTTGCTGTTGCTATATCAGTAACAGACCATGGATCAGGAATTCTATTAAAATTAAGATTATGCGTTGTCGATGGATCTGAACCAAATATAGGATTATCGTATGAAATACCTGTTGTTCCTAATAATCTTCCAGTTCTCATTTTATGATCAAAGAATTTTCCTCGCTCACCAAGAGTTAACGTTGCAAGAGTAACACTTGAACCATTTGCATTATCAACATATAAAATATCTGCTCCTGGTTTTAGCTGAATAGCTTCATCAAGAACAGGTAAGATTATACTTCCCACATATCTTGTTTGCAATTCATCATGT
Source organism: Candidatus Woesearchaeota archaeon (assembly GCA_964367375.1). Lineage (GTDB taxonomy): Archaea > Nanobdellota > Nanobdellia > SCGC-AAA011-G17 > UBA489 > CAYIXG01. The sequence goes on along the minus strand of CAYIXG010000001.1, from coordinate 85,761 downwards.
TGTATTCCTGCTGATACTGCCATATTTTCATTATCTTTTATTGAGAACGCTACTGATACTCCAGGGTGAAAATCACCGTTAATTTCCTTTATTAAACCACCAATAAGATATTCTAATTTTCCTGTTGTATCTTTATAAAATGTTCGCGCAAAAGTTGTATCATTATCTCCTGGTAGATCAATAAGACCTCCACCAATACTTAATGAACCAAGACCTAGAGCACCTTGAAGTGTATATCGATCAGCATTTCTTTCTTCTTCATCTATCACATGAAAAAGAGCAGTTATATCACTATTGTCAGTTATAGAAAAACGTGTACTCCCACTTACATAATTTATATCTTTCTTATCACTGAAGAATCTTCCAATTCCTCCTTTAAAATTTGGATGGTATATATTGAGCTGTGTGTTTAATGTATCACTATCAGATATTGTATATGAATTCAGAGTAACTGGTTTCTTTTCTGGTGCAGGCGTTAAAGAGAGTAATTCCTTCTCTTTTGCATACAATATACTATGACTCTTTCCTTCAATATTCTCTATTTCTTGTTTTATTTTTGCTTCTTGCGTTTCTTGAGTCACTTCAGCGCTTTTTCTCAATTCTCTTATTACTTCAGACTCTATAGAAGGTTGCTGCCTATTACTTGCACATCCATTCAAGGCGACAATTGCCAATGCTGCAGATGCTGCTTTTTTGAGCAAGGATATCATTATTTTACCTCCACTTTAAAGTGGTGAATTAAATTACAGGTGTTCAATATTTAAATATAACCTCACCCTTATGGGGGAGTAATAGATATTTTTATAAAGACAAAAAAAAGTCTCTCAAAGTATGATTGAACAGATCCTTGAAGAGATTGGACTAACAAAATCAGAGATCAAAGTGTACCTTGCACTTCTGGAATTAGGAAATTCTTCAACAGGAAAGATAGTTGATAAATCAAAAGTTGCTTCTTCAAAGATATATGAACTTCTTGATAAGCTAATACAAAAAGGAATGGTAAGTTTTATTATTAAATCAGGAGTCAAATACTATGAAGCAGCCCCACCAGCGCGACTTATTGACTATGTAAATGAGAAAGAGCAACAATTTCTTCGCCAAAAGAAAAACCTCACTGACGTCCTTCCAGAACTTGAGCTGAAACAAAAACTCTCTCAATTTAAATCTGAAGCAACCATATTCAAAGGACTCAAAGGAGCTGAAACAGCATTTCGATATTTTTCTCAAAGCATGAAAAATGATGATGAATGGATAGCTTTTGTTGTTTCTTTTGCTAACCAAAACTATTCCCGCTTACTCACAAGATTTCATAAGTGGAGAAGCAAGAGAGGGCTATCTGCACGCCTCATTTTCAATGAAAAAGATAAACAAGATGGAAAAGAACGAGAAAAATTAGCTCATACAAAAGTCAAATACATGCCAGATGAATTTAAAACCCCTGCAGTAGTTAATGTTGCTGGAAATATAACTCTTATTAATATCATGGCTGAAGATGTTACTGTCTTTATGATTGAAAGCAAAGAAGTTGCAGATTCATTCCGAAACCAATTTGAAAAACTTTGGCATCAAGAAACCATTATTACAGAAGGATTTGAAGCATTACAAAATGCATTACATAGTTATATAGATGGACTTGAAAAATATGAAACCTATAATGTCCTTGGAGCAGTCTTTGGAGATAAATATGATGAAAAAACTTATGCAGATTTTTTCCAAAAAATACATAAAGAAAGATCAGATAAAGGGATAAAAGCAAGAATGCTTTTTCAACAAGGCACAGAACGTATTCTTAACAAATATGAAAAATATAGGGAGCAGATTTATAGAGACGTTACAAAATTTAAATTCCTTCCCTACAAGACAGATTCTCCTGTTGCTATCTTTCCTTCAAAAAAGAAAACACTCCTCGTCATCCAGAAAAAAGACCCTATTGTCATCACTATTAATAATCAAGAAGTTTCACAATCATTCAAAAACCATTTTGAATCTTTATGGAACCAAGAAACTCGTGTTGTTAAAGGAATGGATGCTATCAAAATCATCTTTGAGGAATTATTAGAATCAAAACATTGCGATTTCATAGGCGCACGAGGCTACTTTGTTGGACGTAGCCCAAAAAAGTATATTGATGACTGGGAAAGAAGAGCAATAAAAAACGGGTTTACCATGAGAAATATTGTTGACAAGGAAACAAAAGGGCATCGTATAACAACCTTTCCTTTCGCACAAACAAAATATATTATTCCTAAAGAATTTAGTACATTAAGCGTTTTTTGGATTTATAACAATAAAGTAGTTATTAGTAACTGGACACAAAAAGAACCCATTGCGATCGTCATAGAAAATAAACATCTTTACAAGATGTATAAAGAACAGTTTGAATTGTTATGGAATAAAGGATTTTCAGTAGGATAAAAACTAAACTCCCTTCACTTTTTCAATCTGAAACTGCTTCAAATTTTTATTTATTAATCCCCAAAACCGATTTCATTTAAAATCTTATCTCTTTCTTCTTCAACTAATCTTATTTTACTCATATAATATGAGCATGTTCTATACTCATCAGATTCACATGGATAATATCTCGTTCCGAAATACGTAAAGTGCTTTTCTTGCAGAGTACATCTTATATTATTTACACCAAAAAACAAAAAAACACGAGGTACCATTTCTGCATACGGACAATTTTTATCAGCCATATTAATTTTCCTTCATATTTCGATCCCTTTCTGTTTAGGAAACTCCTCTTGTTTCCCTTTTTATTTAAAAATTTGCATCTCTCCCAGTTGATAAATCTTTAAAAACACCACCAGCATCTGAAGAGATATGGGAAGTCTGTTCAAGAATATGCTACGAGGCGATGAAAGTCTCTTTATTGATACCATGCCTCTCGATGCCGATTATGTGCCCCCTATCATCAAATACAGGGAAAATGAACAACAGTACATTGCAAGCTGCTTAAAACCCTTATTCCAGAAGAGAAACGGCAAAAACCTCCTCATTACCGGACAGCCAGGGATCGGCAAAACAGTTGCCGTCAAACACCTCCTGAATGAACTGGAAAAGGAAACCTCAGAAATTATTCCCTTGTACATCAACTGCTGGAAGAAAGACACTGCACATAAGATTGCATTAGACATCTGCGACCAAATAGGCTTTAAATTCGTGCAAAACAGGGATACAAGCGAGCTCTTCCGTGAAATCACACGCATACTCAACAAGAAAGCAGTCGTTCTTGTATTAGATGAAGCAGACAAGATCAGCGACCAGCAGATATTCTACATGCTCACTGAGGATGTGTACACTAAAAGCCTCTTGTTTATCACCAATGACAGCAACTGGATCAATGAGCTGGATGAACGCGTGAAAAGCAGACTTCTCCCTGAAGTTCTGGAATTTAAACCATACAAGGGAGATGAAATTCGCGGCATCTTACAGGAACGCATCAAATACGCATTTGTTCCTGGAGTATTTGGAGAGGATGCATTCACCCTTGTTACAGAAAAAACAACCGCACTCGGAGACATGCGCATTGGCTTGCATTTATTGAAACAAGCAGGAGAGATTGCAGAAGGAGAAAGCAAGAGAGCGATTGAAAAAATCCATGCAGAAAAAGCCATCAAAACACTGGGAGACTTCCGCATCAAACAGGTTTCCACACTTTCTCATGAAGAAGACGCTATTCTTTTACTCATCAAGAACAATAGTGGATGTACTACTAAACAACTGTATGATATGTACAAAGAAAAAGGAACACTTAGCTACTCAAGCTTTCAACGAAAAATTAAACACCTGGAAAGCGGGAAATTCATCATGCTCAAAGAAATCAACAAGGGACAGCCTGGCAGAAGCACGATTGTGGAATATGGAACTGTGAAGAAACTGAATGAATTTTAATTTATCTTTTTTCATTCCTTTATTATAGAGTCTAGAATCACGATTGCTTTTTGAAAGGTCGTTTGCTTAACCTTTCCTATTTTTTTCATGATTAATTTTTTATCCATTTTTAAAATATTCTCAACCTTGATACAACAATTATGCCTTAAGCTCCCTTCTTCCATATCATCGGGAGAGAGAAAAACTGTATATTTCTCTTTAGTAATTTTGGAAGTGACAGCAACAACAATAATATCTTCTCCATATTCATTAAAATCATTATTGCTTACTACGACAACCGGTCTTACTTTTCTCCCTGATTGATCAGAGAAAGGGAAAGGAACTAAAAGAAGATTTCTTTGTTCAATCATATGTATGTGTTCCACACTTCATCATCTTGCTTGTTGTCCCATACCTTCTTCATCGATTGTTCCGCGAGAGCAAGCCACCCCTGTTTTTCTTTCATTGTTTCTTCCATTTTTTCTCGTATTAAATTGCGAAGAAATTCTGATTTTGAGAGATAATTCTTTTTCTTGATGAACTGATCAAGTTTCTTTGCTTCTTCCTCTGGAAGTTTAATAGTAATTGTTTTCATAGTAATCTCTAGGGATTACTCTTATTTAAGCTTTATGGTCACTATTTCAGTTTATACGAAAGAAGAATACGAAGGATTAAAAAACAAGAACTGATCCTCTACATCTATGGAATTAATCCGACATTTCACCCACATTACCAAGAACGATGTAACTCTTGCTGGAGGCAAGGGAGCATCATTAGGAGAAATGACCCGAGCAGGGATTCTTTAGTTCTGCAAGGCTCTGAAATGCAGTAACACCAATCTGTGGCTTTGACTGACTATCCTCTAGAAATAAAGAAATTTGTTTTCCCGCTATGCCATCTTTTTGATTTATTTCTTCCACTGCCAATAGCAATCCATTTCTGATTTGCTCCCCAGTATCTGCAGCAGGTCCTGTTAAAGGCACAATTGCTCCTATAGTAAATATTCCCTGCTCTTGTGGTTGCGCTATAAATATGACTGATATTCCCAAGAGGATTATAATGATAATAATACCAATACCAATCTTTGTTTTTGTGTTCATTGTTTTTTATGGCTTCAGATATAATATTTACTATTTAGTAGTAACCACTATTAAAAGGTAATTTACCCCTTTTGGGAGTAGTAAAAAGAAACATTAATAAATCCACTGCAAGAGTAAGAATATGATGTATCTCAAACAACTTGAACGAGTCGGATTTACTCCTCGCGAAATCAGAGTGTATATGGCACTTCTTGAACTTGGAGAGTCTCCAGTCGGAAAGATCATCAAACAATCAGGCATCCCCAGTTCAAAGATATATGAAACACTTGACAAACTCAAATCAAAAGGCCTGGCGAGCTCAGTCACTAAAAACAACAAATACTATTTCCTCGCAAGCTCACCTGACACCATCCTTGACCATCTTGACCATCAAAGAAGAATGATTACTGAAGATGTTGTCCCTCAATTAAAAAGCTTACAAACAAAAGATAAAATTACTCGCACTGTAACACTCTATGAAGGCATTCGCGCTCTTAAGTCCATTTATGACCTTATGCTTCGCACTCTACACAAAGGAGACACAATATATGCAATGGGCGTCCCTCTTCGTGTTCAAGAATTACTATATAATCATCTCCAACAGTTTACAAAAAAGAGAGTGAAAGCAGGCATTTGGCTTAAAATCATCTATGAAAGAGAAGCTCGATCCTATGGAGAAACTCGAAAAAAAGCAGGATACACTCTCGTTCGCTATATGAAGAAAGACTCACTCACTCCAACATGGGTTGACATCTTTACAGATTATGTTGTCCTTTTTGAGATAGGTGACTCTCCACGGGCAGTGCTTATCAAAGATCCAGACATGGCAGAAAGTTTTAAACACTATTTCACCTTTATTTGGAAACAATCAGACAGATAAAACACTCTTCACTTCTCAAAGACTCGCACTTCCTATATAAATTCCTCTCTCTTTCTTCTCCAGAAGGAGATGACGGATACACGTTCATAGAAACACAGAGGAGGTGAAAAAAATGCACATCAGCATCGAAAGAATAGAAGAATTAACCTCAGCACAGCTCCGACAGCTGCCCCTCCACAAAGGAGAGGAAGATGAAGAAGAATGTACTATATACAGTGAAGCAGGCATTACCTATTTAGAGGAGGAAGATGAGCTTTCTGCATCAGAAAGCGCCTTCATGCGCGGCTATATTGACTTCTCTTACAGCGACCCTCTTCTTTCTTCTTGATATTCTTCAACCAGTTTGAACAACAAATTTGCTTGTTTTTTTTCTTTTTCTAACGTATCTTTATTTACTAAGGCAAACTCTTCTCGTTCTACTATACCTAGATTTTCCACATTCACCCAGTTAAACGGCTTCTCCGAGACATATTTCCCTGGCTTCTTTTTATACAGAATTGTATCAACCTTATCCCTCAAAAAATCAAACGTTTTCTCACTAAAACTATTCGGATCATCAACAAGAATCACATCACCTTTTTTTACTGCAGATAATATCTCATCAATGTTTAATGTCTTGAATTTCTTCGCACACACTTTATTTTCTGTCGTCATTATCAAACTATGAATATCTGCAAGACTCTTCTTCAATGACTGCACTTCATTCTGCTGCTCGCTCACCTGCTGCTGCAAAAGATCAATCTTCCTATTCTTGATTTCAAGAACAGACATAATCTTTTGATTTACTATCTTATTCATTTTTCCTGTTACTCTTTCTAATCTTTCATTCAATTGCTGCACTTGCCGCTGCAATTCTTGATTCATTCTTTTCAAATATTCCTCGTGCTCTGCAAACCTCACTGACTTTTTTACCTTCTCCCGAATTCTCTTCTTCACCTTCACTTCTATTTTTTCTTTCTCTTCAAGAGAAGGAATTGCATCTGCAATAGGCATTCCCTGAAGCACTATTAATCTCGCCTGATCAGACAAATGCTCTTTCCCTTCTCTCTTCAGGTGTGCATCAACTCGTGCAATTACATCCTTCACCTCACCATACGCAAACAACGCCGCAGCAAGCGCATCCCGCTGATGATCATCCCTTGTCTTGTATTGACTTGTTAACCGTTGCTTAAAACCGACTTTCATATCTTCTTTCGGTGAAAACAGCCGAGCGTTCAACTTCGAACAAAATTTATCCACAAACTTCGGAGAATAACGCACATCTGTTCCCACCACAACCACTTTACCTTCATCAACGACTTCACTAATTAATGTGCTTAATGTCAAATATTTCGCACTCTTCAGTCTAATGAGCTCACCATCAAGATTCAGCACTGCGTATCCTGTCGTAATACCAGGGTCAACCCCCACTACCAACAGCTCCTTATTCATCCTCATTTTAGAGGTATCGCAAAGTATATAAGATTTTATTGTGTCAAACATCGATGCGCCTCCTCTGTTTTGCTGACGTCCATGCGGGAAAAACAGCGCTCGCAAAGCTTGCCAAGGCAGGAAAAAGCGTTGACTACCTCATTAATGCAGGCGATTTATCCCTTTATGGAAGCCAGTATGAATCATCTCTGAAAACCCTACTTCATGCAGGCAAGAAGATCCTTATGATTCCTGGAAATAGGCCTCATGAAACACCTGAAGATGTCATCCGAATGACGAAGAAACATCATTCACTCATTAATATTCACAAAAAAGTATACCGTGACGGGAATTATGTCTTCTTCGGATTTGGAGAAGGAGGATTTTCATTCACCGCACCAGGCATGGAGGAAAAAGCACGACAACTCAAAAAACACTTACAGAAAGATGACAAGGTTATTTTTGTCACACACGCACCACCATACAACACACCATTAGACTATCTTCCGTGGATGCGCAGCCATCGCGGATGCAAAACAACCATCAAAGTCATCAAACTCCTCAAACCAGTGCTTACTATATGCGGACACTTCCACGAGACTGCTGGAAAATCATGCAAAGTACAACAATATCTTATTATTAATCCAGGAAGTCACGGAAGAATTGTAGAAATATAAAAGAAAAAAAGAAAAAAGCGAAAAAAAACTTATCTTTTTCGTCGGCGTTTTCGCGTTGTTTTTCGCGCTGTCGTTCGTGCACGTCGTGCTCGTTTTCTTGCAGCCATAAGATTCACCTCTTTTAGTACATTATGATACTTTCTATGAGATGTTATCTTTTAAATAGTTTTCTATTTGTCACTCATCAAGAAAAAATCTCATTATGACAAAAATAAGCGTTGATAATTCATAAAAATATTTTTTTCCACTTCACTTTCATCAAGTTTCTTTATCTTTGCAATCATCTTCACTGTTTGCTGCACGTGCAACGGTTCGCTCTTTTCATTCTGCACTGGAGATAAAAAAGGTGCATCTGTCTCTGTGAGCACGTGAGACAATGAGACTTGCTCTACAAGCATCTGAAAATGCTGCAACCGTACAATAAGCGCAGGTATGGAAAAGAAAAAACCTAAGTCTTCCGCTCTTTTGATTAATTTCTTGTTACCCATAAAACAATGCAAGTCAACCCTTTTCAAGCGCGAAGACTCGAGCATATCAATACAATCCTTCTCCGCCTGCCTGGAATGAATAACAACTGGCTTCTTGAGCTTTTCTGCAAACGAAAGAATCTTCTCAAAATTCTTCTTTTGCTCCGCATGCCTTTCCTTATCCCAATAATAATCCAAACCCACTTCACCAATCCCCAGAATCTCATCCTTATGCTTCTTGATGAATGCACATTCTGCATCAATGTCAAACTTTCCCTCTTGCCTGGCAATACCTGCCTCATCAGCACCCATCCCCAACAAATCAGTAGGATACAAACCAAGCGTGCATTTCACAATGTCATACTTTTTCGAAAGCTCAAGCGCAACTCTATTCGTTGGCGTATTGACACCAGATGTTACAATTGCTTTCATCCCTGCCTTTCTTGCATTTGCAATGACAGCATCCAACTTACCAGAAAAAGTTACATGATCCAGATGACAGTGGACATCCACCAGCATCTTATGCTCCTGTCAATGGCTTCACCATAAATAAGAGCAGCTTCCACAGATAAGGAACAATATTCACAAAAATTAAGAGCAAGCCAAAGAATGAAATAATTGACCATACTTTCTTTGCACGCTCTGGCTTCATGAGCAATTCTGCACCTGTCAAAAACATTCTCCCGCCATCAATCGGACCTAAGGGTAACAAATTAAACAAACCCACACCCACACTTACCACCACCATCCAGAAGACAAGCAAGTGCGTCCAAGAAAATACTTTTGGCACGAAAGAACCATACTTGTTTACTACTGCCTCCTTTGGCTTTGTTTTGACTTCAAGCTCAGAAATCCCAATAAATGGGCGACTCTTATTATCCGGATTCTCCACAGTCTTCACTGCATATTCCCCTTTATCAGTCAATAAGGTAATACTGTCACCTGGCTTCACCTCTTGTGTCACGTTCACAAACGCAGACACTGATCTTGTATCTTTCCCGTTGACACCTATAATAGTAAATGGCGCTTCAATCCCAAGAGCTGCTGCAGGATATCCTTCAAGAAGCTTATTCACAGTTACTCCATCCTGCTCGTATACAAACGCATTTGCAGGAATGAACACTAGATTTAAGAGAAGCATAAACAGAACACCCATCACCAAGTTTGAAAATGGGCCAGCGGAAAAAAGTGCGAGCTGCACATACTTCTTCTTTTTCTTCATCACATTCTCATCGGGCTCGACAAACGCTGCAAGAATAGGACCAAGAAAGGCAAATCCTGAACTCTTGACAGGAATATCATACAGTTTTGCATAAATGCCATGGCAGAATTCGTGAACCACCGCAACCAAAAATATTGCAATGATCCAATGCCAAAAAGACAATACTGGCAGGCCAGGCAAAATCTTGATGCCCGGCAAAATAGGCGCAACCGCAGGAGCTGCATCAGCCACAAACAACAAATCAAAAGTTCCCTTGATCAAAAAATAAAAAATAAATGCCATCCCACCAAATCCCACAACAACAGAAATACCACCCATCAATCGCAGGAAACGCGGGCAGGACTTCGCAATCTTGTCCATCAACTTCAATCCAAGCTTTGTCCTGTACAACGCAAAGATCTTCGCCTGCACCTGAAACTTATCACGATGCCTGAAGAAGTATACTAAGAGAAGCCCATAAAACACAATTGCAAACAATAAATCAATATTCACTCTCTTCCCTCCTTTTTCATTTAGGCTTTTGCCGCAACCTTAATCTTTCTCAATGGCCTAAAAACTTTGCATCCACATCTTTTACACGACAATGTTTTTGTAATAATCTTCTGCGGATTTGACCGCATCTTTGTCTTGCACTTCCGACACGCAAACACATTCCTGAACTTCCGCGCTGTCGCTTCTGGAAACTTAACCATCTTGTGCAGCCCTCACTTCCTTAATCACTTTCTGATCAAGAATAATCCAGTACAACACTTGTGTCCCTTCCTTTACTTCCTCCTTTAACTCTTCAGGAATCTTCAACTCAAATGTTTCAAATGTTTTCATGTCCATCACTGTCGCCATGTCTCCTGTAATAGATAACACTTGCGCAGACTCTTTCTCAACCAGAGGACTCTCCATCGTGTCATGCGCAGGCTTAATAAAAATCTTCTTTGCCCCATCAATTAAACTCACTGCTTCTATCCTGCATTTCGCGTGACCATGCTTTCCCGGGCGAGACGTTTGCACACTCTTCACTACACATGCAACACCATCAACCACCACATATTTTCCCGGCTTTAAACTCCCAACATCAATCGGTTTCGTCTCCGCCATACCCCCTTGTGCAACAGGCGGTTTTATAAATATTGTGCTCCCACTCCACAACCCTCTTTTCTTCCTCATTCTTTTTAGGATAACATTTAAATAGGTTATACCTTGAAACACCCTCATGAAAATCAAGAAAGGGGATTTTATTGAAATTGACTACATCGGCACTCTTGATGATCATACTATTTTTGACCTCACCTCCGCACACACTGCACAAGACAAAGGAGTCTATAATCCGCAGGCTTCGTATGGCTCTCGCATCATTTGCGTCGGAGAACAGCAAATCGTCAAAGGACTGGACGCATTCTTGATAGACAAAGACACGCGCGAATATGACATTAGTTTACAACCAGACGACGCGTTTGGAAAGAAAGACTCAAAACTCATTAAGATCATGCCCATGCAGACATTCATCAAGCAACGCATCAAACCCATGCCTGGACTGCAAGTAAATATTGACGGCATTGTTGGGGTGATCAAAAGCGTTTCTGGAGGACGCGTGATTATTGACTTTAATCACCCTCTTGCAGGGCGAAGTGTCCATTACCACATTATTATCCACACTATCATCACAGACACTCACCGCAAACTCTCTGGATTCTTAAAAAGTCTTTTTGGACAAGATATTCCTTGCACCATTACTAAAGACACAGCAGCACTCCAATTTCAGCTTCCCAAAGAAATGCATGATGCACTTATCACCCATATCAAAAAGCTCATTCCCGAGCTTACAACGATCACTATCACTGCTCCTTTACCACCACCAGAAAAGACACCACTGAAGAATAAATAAGCTTAAATACAAGAAACCAGACTCTCTCTTTTATCCGTTTCCTTTCGAGCAAACGGCGCATATTTAATATTGTGATACCATGACTCTTCCTTTCAAATCAAACCAAAAAAGACACGCCATCGACGAAGAGCTTGAGCAACTTCTCAACAAACAAAAAGCAAAAATAAAAGTTGTCGGATGCGGAGGCGCAGGAAACAACACCCTCAATAGAATTGCGGAAGTAGGTATCATCGGCACTGAAACCATTGCCATCAATACTGACGCGCAGGATCTCTTGTACACCAACGCTTCAGAAAAAATTCTCATCGGAAAAGAGATCACCCAGGGACTTGGCGCCGGCTCCATTCCCCAAGTAGGTGAAGAAGCAGCAAAAGAAAGCGAGCACGACATCCGCACCAAACTCCAAGGAGCAGACATGGTCTTCATCACCTGCGGCCTTGGTGGGGGAACAGGAACGGGAAGCGCACCTGTCGTTGCAGACCAAGCAAAAAAGTTGAACGCGTTAACTGTTGCCATCGTCACCTTACCATTTGAAATGGAAGGAAAAAGAAGATATGAAAACGCGATGTACGGACTTGAAAAACTCGAGAATAGTGTTGATACACTTATTGTCATTCCTAATGACAAGCTTCTTGAACTTGCACCAGACCTCCCTCTCCAAACCGCGTTCAAAGTTGCAGACGAAATCTTAACCAATGCCGTGAAAGGCATTGCGGAACTCGCAACCGTTCCCGGACTTGTCAACCTCGACTTTGCAGACATCCGCACAGTCATGGGCAGAGGAGGAGTAGCCATGATAGGCGTTGGAGAAAGCGACAGCCAAAACAGGGCAGAAGAAAGCGTGCAAAAAGCACTGAGCAATCCTCTTCTTGATGTGGATATCAGCAAAGCCAATGGAGCGCTCATCAATGTTTCTGGAGGGCCAGACATGACCTTGGAAGAAGCAAAACGCGTCGTTGAAGCAGTCAGCAACAAACTCAGCGAAGACGCACGCATCATCTGGGGAGCTCAAGTTATGGAAGACCTCACCAAAACCATCAAAGTCATGCTCATCATTACAGGGGTGGAAAGCCCCCAAATTCTCGGGCCACGCAGCAAGAGATCACAGAAAAACCAGCGTGAAATCAGGGATAGCTTAGGCATTGATTTTGTGTGAATGACCCTCTTTTCCCTGCAGAACGCCCAAAAGCTTTAAAAAGCCCCTTTTCCCCTTGTTTTATTATGCTCACTAGATTGAAGAGTTTTGTGCACGAATGCATCAGAGTATTTAAAATAACCAAAAAACCTAGCAAGGAGGAATTCAGCGTCATTGTCAAGGTATCCAGCATCGGCATCCTCATCATAGGACTGATCGGATTTATTATTAATATTGCCTGGCAAATCTACTCCTAAACCATGCCCATCTTCGCCCTCCGCACCACATCAAACAGGGAAGACCAAGTCTTTGAATTCATCAGCTCCAATGTGGAGAAAAAAGGACTGCACGTTTACAGCGTGATCCGCCCGCACGGACTTCGCGGCTACATCTTCATCGAAGCAGAATCACGACAACTCGCAGAAGAAGCATACTACAAAGTGCCGTATGCCCGAGGATTACTTCCCAAAACAATTGAGTACAAAGAAATAGAGCATATGCTCGAGCAAGTGAAGGTGCAAGTTAATATTCAAAAGAATGACACTGTGGAAATCATTACTGGACCATTCAAGCGAGAAAAAGCAAAAGTCACCAGAATTGACCAGACTAAAGGAGAAGTCGTTGTTGAGCTGCTTGAAGTTGCTGTTCCTATTCCAATCACTGTCAAACTTGACTCAGTGAAAGTCATCAGAAGGGAAGAAGAAAAGAAATCAGAAGAATCAAAAGACGAATGACCAAAATACAACTTATTGTGGACGGAGGAAAAGCAGCCGCGAGCCCCCAGCTCGCGCAAACCCTTGGACCCATGAAGATTAACATCCAAGAGGTTCTCTCCAAAGTGAATGAAAAAACAGCAGTCTTCAAAGGCGTTAAAGTTCCTGTTGAGATTAAAGTTAATGATAAAGACAAAAGCTATGAGATTTCTGTGGGAAGCCCGTCTACTGGAGAATTGATTAAAAAAGAACTCGCTCTTGAGAAAGGCAGCAGCACACCCAACTTCATGAAAGTAGGAAACATTGCTGTTGAACAAGTCATCAAAATAGCAAAAATGAAAGAAGGAAGCTTGTTCGACAAGAACCTTGTATCTGCAATGAAGACTGTTGCAGGGAGCTGCAATAGCGCTGGTGTCTTAATTGAGGGAGTTGACAGCCACACCTTCAACCAACACCTCAGCAAGGGCATATATGCTGCAGAAATTAACGCACACAAAACAGATGTCAGCCCTGAAAAGGCAGCACGCCTGAAAACGCAGCTTGCAGAGATCCAAGTGGTCATGCAGAAAGAACAAGAAAAACTCAAGGCAGCTGCAGAAGCGCAGAAGGCTGAACAACAAGTTGCAGCACCAGAAAAGAAAGAAGAACCAAAAGAAAAAGCTGCGACAGAAGAAAAAACAGAAGTGAAAAAAGAGGAAAAGAAAGAAGAAAAGAAGCAAGAAAAACCAAAGAAGTAGAAACCTTTAAAAGAAGCATGACAGCCCTCTACCCGGGGCCGTAGTGTAACTTGGTTATCACTTCAGGTTTGGGACCTTCAGCACACATGAGGCAAGATACCTGACAATCGGGGTTCGAATCCTCGCGGCCTCATCCACACACAGAAAACCTTTTAAGAATACAGAACCACACCATGGCAACAAAAAAAGTCGGATCAACAGGACGATTCGGAGCACGATACGGAAGACGACTTCGTGCCAAAGTGTTAGAGGTTGAAAAAAGAGTCACTGCCAAATGCCCTCATTGCGGCAGACACCAGGCACAAAGACTATCCGTAGGCATTTACTCCTGCGCCAAATGTAAGAACAAATTCACCGGAGATGCATATACTATTTAACCATGGCAGCATACAAATGTTTCAGTTGCGGCAAGGATGTCAAAGCAGAATACATCAAGAAGAAAATTCGATGCCCCTACTGCGGCCATAAAATTCTCTACAAGCCACGAACTGTTTCAACCAAAGTCAAAGCAGAATAAGGATACCATGACACCATCACAACCATCAGAGCAAGATATTGCTCAGCTCCAACTCCTCGAACAAAACTTACAATCCTATGCTATGCAGCGCCAAAACTTCCAGATGCAACTCGGCGAAATTGAAAATGCACTCACTGAACTGAAGAATAGCAAGGAAAAGCCCTACAAGATTATTGGCAACATCATGGTCAGCACTCCAAAAGAAGCGCTTGTCAAAGACTTAGAATCAAAAAAAGAGATCCTTGACCTTCGCATCAAAACATTAGAAAAACAAGAGAGTAAACTCAGAGAAACAGCAGAAGAACTTCAACAGAAGCTTCTTGCGCACATTCAAGAAAAAGGGGGAAAGTAACATGGTCAGCGTTAAAGATGCAATTAACATCCTCGCAAGCATTCACGAGGATACGACAGTACCAAAAAATGTTCGATCTAAAATAGAGATTAGCATAACCTCATTGCAAGACACAAATGGAAAGTCAACTGCCATCAAGATTGACCAGGTTATTCAACAACTTGACGAGCTCAGTGACGATCCCAACCTCGAACCGCACACCCGGACACAAATTTGGAACGCAGTCAGCACATTAGAAAGTCGATCATAGAAATCTTTATAAAACAGAGAGGGTTAATAAGTACTCATTGGAGGATAGCAAATGGGTGTCTTTTCACGCATCAAAAACAGTCTTGGCCTTGGTTCATCTTCAATGGAAGATTATGATGACGAATATGCAGATGATTATGTGGAAATAGACACTACTAAAGATATTGGCAAACGATCCAAAATAGTGGTAAAATCCTTTGTTGTGGGCGATTTTAATGACATTAAAGACGCTCTTGACGCACTTCGCGAAGGATATACCATCGCGCTCATCAACATCAAACCCTTGAAAGACAAGGACATTATTGAACTCAAAAGAACTGTCAACAAAATAAAGAAGACTTGTGACGCCATTGACGGCGATATTGCAGGCGTCAGCGAAGACTGGATTGTCGTTACTCCCAGCTTTGCCCACATTTACCGAAGCAAGGAAACAGAAGAAGTCAAAGAATAAGCACAAACCTTTTAAATTTTTATCATCACCTCTTTCTCATGGACGTTCTCGAACACCAACCCTGCCCCTTCTGCAGCGCAAAGACTTTAACACTGACTCAAGACGAGCAAGACATCCCTTACTTCGGCAAAGTGTTTTTGTTCTCCATGGCATGCAGCAGCTGCAAGGCACACCACGCAGACGTTGAATCAGCAGAATACAAAGAGCCCTGCAAGATCACGTTTGAAATGACCAGCGATAAGGATTTGAATGTGAGAGTGGTGAAAAGCAGCACCGCCACTCTCAAAATTCCCCAGCTTCGCTTGAGCGTCACTCCAGGACCAGGAAGCGAAGGATACATTTCAAATATTGAAGGCGTTCTTGCACGCTTCGAAAAAGTCATCGAAGGACAACGAGACCTCGCAGAGGAAGAAGACAAAACATCCGCAAAAAACCTCCTCAAGAAAATTCGCAAAGTCAAGTTCGGAGACATTCCTATCACTATCATCATTGAAGATCCTAGCGGCAATAGTGCCATCATTTCTGACAAAACAGTTATTGAAAAGCTGAAAGGAAAAAAAGAGTAATTACTAATGAGGACCCCAACCTATTTTCTCACGATCCTCGACTTCTATTTTTTCTAACCATTTTTTAGAATCAATATAGGTTCCTACAAAGACAAGAGGGCTTACTATAACTGCTATTGACTTTGGGATAACAACCCCCATCAATTTTCCGTCAAGAGACCCCTTTAATAATCCTAACCTGTTCAAACCCCATTCCAATGCAGCTTGTGCTACATCTGTTCTAATTAATTCCCATGTTGCACGCGCAGCGTAGGAAAAGCGACTTCCATATATTGTTCCATCAGCAGAATCTTTGTACATTTTCCTATTGCGCACCATACGGTGCAACAATAAACCCTCCTTTCAGATTTTCTTCCCAAGACATTTCACCAAGCGCAACATACAACTCTTTTATTGTTAATATCGGTTTTTCATATTTTGCAACGTCCTCAACAGCAACTCGTGGACATGCAGTCACCACAAACACGTCAACCCCTGCAAAATTGATCAACTCATCAGGCATAATCTCCTTCATCGAAATGATGACTGCTTCCCTTCCATGAGATTCAATCTTCTGCTTCACAAATTCCGCAACCTTCTCATTCTGCTGACCTGACTTGAGAGAAACAATCACTCCAAAAGAATGCGCTTCCTTTGCTTTCTCAATAAGCACTGATCTCTGCCATAAAATCTTATCTCGCTGCTTTGCTAAATCTTCAACAACATTATTCACCGGATCAATCAAAAACGTTGGTTTTTCTGTCGACAACGCAAGACCTAATGAATGAAAACGGTTTCCGATGCAGATAAATGCATCCACTTCCTTCTCAATCATCTTTGATCCTGTGTATTCACATCCTAATACCTGCCCTTCATGAAACGCTCTCCCCTTTGCAGATGGAATAATAACTTTTATTCCCTGCTTCTCGAGCACTTGTTTTATTTGAGGAATTTGATTGAGATGCTGGACTGATGCAGTTAACCCAATCGTCTTATATGCACTCCACAGAGAACTGTGTTTCTCGACAAGAGGCGTACTATCTGCATCGTATCTCGTCTCGATGTATATGATAGGAACGTCTGGCTTGTGAAATGGAGCATGACCAAAATGCACAATTAGATCAGCTCGTAACTGCTTCGCCTCTTCAACAGGCAAGTCACATGCGCCCCATGAAGGCTCACCAGACACAACAACGGTTGCACCGGTTTTTTCACGAATGAGATTTGACAACCTTAATGCTTCTTTTTTCAGTCCTTCTGGTAATTGCATGAGAATCCGCTTCGCTTTTCTCTTTTGGACTTCTTCAATGATCCTATTTTCTTCAAGGTTGTACATCCTCATGCACACCTTTTCCTCGTGTTTTAAAGGTTTTGTTCATCAAAAAAAAGCCCTTTTATCCTGTTTTTTAAAGGAAAACGGTTATAAATACGCACTCATCTCAAAAGATTATGGACAAGAAAAAAAACCAGAAAAACCCTTTTTTAGAAGAACTCATTTCTTTTATCCAAAATAAGGGATTCATCTGGGGACCATTTCCTGAGCTCTACGGTGGATTTTCTGGATTCTACACCTATGGCCCTCTCGGAAAACTTCTTAAGAATAGGGTTGAAAACAATCTGAGACGCGTCTTCCAAGAACACCAATTCTGGGAACTGGAATCACCCATTGTCTTACCAGATATTGTCTGGAAGGCATCCGGACACTTAGACACATTTGTTGATAAAGCTATCAGCTGTGAAAAGTGCAAAGCAACCTTCCGCGTTGACAAACTCATTGAGGAACAATATGATGTGTGCGCAGACAGCTTCTCTGATCAACAATTGCTGACCTTCATCCAGGAACATCACATGAAATGCCCTACTTGCGGAGGAGATTTCATATATGACATCGACAGAAAAAGTCTGATGATGAAAACAGTTGTCAGCGACACAGATGCCTCACTCCGTCCGGAGACTGCAACCGCAACATACCTCACATTCAAAAGAGCACACGAATTCTTCAGAAAAAAATTACCATTCGGTATTTTCCAGATCGGAAAAGCGTTCCGCAATGAAATAAGCCCAAGACAGCACGTCTTGAGAAGCAGAGAATTCACCCAAGGAGAAGCACAACTCTTCATTGATCCTCTTTTAAAAAATGACTTTCCTGCATTTATCCATGCAGCACAAGATACACTTCCACTCTGGACGCACAACGACCAAGACACTGGAAAAAAACCACAAGACATTTCACTTGCAGATGCACTCAAAAAGAAATACCTGCAGACAAAAGCATACGCATGGTGCCTTTGGCTTGCATACCAACAATTCATCAAGATGGGCATTCCAAGAGAAAGAATACGCATGCGCCAACACCATCCAGACGAACGCGCTTTCTATGCAGATGACGCATGGGACATTGAAGTGAACCTCAAATCATTTGGCTGGATAGAAATGTGTGGCATCCATGAAAGACAGGATTATGATTTAACACAACACGAAAAGTTTTCTAAACAAACCCTTCAAGTGACACGAGAAGATGGGAGCAAAGTTGTGCCCCACATCCTTGAAATTGCATTCGGACCAGACCGCATGACTTTTGCTTTACTGGACATTTTTTACGAAAAGAAAACACTTGGCGAAGGAAAAACTATCTTCGCTGTTCCTTATCCTATTGCACCCATAGATATCGCAATCTATCCTCTCCTTAAAAGAGAAAACCTTCCAGAAAAAGCACTTGCTCTCAAAGCACAACTCGAAAAATATTTTGTTGTGGAATATGATGAAAGCGGAAGCATTGGCAAACGGTATTTACGCGCAGCAGAAGCAGGAACTCCTTACTGCATTACTGTTGATCACGACACGCTCAAGAATAACACCGTGACTGTGCGCGATAGAGACACTGAGAAGCAAATTCGCGTACCTGTTGAAAAACTGCATGACACTTTACACCAATTACTGAACAAAGAGCTGCTCTTTGCTAAGGCAGGCAAACTCGTCGCGTAAATCAGCATCTTCTTTAATCAACTCGTTCGCAATTTCCTCTACTGAAGCTCCTTTAATATAGGTGTACATGCTTTCATTCATTATTCTTAACATCAAAGATGATCTCAATGCCATCAATCTTGTGTACAAACAATACCTCTCCCTGTTTGTAGGCAATTTCTCTCCTTGCACACGAATACCTTCTAATTTATCTTCAATCCCATCACTCTTCATCGCATCCGCATTTACCCCACGCAATAACGGAACTCGCACACACACATTATGCCAATTTTTTAACTCTTCACCAAACATATCATGCCCTTCATTACATGCTGTGTATACTCTTAATGCTGTACTCACCATTCTCTCAATTTTTTTCACACCTCCATTCTCTCCTGCCCTTGCTTTCAAACCATCAAGACGCTGAAAGTATTGCGTCCACCGCACACTTAAAGGAATATCTCCTTCTCTCACAGGAGTCCTTTCTATCACTAAAGAATTATTTCTGCCTGGAATTTCATTTTCTTGCTGAACACCATTCACCCCCGACCTGAATATTCCTCTTGCTACACTTGTTATATAATCACCAATCTTTGTGGCATATGTACCAACCCGAAGAAATCCTTGTAATAGGGAACCCATCCTAAAAAAGAATGAATCTTCACACTTCTTTAAAAAGGTTTCTGTATATACCTCAAAAAGCAATTCTTTTTCCAGTCGCAAAGTCTTTAAACTCTCCAGAAACACCTTCTTTCTCAAAAGGGCCAGTAGCTCAGCTCGGTAGAGCACCGCCTCGGCATGGCGGGGGCCTCGGGTTCGAATCCCGACTGGTCCAGTCTTTCCTATGAAAAAAATCAAACTGGTATGTTTTGATGTTGGAAACACATTAATCTATGATAAAAGACCATTTCAGAGATTGTTCCATCCTTCTCACCATGATACTCTTTGCCAAAAATATGGACTGAATAAAAATCTCCTCTTTGGTAAGCTTCGCGCAGAAATCTTCGATGTCAAAATCCACAAAGAGGTCAACAAAGCAGTTCGCCTTTATATGAAGCGCATTGGGGTCAGAATTATCCAAAACAGCGACGAATTCTTTCATTTCTTCAAAGAAAAAATGCTCCAAAACCGTCATGCTCACAAACACCTCCATTATTACAAAGAAACGAGAAATGTTTTGAGAACATTACAGAACAAAGGATATAAGATTGCATTTATTACTAACTGGGGCCAACATGGACGATATCATTTTGACACTATAGGATTAAGCACATATGCAGACCACATGATTATCTCTGCAGAACATGGCAAAAGAAAACCACACCTCTCCTTATTCAAAGTAGTATTACACGTATTTAAAGTGAAACCATCAGAAGCAATCATGATTGGAGACACATACGAAAAAGATTATCTTCCTGCAAAAAAGATAGGCATGCACGCACTCCTCATCGAACGACGGAAGAAAACATATGATCATGCAATAAAAAATTTGAAACAAGTACTTTCCTACATACAAACAGTGAATGGTTCACTCTAGTGCCGATGGATTTTTAAACAACATTCTCGCAAGCTTCTTCCATGGGCCAGTAGCTCAGCCTGGTAGAGCACCACCCTCGCACGGTGGGGGCCTCGGGTTCGAATCCCGACTGGTCCATCCACTCTTTCATTTATACTAGATAGTAATAGTTATTTCAGAAACCATTAAAAGGTTTCCCTTTACTCTCTTTTGTTATGACAACCATCTTACCATGCACACGAAAAGACCTTACTATTGCAGCAACACACATTCTTGCCTTCTTTCGCACAAGAAATATCACCTCTTTTTCAGATCTCCAACACATCGCCAAACAAGGAGTGAGAGTCGCTCACAGGACGGATGCCCTCACCTTTGAAACACGACCTTCCTGGCAAGGCACACAATCTCATGACATTAACTATTCCCGAGATACTAGAGGAATTCCCCTGAGCATCTGCGTAAACCCCTTACTACAATACACTCTCTTTTTCCTGAAAGTGGACTTTACACTAGATTTCTATGAACATTTTGTTCGAGACCCTATTGGAAACATGCACCAATATCGACAATTCCAGACAATCTCAATTCCAGTCGTCACCAACGAACTCGAACGACTTGCTGCATCTCAATCCGCATAACATTCGCACGAAGCTTTTTAAAGAAGTATTTCCTTCTTATACCTATGACAGACTGCGTCTTTTGCAAGATCGTGAAAGGAGATATTCCTTGCACAAAAATAGATGAAACACCAAAAGCACTTGCCTTTCTTGATATTGCTCCTATCAGCAAAGGCCATACTTTAATTATTCCGAAAGAGCATTATGAAAACATAATAGATACCCCTCATGCAGTTCTCGCAGAGGTTATGCCCCTCCTCAAAAAAGTAACACATGCACTCGCATCCTATGCAGAAGGAGTCACCATCGGCCAAAACAACGGGAGAGCAGCAGGACAAGTTGTGAACCATATTCACTTTCATGTAATCCCCCGATTTGCTCAGGATGGGTTAATCAACTGGCCACATGGCACATACACCAAAGGAGAAGAAGCACAAGTCGCACAAGCCATTAAAAAGTTACTCCAGTAATTTCTTTCCAAACTTCCCTTCAAATAATAATTCTTTCAACGGCTTTCTCTCAGAAGGCTTTTCACGCTCCTGCATCTCTTTCGGAAGATCCTCCTTCTTTCCTGGCTTTCCAATGGCAACCATGCAACAAACAGCATAGTCATCAGGAACACCCAGCTCTTTTCGCGTCTTCTCATAATCAAACCCTTCCATTGCATGCACTACCAATCCCCGACGCGTCCCTTCTAATGCCAAATTTTCCCACGCAGCACCTGCATCAAACATTGCCGTCGCTGCAGGCTTGTTATTATGATCAAAGGTTTTCTTTGCAAGCACCACTATTAATACCGGAGCCTTGCCAGCCCACTGCTGATTAAACGCACCCATTAAATTTATGAACACTTTCCTATCTTTTTCCGTTCGCGCAACAATAAACCTCCAGGGCTGATTATTATATGATGACGGAGCCCACTTCGCAGCCTCAAACAAGGCAAACACATCCTCATCATCAAGACTTTCGCTTGCCATTGCACGAGGAGACCACCTATTCAAAAATAAATCACCAATCGGATATTCTGACTTCCTTGCCTTCTTTCCTTCATCTCTCATAGAGAAATCCTTTTATAGAGCTTTTTAAAAGGTTTGTGGATGCCTTGGTAGCTCAGCCTGGCTGGAGCATCGCTTTCATAAGGCGAGGGTCGGCGGTTCAAATCCGCCCCAAGGCACTTTTTACTTCATCTTTCTTATAAGAGAGACTATTATCGCAACAACAATATATAATACAAGAACATCTATTGCTAATCCAAGCAATGAAAAAGCATAGTTTGTTACTGGAAGCTGATTTAGTTTTGCTCCTGTAACTGCAGTAATATATGGAAACGGAAAACCAGTGTATGTAATGACTGCATCAACCACATTTGCCCGTCGAGGAATACTTGACGCTGCAAACACAATAAGAAACAAAAATATCTTTGCTTTAGTTATCTTTACAAATTCTTTTATATTCATTATATATGCTGTGTCATCGTATTATAAAAGTCTATCGCTTAATACTTTGTCAACAAGCCAGACCTTCTCGCCTTTTTTACACACCTTGTAAAGATAAAGTATCCTATCACAAGATACACAACACTTAATCCAAGCGCAGCCAGAAGATACTGAACTGAAAACGCTCCCCCATACGAAAGACGAAATCCCTGAAAGACATATACTAATGGCGTAAAAAGAGCAGCCTTTTGCAATACCACTGGCAATGTTTCCACAGGATAATATGCTGCTGCAAGCGGCTGCAACAAATAGCTTACACCCCACACAAACACTTGAATACGCATTCCAAAACGGAAAATCATGCCAGACATTAAAAGACCAAGACCCCACGCAAACAGGAATAGCGGAATCACAAAGAGTAGAGAGATGAGTCCCCCATTAAAAAAGTTAAACTGATACCCTATTAATGCAATACCAACCATCACTGTAAAGCTTATCAAAGATCTAATAAAACCCACAATGCACAAGGCAACAAACAATTCCGACTCTTTCAATGGCGTGACAAACGTGTTTGCAACATTATGACTCCAAAACTCCTCTAAAATATATACTCCCACATCCTGCGAAATTCTTTCAAACAAATTCCACATCAGCATTCCTCCAAGCAAGAAAATAATTACATTTGGCACCCCTGCCGCCTTCTCCAAATAGAGAGTCGTGAATCCAAACACGATGACCCCAATGACCGGCCAGTACACCACATCAAAAATCCTGTCCAGGCTATTTCTTGAAATATACCAATACTTCATCAACATCGCCTGAATTCTATGCCACCTCATAACGCACCCTTCGCAACCCTGATAAAAATCTCGTCAAGCGTCGGCTTCTTCACATGCAAATCCCGAATCTTAAATCCTGATGTGACAAGTTTATGCACTATCTTATCAAGATCTTCCTTTCCTTTCAGCTTAATAATAACCTTATTTTTTGACTTTCCCACAACATTCAAGTCTTGTAAAATCCGCTCTGCATTTCTTGGCTCAGACAAAAACTCCACAATAATCACGTTTTCCTTGATCATTCCCCTTATTTTTTCTGGCGTGTCAATCTTCAAAATCTTTCCCTTGCTCAAAAAAGCAACCCTGTTACACAACTCCTCAACCTCATACATAATATGAGACGTAAAAATCACTGTCGTTTTTAATTCCTTAATCTTCTTCCTCACCTCATGCGCAATATGCGGATCTAAACCAGCAGTCGCCTCATCCAAGAATATTAGATCAGGGCTGTTAATCAAGCTTTTACACAAATTCACCCTTGTTTTCTGACCAGACGAAAGATCATACACCCTTCTATTCCTTAAATCATTGATTTCAAACTTCTGCAACAGATCATCAATAACAGCATTCGCATTTCTTATATTATACATCTTCGCATACACCCTCAAGTTTTGCTGCACTGTAATAACTCCATTGAGATTATTATACGCAGTTGCCGTGTTAATCCTATTTCTTGTTTCTTCACATTCAGACATTCCAAAAAACTTCACTGTCCCACTATCTGGCGTTAAAATACCAGTTAGCATGTTAATCGTTGTCGTTTTTCCTGCACCATTTGGCCCGAGCAATCCAAAAATTTCCCCCCTCCTCACTTTAAACGAGACATCACGCACTGCGTGCACTACTTCTCGCCCTGCCTTATACGACTTTCTCAGATGAGAAACAACCAAAGGATATTCCATCTCCTCACCAATGAAACGCTTCTTTATAACTCTTTTGAGGGATTACTGTTGAGGAATTTCCGCGTTCAACAATTCCTTAATATGCTTACTCTTCAATATCTTTAACTTTCGCTTATCCGCAATCGTTGATCGCAACATGCTCGACACTTTCTCCCCTCCCAAAATATGAGGAATGATTACATAATCTGCACCATCAGCATACAATTCCAATGCCTTCTTAATTGTGCTTGCCGTCACAATCAACGTGATATTCCTTCCCAGCTTCCTGAAGATCTTTGTTACCAGAAGATTATCCTCAAACAAGTGAATCGTTGAAATAACGATCTTCGGCTTGTATTTCCTTAATTCTCCCAAAATATCAGGATCAGCAACATCACCATAAATACACGGAATCTTCTTTGCAATCAAATCCTTCACAATTGTCGGATTATAATCCACAACCAACAACCTTTCCTTCTTTTGTATCAAATTTTTTAAGATGCTATATCCTATTCTATGCTGACCAAGCAAGATCACATCATACTGCTTTGACTCGTGATGCAACGACAATTTCTTCTCAAAAATATCCTTCCTTTCCATCCACTTCACATATTTTGAAAAAAATGCAAACAACTTCTCATTGTATGTGATCATGTAGGTTGACGCTGCAATGGTTACAATACCTACTGCAGAGACTATTGAAACTACTGCAGCAGACACATGCCCGAGCTGCATTCCCACCGCAACTAAAATCAAGCTAAACTCACTAATCTGGGCAATTGCAACACCTGACAAAACACCTGTTCTGCTCTTGAATCCGAGAATGCTCATTATGATTACCACAATCAACGGCTTCCCTACAAGCACAAACAGAGACAACACGATGATTGTTATCAACTGTTCTTGAAGATTTGGCAGTACAACTGATGAGCCAATGCCTACAAAAAAGAGAATGATGAAGAAATCGCGAAGCGGCTTAATCTTGTTCGATATCTCAACACTATAGGGCAATGACGCTAAACTGACGCCTGCAAGAAATGCACCCATCTCCAGAGTAAAACCAAGACCATATGAAATGGTGGCAAGCGCAAAACACCACGAAATGGCAGTGATAAAAAGAGTATCTGGAGCACGAGCAACCTTCTCAAAAAGATTCGTGACAAACAATTTACTTGCAAGAAATGCAATTCCACACACAATAATTCCTTTAATAATAGTTATTCCAATATTAATTCCCAAGCCGTCTGCGTTAAAACTGCTGAGAAGAATCAACAAGAACACTGCAATCGCATCTTGGACAAGCAAAAATCCCACTGCAATCTTTCCATGCAATGTTTCCAAGTCATTACTATCAGACAAGAGCTTGATCACGATAATAGTGCTGCTGAACGCAAGCGCAACACCCAAATACATTGATTCCAAGGCGGAAAATCCAATCCATGTTCCCACATACCACCCTAATAATCCAGTGAAAAGCACTTGGCCAATGCCTGCAATGACCGAAACCTTTCCCACTTCACGCAAAATGTTGATATTTAAACTTAAACCGACAATAAACAATAAGAACGCAATCCCTATTTGGGAAAAACTGGAAAGAATCTCTTGGTTTTTAATAATGTTAAACACCAAAGGGCCCATGATCAAGCCAGAAACAATGTACGCGAGCATCGGAGGCTGCTTCAGAAAACGAAATAAAAGGACAAGAATGGTTGTTGCAATGAGAATGATCCCAATCTCAAGAAATATGCTTCCCATTCCATCACCTCTTGACTTTTTAGAGTACTAACGAGTTATAAACCTTACTCTCGGACAAAACAAGAAATTATTTTCTTCCTAGGGTAAGCTCTATTGTTGACACGCGCACCTGCTTCCCTTCCTTGTTCTTAAATTCTTCACTATCAATCTTAATATCCTTCACAAACACCTGCTCTTCCAAGAACCTCTTTGTCGCTACTTCTGCGATGTCCACAGCCCTGCTGATAAACTTCCCCCGAGCCTTAATGATAATTTCATTCGCACCTTGAGTGGTGAACTGCATGACAACTCCTGTCACATAATTCATGAATGGCTTTCCGCCAATAAACACCACATTGTCATTACTGCCTCTTTGCTGTTTTTCCTCAGGTTGCTGATCACTGTTATCTTCTGCCATAAGTATACCCCCAGTCGTTTATAGAACCTCTCCCTGAAACTTCTTTTCTTTTAAAACTATTTAAGCGTATCGCATCCCTTTAATCTGTATTCTTCTTCACCAAGCGCGTAATATACCCCGCAACAATATTTCGCATCTTCTTATACTTCGTTATCAATACACCCTGCACTGCTACCTTATTCTTATCAAAATCAGTCGAAAATTTATTCTTATGCAGCTTGTACAACTTCATGCTCGTTCTCTTAATCAGCTGTGTCTTGATTCTTCCCATTCAAAAGCATTCTCAACCAGAGGCTATTTAAGCTTTTCGAGAACGTAAATAAAGCGTTCTACCCGACTCCTCTTCTTCCTATAAAAGATAGGGTTTGGGATTCCCTCAGGAAGCTTGACAGGCCTATAGCCTGCATTTCCAATGATATCTTCCTGAATACCATACTTTTGCGTAAAGGTGCGAATACGCGGAAGAATGATAACTACCCTTCCAGAAATCACTTTCGCAAGCTCTTTCAACACGTGCTTATACAACACTTCAAGCTCAGCAATAATCTTCTTCGCCTCTCCTTGTGAAGGAAGCTTCCGCAAATACGGGCCCAAATACGGTTCAGTCACTACTGCTTCTCCCCTCTTGATCAATGCAGAGATATTTCGTGCATCCCCCTCGATCAGCCGCACCTTTTGTGCAGCATGCTCACCTAACCAAGAAATGTTTCTCTTCGCCTCAACAATATTCCTATCAATGCCAATTCCCTTATATCCAAGCAATACTGCTTCCTGCAATATTGTTCCTGTTCCACAAAAAGGATCCACAATCTCTTCCTCTGCCTCAGCCAAGTTAATCAAGATCTTTGCAAGCCGAATGGAAATTACTTTCATTGCGTCAAACGCAGGGCGATTTTCATCGCGCTCCTTGTATCCTTTTGGATTTGAAACACTCACCACTTGAAACAACCGCTTTCTGAACTGCAGAAATTCATAGTCTAGCATTCCGGACTTTGACGGAGGAATGTTTATTGTTTGCGCATACTTCTGCATGGCCTTCACTTTCTCGCTCTTAAAGAAATCTTTCACCTCCTCTAACAGTATATCTTTCTTATCGACAGATGTGAAGGAAAACAAGACCTTATTCTTCTCCGGAACAATACTCTTGAGGTCAACCTTTTTTGCAATCTTCACTGTGCCGCCAAGCTCATTAATATTTGGAAGTTTTTCAAGCAAAAACAACGCAACAGCGCTATCCTTATATTTCAACTCATGCTTGATGTGCTTTCTCTTGAAGTAGGAAAAGAGTTCTGCGACGCTCAACACGTGATCCCTTCCCAAGACAAAAAGATATTCTTCCATCCTCAGTTAGAGAAAAGCAAGTTATTTAAATGTTCACTCACTCCTCGCTCTATAGAAGGCTCTGAATTATTTTGCTGAAAGCTTTTATCTATGTAAACTGCCATGAGAACATCTTTAGTTATCGTTTAAGTTTTTAAGAGATAACGAAACGCTCATCAATTAATAATTTTAGTGAAACTTTCTACAGAGTTCTCTTTCCCAATAATTTTATAAATAGTAGAAATGACATAGTTTTATGCTTCGTTTGAACGTCAATGCAATCGTAGAAAACGATCAAGGCAAGCTTCTCTTTATTAAACTGAAAAAAGGCCCTTATGTTAATAAATTATCCATTCCTGGAGGAGGTCTCAGATTTGGAGAATGGTCAAACCAAGGTGCAGCAAGAGAAATCTTCGAAGAAACAGGTATTAAAATACCAGCCGACTCATTGCGCCCAATTGGTTTTTGCGAACTCAGAAACAAAAGTGTTAAAGATCATAGAGTAGTATTATTACTATATGGGAAAGGAGATGGCAACCCAACTGATACTGAAGAAGCAACTGCCTTTTGGATCCATCCATACGAAGTAGAAGACCAATTACTCCCCTTCGCAAAAGAAGCACTACAAGCCTATAGAAACAAAAAAATTCACTTCAAAATCGATCAAGATAAAAAATTATGTATTGACTAACCCTTGTTCTACTAGATGCTTTTTGATTGAATCAGGAGCATTGATAACTCTTACTATATAACCTGAAGTACCACAAAAAGATAATATACTTGCAATAATTCCAGACACGGATTCAGAATCAAGAGTAGAAACAATTTCTAACTCACCATTCACCACCTCACCCAAATCAGGCCATCTTACTAACGATGAAACACCCTTTGTATACCTCCTCACTTCCCTTTCTACTAGAGCAATACTCTCATCTTTAGTAGGATCAAGATTTACATACCAATCCTTTCCCCTATCACTCTTACCATACATAGCAGTAATAACACGATCAATCTTCCTTTGGTATTCAATATCAATTGGTCGCAACCCATCAGAGACAAGAAACTCTCTCCTTGCTGGAAGTTTAAACACTCTCTGATATCTATCTAAGAAAGACTCTAAGAAGATCTCAGGACCGGCATTCCAATGAATATAATATGAATAATGATCAACAACACATCTATCAAGAATAACAGGCAATCTTAACTGTCCAAGAATTATCTCAGTAAATGCTTGATGATACAAAATCCACTGTTGTGCGAGCGATGTAGACTTCTCACCTACTGGATAAGGGCATAATCTTGCAACTTCTGAAACAGATACAAATGGCACACCAGTTTCCTTTAAATGATCACTGACTCTTTTGACAAGCGTCGATTTTCCTGACCCATGAGCTCCACTAATTACATATAAGTTCTTCTCAAACATCTTTTAACCCTTTCTCAGCTTCTCCAAACATATCGCCGATCACCTCAAATACCTCATCAGCAGTATGAGTGGTAATTCGCTTTGGATCTAGTTTCATAAACCACACTATTAACAAATCAGCAACTTTGTTATTAAGCAAATCTAGTATAGCTAACACTTTTCTTTTGTTATTAGAAGAGTCCCCATCATATACCTTATGTAACACCCTTCTTCTTGTGGAAAAAAAACTTCCGTAATTATTAAGAAACTCAGGCATCCTCTCTTCAAAAAGTGTTGCAATATCTTCAATCCTCCTATCTAAAAGCCTATACTTACGATCAACATATCTTGGCTTATCTTCTATTCTCCCCTCAAGAAGTAATCTTCTTTCAAGCTCTGTTCCTGGAAAAATGTGTGCACGAAACGTCACTCTCCTAAAAAACAGATACGCTAAACCAAAGCTCCTAAACCCTTCTACAGAATCACAAATCTCATCAATGGAACTATTTGGAGACACTAATATGTTTCCGGCGTTAACAACAATACCTACATCGTTATACATATGTAATCTCTCTAGAATATCTCTCCTTTTCAGTTTCTTGTTATACTCTTCAAGAATTTTATCACTGCCACTTTCGATTCCTAAAAACACTTCTCTTAAACCAGACTCTCTCAACAGTCTTAACTCAGAAATTTGATTAGGATCAAACGCATCAATCCTGAATTCTGCCTTATAATTAGCATCTACTCTATTTTGCAATAATTTTCTTGCAATCTCTAAAGCTCTGCCATGAGTCCTTGAGTTTCTCTGAATGTAAATATCATCATTTATCCTCACCTGTTTTGCACCTGCCTCCACATATCTACTTATCTCCTCAACAACACTCTCAGGGCTTCTTGCTCTAAATAAGGGTTCTCCTCGAATTTTTCTGATTGCAGGAGTTGTACAGAAAGAACACGAATATGGACACCCTCTCGAAGTGCTTACCCTCGCAATAGAAACCTCTTCTGGCATTTCCGGAAAAGACAAGTTTTCAATATCCCAATATGGATTTGAGGATAATTTTCCGCGATAATTTGAAATATCTTCTTCAGACGCAACCTTTCCAGCTATCTCGCACATTATATCTTCCCCTTCCCCAACACAAACTGCATCGACAAAAGGGTTATCTTCTAGAATTTCCTTCGCAGTTGCAGAAGCATGATGACCTCCAAATACAATAAATGGTTGTCTAGAATTTTTTTTCAATGCTTTTGCAAGATCTAAACTTTTAACTATGTTAATGTGATGCACATAAAACCCAACCACAGCGTATCCTTGAGGATTAGTAAGCCTATCCGTATCAAGAGGGTCATAAATGTCCACTCCTACCCCTTTTCTTTTCACTGCATCAGCAAGGTATCTTAACCCAACATTATAATCTCCGATATTCTGATCAAAACGATCATCTCCCAAAATCCTAACAAATGCGAATTTATTTCCTAATTTTTCCTTTTCTTCAGAAAAAAAAGGTTTACTAGTAGTATTCATAGTTCAAAAGAATCTCATCTTTTAAATCCAAGTCAACTAAGCATTTTAATGGCGGAAGTTTGTAATGTCTCAACAGTGATTGAATTGCAATAGCAGCGGAACCTGAAGTGATAACTGATAGCTGTGGGAGCTTCTCCTTAATCTGGCCATTCTTCTTTGTAAGTAAAAAATCCCGATATGTAACCACCATCTCCCATGCCTTCCGATCATTATTTGTGCCTGTTGGATTCTTACTTTCGTCTTTTAACCACACATTCGAAAACCCAGGCACCTCAATCTTAAACGTAGGAGTTGCAGGAAACTGAGGATTATCCGGAGGAAACTCCGGCTTCATTGGATCATTCTCCGAATCTACAATGATAGAATACAATATTTTCTGCTCTTCCTCTGAAAGTGCCATAATACTTCGATTAGAAAAACAGTTTATATATCTTCCTTTCCTCATAATAAACTATATAAACAAGCCACCTACTGGCACTTCATGCAACCAGAACAAGAGCTGATCAACGAACGACTGAAAAAACTCGAGGACATCAAGAAGCTTGGTATCAATCCTTATCCATACACCTTTGAAAAAACACATGACACAATAGCCATTCTTGACCGTTTCAAGAAGCTCAAAAAAGAAGAGAAAACAAAAAACAAGGTATCTGTCGCTGGAAGAATTGTGAGCCTTCGAAGAATGGGAAAGGCAAGCTTTGCACACCTCCAAGATGCTTCTGGAAAGATACAGTTCTACATCAAGGAGGATGATATTGGCAGCACCCAATACGAACTCTTCAAGAAATTTGACATTGGAGACATTGTCGGCATTCACGGCACTGTCTTCAGAACCAAAATGGGAGAAATCACCATCCATTGCACACAGATGACACTTCTCACCAAATCTATTCGACCGCTCCCTGAAAAATGGCATGGCTTGAAAGACGTTGAAGCGCGCTACAGAAACAGACATCTTGATCTTATTAGCAATCCAGAAACAAAAATTATTTTTATCAAGCGCGCACAGATTGTCAGCAGCATGCGCGCATTTCTCGACACCAAAGGATTCCTTGAAGTAGAAACGCCAGTCCTCCAAAAAATTTACGGAGGAGCAAACGCACGACCCTTTAAATCGTTTCTCCATGACCTGAAAATGGACGTGTATCTCCGCATTTCTGATGAGCTTTATCTCAAACGATTAATTGTTGGCGGATTTGAAAAAGTGTATGAAATAAGCAAAGACTTCAGAAATGAAAGCATTGACAGGACACACAATCCAGAATTCACTCTCATGGAAGCATATGCAGCATACTGGGACTATGAAGATGTCATGAAGCTTACAGAACAAATGGTTGCATTTATTGCCAAACAAGTGAACGGAACTACTAAGTGTGTATTCAAAGGAAAAACCATTAACCTGCAACCTCCATGGCAACGCTTGAGCATGATTGATGCCATCAAAAAATATGCAAAAATTAATGTCACAAAACTTAGTGATGCAGAAATTCAAGCAACACTTCGCAACTACAACATCGAATATGAAGGAGACTACACTCGAGGCATTGCCATTCAACTTCTTTTTGAAGAACTTTGCGAAGACAAACTTGTCGGACCAGTCTTTATTATTGACCATCCAAAAGAAACCACAATGCTCTGCAAAACGAAACGAGGAAATCCTCAGTTGATTGAACGATTTGAGCCATATGTTGCGGGAATGGAAATTGGAAATGCATACTCAGAACTTAATGATCCTCTACTGCAAAGACAACTTCTCGAAGAACAAGCACGACAATTACGCGCGGGAAGCGAAGAAGCACATCCCATGGACGAAGAATTCGTGCAAACACTCGAAGTGGGCATGCCACCCACAGGTGGAGTCGGCATCAGCGTTGATCGCATTACTATGATTCTTACTGGACAAGAATCTATCAGAGATGTGGTTTTCTTTCCCTTCATGAAAGATACTTCTCCAAAATAAGCATTATTTTCCTCGTTCACCCTCTTTTTAAGAGAAAAGCTTAAATATAAGCACATATCCCAAACTCTCATAAACACGCAATACAGGCCTTCTGAAGGCCAAATATTGTCAATAACCAAAACAACCGAGGTGAAACAAACCATGGCAGAACTTTTAGTTGTTCGAAGCAAAATTAAGGAATTCGTCAAAAACATGAACGTTGCTGGAGACTTCGCAGAAGAACTCAGCAAGAAAGTCGAAGACCTTATCAAAGACGCCTCTCGTCGCGCAAAAGACAACGGCAGAGCAACCGTCAAAGCACGAGACTTGTAAAAAAAAGTCTCCTTTTTTCTTTTTATTTTTTACTTAAGAGATAGTTAGAAGAGTAATTTATTTTTTCTTGTTATGGTGAACATAAAGGTTCACGCTTGAGCTAGAGTGTTAATTCTCCGAAAGATTATTAATCTCTATTTTTTAATTATAGTTATGTTAAACAAATCAATCTGGGGTGAAGGAGAAGTATTAACTCTTCGATTACTAAAACAAACTGAAATGAAAGGAACTTGGCTTGATCTCGCAGCAGGAGATGGTAGATATCTTCCTGAATTGCTTGAGAAAGTAAATAAACTAACTGTATCTGATTTAAATACAAATGAATTAAAAAAAATTGAATCAAAATTATCTGAAAAACAAAAACAGAAAGTAGAATTGAAACAATTTGATATAACTACAACATTTCCTTTTGATGATAAGTCATTTGATGGAGTATTTTGTACAGGAACTTTACATTTATTCAAAGAAAAACAATTAGAATTTATTTTTTTAGAGATAAATAGGATTTTGAAAAAGAAAGGAATGATTATACTTGATTTTGCTACTGATATTCAAAGAGAACCTTTTAACAAACAAGATGAATCAAAATATAGTACATTATATACAATGAATGCTGCTAAAAAATTATTAAAAAGATTTCTTAAAAATTATTCAATAACTATGCAAGAATCAACGTATGAAGATAATCTACTTCATACTCCAGAATATGGTTTCAAAGCAAAAGGGAAGTTTATTCTATTAATTGGTGAGAAACAATAATCGAACATTTTACTGATAGCAAAAGCGTGAGCGCAGCGAACAAGAAACTAACTAAAAAAACACAATACCTTAATAAACAAGAACAAACCTAATTATTATGTGAGGTGATTAACTATCAACAAAGCAAAAGGAAGTCGCGTTGAGCGGGAACTTTTTCACATGCTCTTCAACCACGGATGGGTTGTTGTAAGAGCAGCAGGCAGCGGATCAACACCCTTACCAAACCCAGATCTCATTGCAGGAAAAAAAGGACGCATCTTAGCAATCGAATGCAAATCAGCAAAGGGAGACAGAAAACAATACATCACAAACGAACAAATACAAGAATTGATCACCTTTGCAAAAGGATTCGGCGCTGAACCCTGGATTGGCATCCGATTCAATCACGTTCCGTGGAGATTTGTCAAACCTTCCCAGCTTGAAAAAACACCTGCACAACTGTATGGCTATTCAGTTGCCATCACTGCAAAGAAAGGCATTTCTTTTGCAGAGCTAACTCAAACGAAATGACGCGCTTTCAGGAATAGTGCGATTCCTATGTTTGTCACGACTTCCCGGAACGAAGTGATGATGCGTACACACTGGCGCATACAGCCACTCGCTCTGCTTATCATCAACAATGTGCACTCTATCAGAAGCATTAGACGCTAGCAACACATTCGCAGGATTTCCTACCTTATACCTTTGCACTTGCGAGGCCAGCCTATTACACGTCCTCCCTTCTGGAGAAACGTAATTACAGTTCACCACACCTTGCGGAACAATCTGATCTGCTATTCGCAACAAATCCATCACCGTTCTTCCATCTTCTCCCTGCATAAAGGGCATGTCTTCGCCACGAAAATCAAACAACAACGTACCCACAACCACCACTTTCCCATAGGTCACAAATGATCGGCACAATTCAACAATACCCGCATCCAGAAAATGTGCCTCATCAATACCCACAACCTTTGTATCTCCCTGCACTTTTCTCTCAAGCTCTGCAGCATTTATTACTGCTTCAACAGGATACCGAATCTCAACCCTATCCCGCGACACCTGCATCCGAGAATCCTTTCCCGGCCTGAACAACTGCACACCCTTTCCGTTTAGCCTTTGGTATGCGATGTGCAAGGCCGCAACAATCTCTCTCGACTTGCCACCAGCCATTGTCCCTGTCACCAGAATTAACCCGCCTGGAGGTTCAGTGTTGAGCATGTCCCGCACCAGATATGATAATTCAGGCATCCTCACTCTTTTCCCATCTCTTTTTATATACATTATTTCAATGAAAGGTATTCATACAAACATTCATGTTTCAGTATGCAATACCCTTAAAAACATCCACCTTATACGCTCCGTATGCATTCCAAGACTTTTATTTATCTTTTTACCATCTTTTTCACCTCACTCAGCGCACTTGTCTACGAAATTGTGTGGTCACGAGAATTATCCCACATCTTTGGCACAAGCGCCATCGCAGTCAGCACTGTGCTCACTGTCTTCATGGCAGGGCTCGCCCTCGGCGGCTATTATGGAGGGAAGCTTATCGAACGATCAGCAAACAAATCACGACTCGTCAGCTATTTCTCTTTTGGCATTGGCATCAGCTGCTTCTTAACTCTTATTCTTTTCCCCCTCATCAGACACCTCTATACTGCTCTTCACAACGCTTTCTCCTCACTCTTCCTCTTCTGGCTCGTGCAATTCTTTCTTGCTGCACTTGTCCTCATTATTCCCACGTTCCTCATTGGCGCAGTATTTCCCATGATCATCAAACTCTACCATGAACAGCACCGCGCTATTGGATCTTCGGTCGGCATCCCCTATGCAATAGACACCATTGGCGGATCATTAGGAGTCCTTATAGCCATCTTCTTCTTCATCCCCTCATTCGGATTCCTGACCACATCAATCATTGCGTCTCTCGCCAACTTCATCGCAGGCATCCTCACCTTTCCCATTCGATCACCACAAGAACCATCAGCAACCACCCACTCTTCCCCCATTTCTCGAAGCGTGCTCTTCCTCTTTTTTCTTTCGGGATGCGCAGCACTCATGTTCCAAGTCATCTGGACACGATTTGTTTCTCTCATTTATGGAAGTGGTGTGTACTCCTTTGGCATTGTCCTTATCAGCTTCTTACTCGGACTTGGTGCTGGCAGCTTTTGTTATGCTAAATGGCAGCACAAGATAACCCATAAAATCACTGCATTTGCCATGGTTGAATTTTTCATAGGCATCTTTGGCATCACCCTCATCAAAGTCTTTCCCTACCTTGACCGATGGTTCTTGACCATTTTCTTCGCCTCTCCCACCTATGCCACCTTCCTTTCGCTGCAAACACTCACCTTGATTGCAATCCTTCTGATTCCCACGTTTCTCATGGGAATCACTTTACCTCTTCTCAGCTCCATTGTTCTCCACCACGAAAAAGTCGGAGAAGGCGTCGGCAAACTGTATGCAATCAATTCCTGCGGAGCCATTTTTGGCGCATTCCTTGCAGGATTTGCCATCATCCCAATCTTTGGACTTAATTACTCATCTACATTTGCGGCAAGCATTTACCTCTTCATTGCAGCAGCATTCTTCCTCATTTATGCGGAAAAACCCATACGCATCAACGTTGCAGAAGCACTCTTTTTCATCCTCATCATTGGAGCAATATTCTTCACCTCCCTCCACAACTCAGATTACATCTTTGGAGGCGTGTATTACCATGGCACTCGCTATGATTCCATTGAAAGCTACATCAATGCAAAGGAAGGAAGAGACAGCATTGTCTTTCTGAAAAACAGCCCCTATGGACAAGTGAGCGTTGTCTGGCAAGGAACAAACATTATTCTGAAGAATAACGGAAAAGCAGACGCATCTTTAGGCGACCAATTAACACAAGCCATGCTCACTCATATCCCCTTGCTCCTTCACCCCAGTCCCGCACAGATGGCAATCATCGGCCTCGGCGGAGGATTCAGCACAGCATCTGCAGTTAAACATTCCATTCCAACCATTGATGTCATTGAAATAGATCCTGCAGTCGCAGAAGCTGTCGGCACCGTGATTGCATCCTACAACGAAGATGTGCTCAAGAATGAGAAAGTCAATCTTATCCTCGCAGACGGCAGAAACTACATCGAAACAACACAAGAGAAATATGATGTCATTGTTTCAGAACCCCCAAACATCTGGGTTTCAGGTGTATCAAATCTCTTCACCAAAGAATTTTACCAGGCTGCACGAAACCACTTGAATGAAAAAGGGATATTATCTCAATGGGTGCCCAGATATGAAATGTCTGAAAAAGACTACCAGCTCTTCATCAACACTGTCCTCAGCGTGTTTCCTTATGCATATGAATTCAACCTCGGCGCAGACAAAGACAGCAGGGGAGATGTGGTTGTTGTCGCAACAGCAACACCCCTCTCTGTTATGGAAACACTCCAGAAGAATCTCAACACTATTCCAGAGGGCGTTAAAAAAGAACTTGCTGATCTTCAGTGGGAAGAATACAACACCACCAAAACGTTTATGACTGCACTCTACACCCGAACAAACGAAGAACTGCATGAGTATGTGCAGAACATCACCCTTGTCAACACTGATAATCTTCCTGTCCTTGAATTTACTACTCTGAAAAACAGATACAAAAAGTTTCGAGAAGAATAAACATTTTTTTAATCCTATTTAGTTTCCTGCCATTTACATCCACCGCACACATATGTGCACATGCTCCCGTCCTTCTCATCACAGCTTCCGTCCGCATTTCCGCAATCAGTTATCTTCTTGCTATTATCAGGAATACAAGTCTTCCCCTGAATATTATGCTTGCTACATTCTATTTGCAACTCCGCACAAACATTGTTCGCTACAGCATTCGCAGCAGACGCCTTTGCAGCAGCACATGCATTCTTCTTCATCTCATTCAGCTTATCATCATACGTTCCCTTGGTTGTTGTTACCGTCACTTCAATAGATATCTGACAAAAATTTCCTGCACGCTGCCTTTTTGGTGGTAGATGCGTTGCAGATATAGTGCCCCCAATTGGACCAACTGGCTGTCCATTAGCACCAGGAGAAGCGCCAGACACTGGAAGAGGCATGAGTTGACCTGGCAAAGCATTTACAGCTGCTGCATTTGCACATAGAGGAAGAGCAGCATTTGCGCCACAATAACTACTGCTTACCAGACAAAGCACTTTCCATGCTTTTGTGCTTGTTGTTGCTTCACCCTCCCCAGGAGGGTTATATGGAATTGTTCCAATAGGAGTGCACACAGGCACCTTCACACTTGCAGGACAATCAGCAATTGAAGCAAAACCAGAGAATGCAGAACCCTTCTCAGCATATGTCTGCAGGATAAGAGCTGCAGCAACAATTATTAGTATTATAATTACTGGCTGCTTATTCATCTATCAGTCTCCACTTCCAGTAGCACCAGCATTTTGCTGTAGTGACTGTTGGTACGCTTCTCTACTAAACTTGCAATGCCATTCCATGCACACACACTGCTGAGAACCATCTGCAGAAGCAAAACAATTACTTATTGTTGGCTTAGGCCTTCGTTCACCAGTACACCCCGAATTTACGCCACCTTGACTTGCAAACCATTGACACAGTGCATCAAGCTTCGCTTGCTGTTCGCCTGAACCCGTAGTTGATGTTAATTTTGCATTTGCATTATTCTTTGCCGCATCACACGCAAGCGCATTCCGCGTTTCTGGCGGAACTGAATCTTGATGTGTAATAAGCACTAAACACGTATAAAATGTCCCACCTGTTCCTGTTGCTGGAGTAGGACCTGCAATCACTGTTCCTGTATATGTCGCTGTGTACGCCCCTCCAAGGTATGACATTAGCACCTGTATTGTGCTCCCAATTGTCGTAGTTGCAGTACAAGAAACTTCAACCTCTTCCTCAGTTCCTGGCTCAAAAGGAGACTTTGCAACAGGATAACATTCCTTCTTTTGAATCTTTGGAGGACATGCATTCACATTTGGATTCGTTTCCGGACACTGATCTGTTGTTGCATATCCTGTCAGGACATTATCCTGCACTTCTCCATCTTTCACAGCATATGACTGAATAAAAAGAGCAGCAGCTATCATGAGCAGTACTGTTACAATCACCTTATTGTTATGTATCATGTTATGCTAACAAATCACAAAATCCTGCATATTTACCCTGAAGCTCATTTTCTCCTAACTCTTCTTCAACACAAGGACAGGCAAAATTCACTTTCACACACCTTGTCCCCCCAGCTGTTACTGGAGGCCAGGAGCCACTGGAACTTGAGGTTGGATTTGAACCAGGAGCATGATCCACCACAGGAACACATCCTGGAGAACATTTTTTTCCCTTTGCTGCGTTTGCTTCTCCTGCCAACTTAAACAATCGCGCATCACACTGCGCTTGTGTATCTGTAGCGAAGCAGTTCACTGTAATGCCACCACCTTCATTAGATGCCTCTGAGCATACTTCTGCCGATGATGAGGGTAACCCCCCACTACATTGTAGTGCTGTTACCTCTTCTGACTGGCCAAAAAGGAATAAAAAGACTAAGAGAAAACATCCACCAACCATCACTCCCTCTTTTTTTATCATTTTTTCACGTTAACATTGATCGTTACACGTAACCTCTTTTGACTGTTCAATCTTTGTTGTATCTTTATGCATAGTTGTAATAACAGTATAACACACTACTTGAGGAACCGTCTCCGCTTTCCCATCCCCATTCACATCCCCTGCAGTTGGAAGATTACCATTTTTCACATTCGCTTTTACACTTACAGCTTTTCCATTCGCACCTGTTCCATAACAGCAAAAATAAGAATACGCGTTTCCTCCTTGGCAGACGGTCGCAAAACCGGCAGGCGTGTTCACTTTCCCGCTCCTTAGCTCTCTTTCTCCACTATTTGCCTTTAAAAGCACCAACAGGATTACTAAGCACACTCCTCCTATAAAAAGATATATAACTCTCTTTTTATTCTCCTCTTTTTTCAAAACCATACCTTTGTTCATAATCAAAAATTAATAAACCTTTCTATTCCCTTTTAATAACAAAAAAGAAGCAATAAACGTTTCAGCACACTATTTTCCTTCTTACACCTATCTAAAATTATGAAACCACCACCTTCCCGTAATCTTTCCCCTTTTTCCGAAACTCTTTTCTTGCACATTCATAAACTCTTTTTAACCTTCTCCTCACCACTCTTTTCATGAAACAATTCCTCTTCATTATCCTTCTTATTATCATTCCCCAAGCATTTGCAGCAACCTTCATCACCGAAATCATGTACAATCCTGAAGGAAATGACAACACCAAAGAATATGTTGAAATCTATTCTGACGAAGAAATCAACCTCAGCCTTTACACCATTGAAGACGCAACCAGCAGCGACTCTTTAACGCTTATCCAAGATGGAGACAGCACTTTTTACCTTATTGTTGAAGATGGATTCAACTTTACTGACATTAATGCAAGCATCTACTCCGCTGGAAACTCTATAGGCAACAACCTCAACAATGATCAAGATACGATTATCATCCGAGACCAAACAACACAAATCATTCACTCCATAAGCTACGACAACAGCATGGGAGGAAACAACAATAACAAATCCCTCTGCAACACCCCTCCCTTAACTATCTTTGAATGCGAACCCACACCAGGAGAAGAAAATATCATCCCACAACAAAACACGAGCTCAGAACCCAATGTTACTCTCAATCAACCTCCTCAAGATTACTCCTCATTACAAATAACTGAAATCATGCCCAACCCCAAAGGACAAGACGCGGCAGAAACTCCAGATGGAGAATGGGTTGAACTGTATGCGCAAGAGAATACTGTTGACGTTTCCGGACTCCGTATATGTGACGCAGGAAATAATTGCGTTACGATCACCAGCGCAAACGTAATTACAAGCACCACGATTCACTCAGACGCCTATCTTGCTGTGTATTTTAATGGGCGAAGCATCCTTAATAATAAAGGATTTGAACACGTCATGCTGAAAGATGATGAAACCATTATCACAGAAGCCAGCTATGAAGACTCTCAAGAAGGAAAATCATGGGCAACCATAGAAGACACATTCGTACTGAGTGACCCTACACCTGGAGAGGAAAATAGACTTACTGTAGAACCTTCTGCAGAAGACCAATCACTTGTCATTCTCAAAGACCTTTCTCTCAGCACCAACAAAACCATTCCTTTTGGATCAACCATTTATGTTACTCTTGATGTTTACAAAGGAAACACTGAAGAAAGCAGCATCACTCTTTCCATCACAAACCTCAGCGAGGACGTTCATGCAGACATTCTTGAAGAAAAAACACCCCTCCTCCTGAGACTTCCCATTGTCATTCCTTCAAACTGCGACCTCCACATCCCGAATGGAACGTATACCCTCCTTGTTCGCGGACTTGGCTTTACCATCACCAAAGATCTCATTATTGCAGGAACAAAAAAAGGATCCTGCCCTTCCAGAGAAACAAGCACCACATTTCTTGCCACACCCTCCACAGAGCCCGAAACCATTATAAACACCACTTCTCGCAACCATTCCATGGATGCTGTGACAGGCGCAGTAGTCTACCAATCGCCAGCAACCCGCATGAAACCACTCATGCTGACCATTTTTGGCATCCTCAGCATCGTCATTATTGGATACCTTATTATCAAACGAGATTAACCATGGACGAAACCATCACTGTTCGTAGCATTATCGAAATCCTCGGCGGACCAAAAGAGCATGTTGACAAAGCACTCAACACAGTTCTTGAAAAACTCAAACAGCAAGACTATCTCACCCTCATCAAAGAACAGAAATTCGACCCTGTTGAATACGAAAAAAAGCCCCTCTGGACAGGATTCATCGAAGCGGAATTCCACGTTAAAAAAGTGCAAGACATCATCAGCTTCTGCTTTGACTTCATGCCCAGCTCCATTGAAGTCATCCAACCCACATCGCTGCTCGTGAAAAACAAAGACATTGACAACCTCATGAACGACCTCCTCGCCCACATGCACAAATTCGACATGGTCTTCAAGAACGTGTACGCGGAAAACTTGTTGTTCAAGAGAAAAATAGAGCGAGGCGAACTTAAAGAAATAAAAAAAGAAGACAAAAAATAGACCCTTACCTCTTTTTCATCCCTGAGATATACTGCTGAAACGTTGTCCTTTTCACATTCTTCTTCTTTATCAGAAACACAAAAAGGAGAAGAAGAACAATAACAAGAGAAAGCACAAGAAAACCACCCTTCCTCTTATTATCAGAAGGCTCTGCTTCTTGAGTGCTTGTAAAATTAAAATCAATCACCTGAATCCCCTTTTGCTCTTTCTTGTCCGGAACTTCAAGAGGAAGATCATCAAAGATATCCTGTTTTGTGATGATTCCCACCTCAGACCCTCTGACCTCAACAACCACACCAAACACAACCTCCTTCTTTGTTGTTGCAGCCACAATTGAACCTCTGTATATCCCTTGAATCGCATCCTTCTCTTTATTGAGAGAAACAAGAACCTCCTTTTCTTCACCCGGTGCAAGTATTATGTTTGATGGAGACACCTCAACCACCTCACTTACTTCAGGAGTTGCGTGAAGAGACAGTTCAATCTGAGCACTTCCATTATTCTTCACTCTCAAAACCCTTTCTACCATTTCATCCTCTCCTATTGTTTTGTTGATCAAAGAGGTTGTTGTGACAAAAAAGAAATCCTCCCAAATACTCTCTCCAGTCTCTTCTTTGAAAATAAACAGAGGAAGCTTGTACTCTTTGTTTGCATATGAAAAGGTTATGAACTCTTTCGTCGACTCTGCCACTGCAGAAGCATCAATTGCAAACTTGAACAGCCTTGTCGCTCCTTGATTCAACACTTGCGGTGTTTGATACACATGAGCAACAAATTCAGGAGCAGCCACCTGCACCTGCGCTGAACCTCCTTTGTTTGTTAACCGCACATTCACTGACACTCTCTCGCGATCAACCTTCACAAACCCTGGAAAGAGAGAAATAACAGGGGTTGCAGGAGCAACACTCAGAGGCTTTTCTGCAGTCACTAATTGCAGCACATTGTTCACTTGAAAAGGAATGTCAACAACCTTCAAGGCATACACGCCTTCCTCAGCACCCAGAGGAAGATCAAACACCAAAAACAAATGGCCATTTTCAATCACATCAAGAAAGGGGGCTATTGCTATCTTTTGCCCTTGTTCATTGTGCAACTCAATATGATGCTCATCAATTTCACTTACAGAACCATTCACCCTTATTTCTGCTTGCACTGACTCTCCAGGAACATACAACTCTTTATACACCTGCACACTCACCTGCTCCTGCGCAAACACCAAAGGACATGCTGCTACGAAAAACAAGACAAATATTACCTCTTTATTCATGCACCCTATCCAGAACAAGACGCTTAATAAATATATTGGCTACATCTTTCCCAATAATTTCTTCGCTTCCTCAATAGACTTATCAAGCTCATCCTCAACCTTTGAACTCTTTTGCGACTGCTGCTGTTGCGGATACCGTACCTGCGTCCTTGATGCAGGCATTTTCGGCATCTTTATATCTGCACCAAATGAAAATCCAGACGGCTTCCTCTTTCCTCCAGGCGAGCCTTTAAATCGCATATACATCACTATTGCAACAACCACT
Organism: Candidatus Woesearchaeota archaeon; assembly: GCA_964367375.1. GTDB lineage: Archaea > Nanobdellota > Nanobdellia > SCGC-AAA011-G17 > UBA489 > CAYIXG01. The sequence continues at coordinate 42,229 of CAYIXG010000001.1, read as the reverse complement.
GCAATCGCGAGGACAATAGTAATCCACCAAGGGAAGCCCTTCTTCTTCTCACCACACGAACAACTTGCCGTGCACTTCCCTGGACATGCACTATCATCGCCAAATCCTGTTGCAGTGTCAATATCACACTCTTCCGCACCCTCAAGCACGCCATTGCCGCACACTGCAGGCTGCTGCGTTGTCGGCTCACCGCAATCCTCTGTACAAGATGCAGTGGACTCTGCATCATCACAAATACCATCACCACACGTACAATCCTGCTGACAATTTGAAGAATCCTCATTCGCATATGTTTCACAAATACCATTCACCACGCACACACTTGAAGGACAATCTGATGCACATGACACCGAGTTCTCATCAGGGTCACAGGTGCCATCACCACAAAACCCTGGCTCAGAAGAAGGACCAGGACTTTTTCCAGGGCCCGCGCTTCCAATCGGAGGCAAGGAAATCGCCTCGCTCGTAAATGCAGCATATAACGTTGCAGCAGTCTTCAACTCGCTGTTATCCCACGAACCATCAGGGCGCTGCTTCGACTTCAACCAATCAACAGCACTTGTCAAGGCTTGACCTTGGCCAGACTGACGCAACGCAAGCGTTGCAATTGCTGTCTCAAACACCTGCTTGTTAAAACTCCCATCATTCCTCTGCAACCCAATTAAATTATCTAAATACTTCTGCCGCAATGCCTGACTTGCAGACAAATACAACAAGCTGTTATCCACTGCTTTCAACTCATCTGCATTGTTCTTCACATACAACAACACCGTCGTATCAGAACCAATAGCAGACAATAGCCAGTTTGAAAACAAAGACGTGTCATAATTGCACGCGCTATTCTTTGTCGTTCCCAAACACCCATTCTGGATTGTAATCACTTTCCTTGACGTTTCCGCCTCCTCAATCACATAATACAATGACGCAGTATTGAAGATCACTGACAAAATCGTGCTCGGACCAAGCTGATTGCAATTAATATCCAGCTCCAATGCAGGATTATTATTCAACAGATTATTCTGCAAACACGTGTTCAGATTAAAGAATGTGTTGACAGCTCCGGGACAATCAGGAAACCTTCCCGCGTTCACACTCACATCACGCTGAATAGTGTCATTATTACCGAGAGCATAGGAAATTTTGCACGTCCCATTATTTGAAGTGACTACCTCAAGAAACCAGAAGTCCTGCAAACTCGGCGCTGCAGACAAGGCATCATTCAACCACCGATCACCTGCATCAACATCCTCACCAAACTCTTTCAACACCCACAGCGCAAACGCGGTTTCCTTCACCTTACAGCTCCCTGAAGGCCAACACGCCTCATTATTCGCCTTTCGCGACTTTATATAATCAAGACCTTCCTCTGCATAGTCCACTTGACCCGCATCCTTCATTGCTAATGTGTAAAAGGCAGTTGCAATAAGATCGCCGTCACAATTCCCATTCTGACATTGGCTTACCAGCCATTCATACCCCTTTTGCGCATCAAATGAGGACTGCGCACCCACCACACCAAGAAATCCGAGAAGGATACCACAAAGGAAAAACAACCTCAGGAGCGCTTTTTTCATACAGAATTCCCTCTTTTATTTCTTTTCTCTTCCTCATTACACATTAATAAAGATTGCTATTAGCCTGCTAGCATATTATTAATCAAGTCGCAGCGCATTCTCATTGTTCTGTTCGCATTATACCACTTTTTTGTTCGAAATGTTTATATATAAAGAAGAAAATAAAAGAATATGAAAAAAGAGGACAGTCATCACTCTCATTTATTCACCATTATTCTGATAGGCGCTTTGTCAGGTATTACGTTTCTATCGATATTTACCATTTCCTCTCCTGATGTTGCGGCAACGAGTCCAGTAGTCATTCAACCACCAGCAGTGCAAGTACCTTCAGGATGGGGTCCAAGTGGACCAGTGTATGGTCCGATTAATCCTCCACCAGGTGCATCACAACTTCAGCCTCCTGGACGAGTAGGAGGTCGTACGCCCACACGAACATCCGCATCTGGAGGATTCGCTGCAGGATACTTGCTGTATAATCTTTTGAACAATTTTATGGGAGGATGTAATCCTCCACCTCCTGTACTTGCTCCCTATGTGCCACCAACAGGACAATTACAACCTCCACCTGTATACACTCCTGCAGGCTCTTCCACCACAGGAACAGGGTCCACAGACCCCGAACCAGCAGATCCACCCACTGCTTTAGAAGAGTTTGAAAATCGAATAAACGCAGGCGTTCAATTATCTCAGAGTTCACAACCACGAAACAGAGGAAGCTGCGTTCTTGCATGGCCGGACGCACATTACGACGTTCGTGCTGTCTTTCACTCTGGTATTTCCTGTGCAGAGGTCCAACAAGAAACTGCGCAAGGGCGCCGAGTGCGCGGATTTTCAATTAATGAAGGTTTTCCCATCGACGCTCCAGGAATGGTAGGCATTCCTTCTGCAATGCCAGTAACTTGTAAATCTGACCAATGCACTACTTCTACCAATCTTCCAGGATTCTGCAACCCATATGCGCAAGCAGTAAATCATTTGCAACTTGTCCCTGTTGCTCCCATTAATACACCAAATGATTTTTATGCTGCGCTTACTGACATACAAAATTATATGAGTCAACAATATCCCCACTTAACACTTGGCTATAGCCCTTTTCAACAAATGATTCTCAACATCGTACTTAACGGTCCTATCAATGATGATAACCTTCACCTGAGAACACTCTTCTTTTCTTCACGCCCCTCATGCGCATCCATTATCATGAATACTATGGACTGCGAGTGCATACCTCGAGGCCAAACAGGAGGAGGAAATACTAAAATTATTAAGGGAGGAAGCACAGGAAAATCAAGCTCAGGCACCACCACACCAGGAACAACAAGTCCAGGAACAACAGCCCCTGGAACAACAAGTCCAGGCCAAACAGCTCCCAGACCATCATGGTGGAAACGATTCTTTGGATGGATGATAGGTTCTGGAGGAGTTGTAGCCCTTACAACACCACCTCCAACAGGAACAACAGGCGTTGGATGTGATGGGGATTCAAAAACTCCGGGTTGTCAGCCAGGTGCGTGTGGCAATGGCTTATACTGCAAAACAAGCAGTTGCACGTGTCAACCGAACTGTGGCAACAGCAAGATTGATATTGGTGAACAATGTGACCCGCCAAGCACTCCCTGCACAGATGCAAAAGGAATACAAGGAACCTGCAGCACCACCTGCCAATGCCCAACCAACACCCTCCCAGACAAACAAGGAGGAGACTAAAAAGAAAATGAACCAACAAAAACCAATGCATAAGGAAACAGGAATAAACAATAAGATGGTAACACTCCTCGTGCTTGGAATTGTCATTCTGAGCGCAGTATTATTATCCACAAAAACAGAAAAGACAGATGTTGTGACTGGAATGGGAGTTGATGAAAGCGCTGATGAAATAACAGGTGATCCGTTGTATGGGTTATCGCTTGCTGACGGCATCTTACAAGACCTCATGTTTGATCAGCAGAATACAAACGGATTTACCGCATGCATCCCAGAGTACATAGAAGAAGTGCCCAAAGGGCCATGGCCAGAAGACAATCTTGGAAAACCACTTCCCGCGTACAACGAACTTCAAGACGCGGCAACTGACCAGGATTCTGTGTCCTTTGTTGCAGTGAACCCGACACTGATCCGCTTTGAAGGGAGTTGTCAAACGGTGTTGCGCACGTTTGAAGTGCTCGGAACGCATGAGGGAATTCAAGAAGGAGTCACCTTATCCTATGATGCGATTGCCCCTCCAAAGACAGTAGTATGCAGAAATGATCCTTCTGATGTGTGTCATCAAGCAGGCGGAGAGTTTGTGCCTGCATCCTCAGTGGTGCATGAAGCATTGTTTGATGTGAATGATGGAGGATTCTTCATGTATAATGCGTACAAGCAAGATGTGGATCCTTCTGCACCTACATTCACGCAAACACAACACCCAGATGTGTGCATCGATATTGCTTATATCGTGACTGAATGTTCCTGCATCAAACCACAAACACAAGACACCTACTGCTGGGCAGCATAACTTAAGATGAAAAACTGAGTGTGCACATGTATCCAAGACCAACAAACTCAGTATACAAACTCAGAAGCTTATCACCAGAACAATTCCTCCTCTTTGCTACTTGAAGATGAGATGCAAGAAGCAAAGGAGAAACTTCTTCAAGAGAAACATGAACACGTTTTTGCATGAGATGTATATCTGCTCTTTGAGGAAGAATTATATGAGTAGAAGATAATCGCAGCGACCTTGGAAGATCTGGCACTCGCACAGTCACCGGCATCACTAACGCAAATGCTTCATCAAGAACATGCTCAATGCCTGCCAAGAAACTGATCTTGTCTTCAAGATCCAGTTGCGTATCAGGACCATTTATACGAGAAGCAAGTGTTTCATACACATCCCCTCCCGCAATGCTTGGAACATTGTTATTCACTGATGCGTAAAATTGGGAAAAAGGACTGCAGGGTGTTTCTTCCTGGAATCCTGATGATGATTCACCAAGAACAGCATCAGTACTTGGTCCTAATATAACAATTTGAGGAAAAAAAGTTCTTCCCGCACGATCTTGAAAAGGTGGAGACATGTCCCTACGCTTAGGGTTGGTTTCAACACGAACAAATCCTTGAAGATACAGGTTATTTTGAGCAGTGAGTATTGGCATACCAGAGAAGAAAAAGCTTCGTTTATAAATTTAACTATCTATTAGTAGTAATTAATATGAAACAAAAACCATTCCTTTTTCATTTATTGCATTCAAAGAAAGGCTCGATAACCCTTAAATAAACAGTTACACCCATTATCTCCATGAAGCAACTCGCCAAAGGAAAACGAGGCATTCTCTTCCTCACCTCTTTTCGAGGAAAACAAACTGTTGTCAAGACAAAACGACCAGACAGCACAGCCATTAACCGCATCGAAAACGAAGCGCGATGGCTGAAGCTCCTCAATACCTATAACATCGGGCCGCGTTACTACCAATTCTCCAAGGGCAAACTCTATATGGAATATATAAAAGGAATCCCCATTAAGCACTGGTGGCCACACGCCACACCCCTAAAAAGAAAGCACGTTGCACTTCACATCTTGCACCAATGCTACACCATGGACAAGCTTTATGTTACCAAATACGAGATGAACAACCCTGTCAAACACATCATCATTCACGGAAAAAGAATTGTCCTCATTGATTTCGAACGCTGCAAACAAACCCATAAACCCAAAAATGTCACCCAATTCTGCCAATACCTCCTGACACTTTATCCAAACGTGCACCTCGGCACGCTCACCCGCATCCTCAAAGAATACAAAAGAAGATATGATGACACTACTTTTCAGAAGATCGTTTCCTTATTTTCTTCTGCCTAGCATCCTTCTTTTCTCTCGATGTCTTCTCATTTGCTTGCATCCTATACAACCGCAACGCGTAATTCACCGGATTCTTACACCTGGTACAAATTTCTTCTGCACACTTCACTCCTAACGCCTTGTAATATGCCTCATGACTACAATTCGGAGGCAACACACTCGCCTGCTGACGCTTATGCCAACTCAGCTGCGCCTTCACGTATCCTTCCCTCAACGGCTCGTAATTCTTTTTGTTCCACTCCATGATTTTCTGCTCAATCTCATCCATCGAATAATTCATGCTCTTCAAGAAATTGATCAACACAAATAATGACCTCTTCCTCCCGTCAGTCTCCACACCTTTCAACAGCTTCTGCATACACTGCGGAAAACACTGCTCCCCCACCTTCTCCTTCACCTCTGCAAATGTCCTTCCCTCTTTTCCCTGCACCTGCTGCTCCATCACCAATGCATGCTTCTTCTCATGATCAAACGCCTGCACCAGCAAATGATACGCTTCTTCCGGACGCGCCTTTTCCCTGTCCATAAAAGAAACAACTTCCTTTATGTTGCTTATTTTTGCCATTGGCGGCTCAAAATGCTTCAACTCACCCATTTTTAATGGAACGCTCACCAACCCAGACTTTTCATTCACCGAGTACGGCGCACGAAACAAGTGCCGAGACGAAATCAAAATAGTATCAATCTCCACAACAGCATACGGATTAAACTGGTGATTCACCTTCAACGCAGCCTCAGGCTTTCCCGTCGCTTTTGCCATTTCACCAATCGTGCTTATTGCTAACAACTGCGTTGCCAACGGCTCCCGAATTAGTGAGGAAAGGTATTTCGCAATCACGCGAGGCCCATCAGGAAACAATATTCTCACTGCCTGATTGTTCACTGTTGCTGGAAAGGATTCAAACGGAACAATAATATGAAACCCCTTATTCCCAGAAAATTTCATTCCCAGATGATTCACATCACAAAACTGCAACGCTTCAATTAACAACCCTGCAACCACCTTTGAAAATTCCACAAAAGGACAATCAATATCCAACACCAAATCCCAGCCGATACGCAACTCGTCCAACTCTTTTCTTGACATCCCTGTCGACAACCGAAGAGGATCACTCCAACGCTCTTCAGAAAAATGAAACGAGGTTGCACCAGCTTTTGCAAACTCCACAATATCAGAATCAAACTGCACCATGTCTGGCCTCTTCCCAAACCCATTCTCCCCAAAGAGAACAGCAACCTCCCTCTCCCTCGCAAACTCCACCATGACCCTCTGCACATCCTTTCGCGCATATAAAGAAAACAAGGAGTTCATGAACACTCTTACTCACCAAGAGGTTTAAAAGAATTATGAGAGTTGATGGTAGATGTTTCAGAGAAAGGCATCCTATTTCATTAACCCTTTTAATTCCTCATGCAATGCCCTTCCGCGTTCGGCAAGCCTCTCCACCTGCACACTTGCTGAAGTTTCAACTTCTCTGAGTTCGGCAACCTGCTTCTTAATTAAATCCACAGCCTCGCCCATACTCTTCTGCACCACTGTATCTGCACCCACATTCACCAAGACTTTTTCCGTGTCCTGCAATGCAGCCTTCACGTGAATACCCGCGCCTATCTGCACAAACATGTCTGCACCCGTACTCATTTCCTGCAATGACTGCACATTCTCCTGCAGTTGAGACAGCTCTTCCGCACGCTGAGAAATAAACACTGCCTGCTTCTGCAGCTGATCAAGCTGCTCCTTGATCATTTGCAACTCAAAATATTTTGTCTGCACAAGCTCTTTGTCAGGACTCTTTTGACTGCTCATTTACCCTTCTTCGCTGCACGAGGCTTTTTACTTGCACCCTTCTTCACCTTTTTCTCTTCTGCACCTTCCTTCTTTTCCTTCTTCACCTCTTTCTTTTCCTCCACCACTTCCTTCTTTTTTCCTCTCACCTTTATTGGGCGCTGCACTGCAGCCTTTGGCTTTTTTTCAATTACTTCAATACCTAATTTTTTCAACTCCTTCACCACTTCCGCATGCGATGCATTCTTCTTAATTTCAATCTCTTTCTGCAGCGGCTCAAGATGATTAATATTACACCTTCTCCGCTTCACCTGACCATCCACCAAGACAAAACCCTCATCAAGCACATCAACAACTGCAACAATCTTCCCCGCTTCCTTTCCCGCAATCTTCATCGCGAGGCGTCCAACATCCATCATGTTTGCCGAGCCCTCTCCATCATTGATTCCTTTAAACAGTTAAAGCATAACACCCCACCATACGGGCGTTCCGGCCTGCGCTGCGATTTTGGCATTTTTTTCAGCTGCGAGGGAATTTCTTGCGGGACTCCCAACAACTGCATTCCACACGATGCGCATACTGCCTTCCTCGGCCTTTTCTTCTCAAAAGACACCTGCATCCTTCCTCCTGGAAGCTTTCGCTTGACTTTTCTCCGATGTGTCGAACGCTGCCCTTTTGTTGTCATAGTCTTTCCATAACCTACTGGATTTTTAAAACTTTTCTTATGATCAAGCTAAAAATGAATGAACACAGAATATATGTCCATAACCACCCTATCCCGCTCCCAAAAAGGATAATATCCGCATTCCATGAAAAAAGGTCGCCTGCAGGCAAATACGTGTTTCTGAGCCACGAAAAGATGATAATAATCGGAATAAAGGTGATTAATGTGGGGCGCAAGCTGTGCTTCATCACTTCCAAATTCTTTCCCATCGCCTGCTGATTCAGCTGCATCAGCTTATCCTTATCCTCCTTACTCTCCTTCATCTTCGCTTGCAAGTCCTTCACCTCAGCCTTCAATTCCTTCATCCTCTGCTGATTGGTCAAGAACTTATATGCAAGCGTAATGAGAACTGTAATAATAAGAGAAATCCCAATCAGACTCCACCGCGGAGACAAAAAGTGCAGAAACGGATAAAACAACACATCAAAAAACTTGTCAAGCACCATCTTTATTCACCCATCATCTTCTGCAACGCAGGATGCATATCCATCATGTGCTGCTGCGCAATATCCTCATACAGCTTATAAATAATCATGACTGTCAGCAAGATTCCTGTTCCCTGAGACAATGCACCCAACACATCAGCCAAACCTGCAAGCAATCCCACTGAAATCGCACCCAACACTGTCAAGGGCATGATGTATCTTCCTAAAATTTGCTCCAACACCCGCGGATCGCGTCTAAACCCGGGAATCTGCAAGCCAGACGCCATCATCTGCTTTGCTTGTGATGCAGCGTCCATTCCAGAAGTTTGCACCCAGAAAATAGAGAATAACACCGCACCCCCAGTCATAAACAATAGGTACACAGAGGCGTGCGCCACATCAATCATTCTTAAAGAACTTGTGATGATTCCCTGTATCAAATTCGGCGGAAACACCCAGGTTACCAAGCCTGATGCAGGAAGATTTCCAATATACGTTCCAAAAAGAGGATGCCCCCACTTCTCCAACAACCTCGCCCACAACTGAATGTTTGCAAGCAATGCTGCAGTCAAAATAACAGGAATGTTCGAAGTGTACATAAACTTCAACGGCCACCGAATCCCATGACCACGAATCCTTCCAAATGAGAGAGGAATTTCAATCTTCATTGCCTGACCATACACTGCCAAAACAAAAATTAACACTGTTGCAAGGATTGAGGCTAACGCAAGCCCAGCACCCACCGGGTTTCTTCCAATCAACGATGTGAACAACACCCACACCTGACCAATCGGAGCCTCTGCACCTCCAAACGCCCACGTTCCTGCACGCGTCAACGGAGAAAATGCACGAATAAACAACTCGCTCGACACTCCTGCAGCAATGAACAATGATATTCCCGAGCCAAAGCCGTACTTGTTCACCACCTCATCCATATACATCACAATAAACCCGCCAAGCACCAACTGAAACACCAAGATTAATTGTATAAGCAGATACGAAGACGTTCCCAACAACGTCTGCGCAGGGGCAAGACCACCCATAAACACATAAATAATCGCCTCAAACAAGATGAAAAAGATTGTCAACACTTTCTGTAAGCCTTGAAAGCGCGCCCTCCCTTCCTTTGTTGTTGTGTCCAGCTTCAAAATCCCAGAACCGCTCAACAACTGCAACACAATAGATGCAGTGACAATCGGGCCAATACCTAATGACATAATTGAACCAAAACTTGCACCCAGAATAATAGACAAAGACTCAAACTGCGACAACGCGTTTTCTCCCAATCCAAACAACGGAATGACAGACAACACAAAGAACGCAACCAAAATCAGCAGCGTCCACTTTAACTTCACCTTAAAAGACAACCGCTTTTCTGTTGGCTTCCTCACCTCAGGAAGAAATGATAAGATAGACTCAAAAACGCCCATGGTCACTCAGAAACTATTTTTCCCCCTGCTTTTTCAATCTTCTCCTGCGCCTTCTTTGACACTGCATCCACAATTACTGTCAGCTTTCCCTTTGGCATTCCCTTTCCCAACAATTTTCCAATACCCAACACCCGCAAATTCACTTCCCCACTTGCAGGCAAGTCCTCAATGTTCACTGTCTTCACTGCTTTTGTTGTCTGACACACAAAACCATGCTTTCCAAAATATTCCCCATTATACTCCTTAATGATGCTTATCTTTTTTTGATCTGCTCGCTTTCCTGTTCCTGCCATCCCCCTTCCTCCACGATTTCCCGCACCGCGATGCTTCTTCCTTGAACCATAACCATGCGTCGTCTTGCCGTGCCTTCTCGAATTCTTTTTTCTCTTGTTCACTGTCATTCCTACATCATCCTCCTCAAGAGGTCATTAATCGCATCTTTCCGATACCCGAGAGAACCGCCCAATGAGAAAGGCACCTTTATCCCTTTGCGTTCAAAACCTCTTTCCGGAGGCTTCAACTTAAAAAAAGACTTTAATCCAGGAACATCCTGCAATTCGCGCTTTAATGCCATAAACTCTTTCACAAACTGATCAAGAGACATCTTCATTTTTTCCTGCACATACTCTGGAGACAAATGCCCCTTTCCCGGAAGAAGACCACGCTTCGCAAGCAGCAATTGACACGTTTCCTCATCAATCTCTCCCCATGTTACTACATCCTTCACCTTTGTCAACATTCCCACACCTGTCGGATTATTTGCAATGATCACACAATGATGCTTTCTATATAAACGCAATAACTCCAATGTTTTTTTAATTGGAGCCTTTATTCCAGTATCTCCTCTGATCCGAATAACCGCAACCCGTACCAACTTCACTGGCTCTTTCTCTGTCATTTCTTCCCTTCCTTCACTCCAGCAATTTTATAATATTCTGGAGTCATCTTCATTTCTGTCAACTTCTTCAACGCAATAAAACATGCCTTCACCAAATTCATCTTGGTTGCTGTATGACCTAAGGATCGCATATACACATCCTTAATCCCTGCAAGCTCCAAAATCTTTGCACACTCCTTTTCTGTACATAACTTCGTTCCTTTCGGCGCAGGAATAAGCTTCACAATCACTGACCCACACTTTCCTTTAACAGTAAATGGAATTGAATGCGGCGTTCCACACCCACACCTCCATGAGCCACACCCTCTCAGAATCTTCATTACACTTAACTTTGCATTTCGCGTTGCCTTTTCCCTGGCAGGAACCGTTTCCTTTGCCTTTCCCGCACCAAGACCAATATAACCATCCCTGTTTCCCGCAACAACCAATGCAGTAAAACTGGGTTTATTTCCCTCTCTCGTTTTCTTTTGCGTTTGCCGCCAAATCGAACGCTTCCCCCCACCAAACTTCCCCTTTGACTGACCAACTGCAAGCAAATCAATATCCACATCCTGCACCAAACAATCCACAATTTCTGCCTCAAAAATACGCACACCCTTATCTAAAATTTCATCAATGGTTGTAATTTCTCCTGCTTTTACACGCATTCCCAGCTTCGTCTTCGGATGCCACTTCTCCTTATCAAAACCCTGCTCCCGCGCAATTCCCACAGGAACATCAACAGCTTCAGGCACCACTTCATCTTGCACTTTGACAAGCTCTTGCTTCTCTTGAGGAATACTGCCTTCCTCAACGACAACCGCTTCCTGCTGATTCTCAGGAGCTTTGATTTCTTCAGTTTTCTCTTCTTTCATTTTTTAAAAGCCGCCTCAATCTTTTGCTTCACTTCAGCAAACTTCACATTCTTCAAATGCTTTCCGCTGATTCGATCATCACTGGGACACATCTCCTTCCCAAGAGGAACTGCAACGCCAGCATCATTCACACCCTTCACTGCAGCAAAAATGATTGCCCCATTCACCGCACGCTGCAACCCTAAATCTGCAACAGCTGCGAGTATCTTCTTTTGCTTCGCTTTTAACCCGACTAAATATCCTGTCAGATACGCTGCAGGCGTGTTTCTTCTCGCACCCACCCACCCAAATTTTTGCTCAAGCTCTTTCGTTGACGCATGCACCATTATTTTATCACCTTTCTCACCATATTCAACAAGCTGCATGCCCACATTTTTCAACGATTTTCTCACTACTAATCTGGGCTTCCTCGATACAAGGAGCTGCAACCGCTTCCTGTAATCCGTGCGACCCTCACGCTTTCTTCGGAGCGGGAGACTTCGCCTTTTCTTGAGTCTTGGCATGGTATATTAAGTCATGTTCCTCCAAATACAATTGTATGTGCTTTCTGCTTCTAAAAAAACCACCCTTCGCTTTTGCATACAGACTATGGTACGTTCTTAAAGCTATCTTTTCATGATCACGCAATGATTTTAACAATCGCCGCTGCGCCCGAATTGCATTAATCCACTTTCTCTTTGACTCCATCCGTGCAGACGCAGTCCCTTTCCTTGATCCTTGGCCTTGCCTTCTTCCCTTCTTTCGTTGCGCAAGGTGCTGACGCGCCCTACACCTTGAAATGGATGTCTTGTGCCTCTTTTGAATGGCTTTATGATTAATCATATTTCTTATATCATTCTTTGTAATCGCCTCTTTAATTTCAGCCAAACTTTCAGGATCAAACCATACTCTCTTTTCACCGCACTTCAACAACTGCGCGGCAATCCTTCGCTGTGTTGTGAGTTTCATCCTTGCTCCAGCACCTTCCTCTTCAACTCCTTTTCTCTCTTCTCACGATCCTCAACCGTTTCCTGCTCTGCTTTCTCTTCCTTTTCTGCCTCTTTCTTCGCTGCAGTCTCTTTCAATTGCTGCCTCTTCTCAGCAACCTTCTTCTTCCTTTCCTTCTTCTGCTTCAACATGTCTTCAACGTTCTTCACAAACACATCCCCATCCTTCACATTTGTAATGGAAAGGTGCAATTCTTTTGCCTTCTTTATAATCTCTATTCGCTTTCTTGTTCCCACTCCACTTGCAATAGTAATAGGAGTCTTTACTCCCCCAAGGTCTGCACTGTTATATACGAGAAGCAGAGGATAACCATCAGCAGTAAAAAAACGGACTTCTTTCGGCGAAGAAAAACCTATCGAAGGCTGACGCGGCCGAGACTTCAACTTCAACCTATACTTGCTATGCCTCCCTCGAGGCTGACGCCAATTTGCCTCCAACTTTTTGCACTTGTGCGCGTCTGTCTTTCGAAAGACAGGCTTTTTTTTCTTTAATGCATTCCTCAACTGCAATACTGATGGAGAGCTGCTCATATAAACTTTTTCCTCGGCGTCTCAACAATATAACATCCGTCTTGAAACACCCTCCGATCTCTGTTCCTAATTCTTGTCATTGTCTCTATGTTTGCAGCGGTTTGCCCTGCAGCCTCAATATCTGATGACGAAACAGTAATCATCTCTTTGTCAACCTTTACATCAACACCCGGAAGAATCTTCGCCTTTCTTGGAATCTTCTCCCCTAAAAAGTTAGACACCATCACCTGACTCTTCTCCACTTTTACAGTCATGGGAAAATGGCCAGAACATATCTTTAACGTGTACACAAACTTTTCATTCACACCCTGAATCAAATTCTTGATATGCGCTCGGAAAGTCATCAGCATCCTCTTTCCATTTCTTGAAACATTTTCAGATGAAAGCGTAATCACATTTTCTCTTTGAACTATTTCCACCTCAGGATCAGCCAGCATTCGCTGCACCTCTCCAGATTTTCCCTTTACTTTCATGACATTCTCCTGTATCGTCACTTGACATCCTTCAGGAACATCTATGCTTTCCACAATCCTTTTTTCCTTCTTTTTATTAGTAGACATACGCCAGCAACATTCCTCCCAATCCTTTTTCCTTTGCTTCAAGATGCGTCATTATTTCCTTTGACGTTGAAACAATCAAAAACCCAAAATTCTTTGCAGGGAGATATCTTTCCTCAAATTTTTCGTACGTTCCCTTCTTCACCGAATACCGAGGCTTCACAACCGCACAATTGTTAATCTTCCCCAATAACTCAACCCGAATCATTTTCCCTTGCCTCTCATCAACAACCTCAACCTTTCCAATATACTTATGATCATGCATGATATCAAGCACTTTCATCATCATCTTTGAGATTGGCTTCACTGTACAAAACGATTTTCCTGCCTTTTGCGCGTTCATCATCATGTTCAACGCGTTTGCTAATGGATCATTTAACATGGTTTGTTCTCCTACGCATACTTCTTGAATCCTATGTCCTTTGCAATTTCCCTAAAACACTGACGACAGAGCTTCAAGCCATATTTTTGGATGTGGCCCCCAGCCCTCCCACACATCCTGCACTTGTGCAACGCCTTTCCGCACGTCCTTTTCTTCGGAGCGTTATGCTTCTTGAACTTCAGCAACTTTGCAGGCTTGCTCTTCAGCTGCTTGAACACCTTTGTATAGCTACTTGTAGTCATTCGACATGCACCCCAAACCTTTCTTTCATGAATGCAATTGCCTCAGCATGAGTGATCCTATGCTTCCTTCCTACTTTTCTTTGCATCATTCTCCGCCTCTTCACTCGAAATCCCGGGCGCTGCAACGTCACTGCAACTTCAAAACCAATGATCCCTATTTCAGAATCATACTTCACCCCAGGAATATTAATATACTCTGCAATTCCAAATGAAACATTTCCTGCATCATCAAAGCTTGATTCCTTCATTTTGCTGTCAACAGCCTTCAACAAGTTTCCCAAAAGACTTTCTGCTTTTTTCCCGCGCATCGTGACACGAGCACCAATCTGCAACCCCGGGCGCAGACCCCATGTGGGAATTCTCTTTTTTGTTGCAACAGCAACCGGCTTCCTGCCAGTTATCTTCTCAAGCAGTTTCAACGCCTTGTCCAGCTTATCTCCAGATCCACCCACACCAAGATTGAGGTTAATCTTCTCTACGCGAATCTTTCGCATGACATTCTCTTTCTGCAATTGCGCGTGTTGATTCATCATTATTCAAATGGCTTGTCAATGACAAACGCATACTCCTTTGCTGTCTCAATCTTCTCCTTCTTCATCCCAACAATAATTCTCTCCTTCTCAAACCCTTGCGTCTTCTTCACCTCTTCAAGAGACCCTATTGCCCCAATGTGCTTTCCACCAACAAGATACACCAACGCACCTTTCTCAAACTTTAAATGCTTCTTCACTTTCTTATTCTCAAGAATAATGCTATCGCCCACCTTAAACGTGTCCTTATCAACAATGATGTTCTCCCCATCATACAAGTTCAGCTGAACCCTATTCTTTGATAGAATTGTCTTGTTCACAATCTTCAGCGCCCGATCATGCTTCTCCTTCCCCATCTTCTGCAAAAATAATTTACCATTCTCTTTGTACAACAACACAAACGTTTCCTTCATTGCCTCTATTGAAATCTGATCCAAAATACCCACGGGGAAACGATGATCTTGCACTATCCTTTCATTCACCATCACCTGCTTATCATGAAGCACCTTCTTTGTTTCGCGTACTGTCTTAGAATACTCAAGAATATCTCTTAATATAACATTTATTGCAATTGCTGTTTTTTGCGTATGCGGACCTGGTGAAGGCTTTGAAATGTATGTGTTTTCTTTCCTCTTCACCGGCCATGATCGTGGTGTGGATAATCTTTTCAAATGAACCATCTTATTTCTTCTCCTTCCCTTGTTCAGCCCTCTTCATCCTCTCCTTATCAGTTGTGACCATCTCAATAATCTGCACATTCGAAGGATGCAACGGGTAAAAAACTTTTGTCCCATCACGCTTGACACGCTGCGCCCCCTCTACAAACATCCGTGAACGCTTCAACAACACTGCAACGACCTTCCCTGTCTGCTTCCTAAACTGGCCTCGCATGATCTTCACCTTGTCATCTTTCCGCACACCTATTGTTTTAATCTTGTATTTCTTCTGCAAATCCTTTGACAACGGAGCCCCCATAAACTTCTGCTTGATATGCAACGGCGCGTGCGCTTGATACTTGCGCTGCTTTCTCGGCTGCTTACTTTTCTTCCATGACTTCACAAATATTTGTTTCATTCTCTTACACCACCATGTGCGCTACCTTTGAAATTCCCGGCCAGCGCTCTGCAGCCTCCTTCGCAATAGGACCCTTAAAAATAGTCCCCTTTGGGTTTCCCTTGTCATCCTTGAGAACAACTGCTGCATTATCCTCAAAAGACACCCGTGTTCCATCAGGACGCCGATACTCTTTCTTCTGCCTCACCACAATTGCAGGAACAACCTGCTTCCTCATTGTTGGATTTCCTTTCACCACAGACACCATGATGAAATCACCAATTCCGCACTGTGGAAAACGGCCTTTCACTGTCTTTGATCCTTTAACTGAAACCACTTTCAACTTCTTTGCTCCTGAATTATCACATGCCTCGATAATGCTTCCATGCACCAAGGGCTTTGACATGCTCGCCTTCAACGCTTTCATTGCTTTATCACCTCGACAGCAACGAACGACTTTGTCTTTGAAATAGGACGAGATTCCACTACCTTTATCATTGATCCCTTCTTCACATCCAGACAATCAGGAACATGCGCAGTAATCCTCGTCTTTCGCTTCTCGAAACGCTCATACTTCTTCAAGAGAATTTGCCGGCCAAACTCAATTGCTACTGTTCTATGAAACACATTCCTCAATACTTTTCCTGTAAAAACTCTTCCCCGCAGTTTTAAGCCGCCATGAAAAGGGCAATGCCTATCATTGCACGTTTTTGTAGGGAGAGCGACTGCTAATCCAATACTGGAACTTTTTCCTTCCTTCTTCTGTGTTGCTGCTTTCATCGTTTTTTTATCCTTTCTTCAGAACGCCCCACAAGGGCGCTCCCTTCCACTTCAACTGTTTTTCCTTCCATGTTCATTTTTAACGTGACTTGGCTCTTGATGAGCCGCTTCACGCCTCTCACTGTTTCAATGACGAGCGTGTACTTCGTCTCGTCCACCACTTTTCCACGGATGCCATTCAGGCTCGGGTTCTTTGCGCTGACCACCTCAACTGCAAGCCCGATGAGCTCGCACTTCAAGATGTCCTTGACCCGCATGTTACTTCACTTCTATCGATTCTGCGGAAAAACCCATTTTTATAAGCTCTTCCTTTACCTGCTGCCGGTGGTCACCTTGCAATTCTATTGCATTGTTCTTGACCGTGCCGCCACACGCAAGCTTTGATTTGAGCTTTTTTCCGACATCCTTCAAATCGATATCCTTTGCGCTGATCCCTGTCACCACTGTCGTCATCTTTCCAAACTTCCGCTTCATCGCAGTCACTTTAATCTTCTGCTCTTCTTTCGCAATGGTTTCACATACGCAGAGCGCCTTTGCAAGTCCGCATTTTGGGCATATTTCACTCATGCTTTGTTTTCTTTCCTCCTTGCACTTTTTTCTTTCCTTCAACACGCTTCTCTTTCTGCTGTTGCTGCTGTTGAGGCTTTGCTGTTTTCATCTGGTGTTGAACGGTGAGTATTCGCGCAATCGTCTTCCGCACTGCCTTGATCCTTCCTGGATTTTCCGGCGTTGTTTTTGTTGAACGCTGCGCATTAATTTTGAGCATTTCCTTTCTCAACTCTCCAAGCTTTTCTTTCAATTGCATTTCTGTCATCTGCCGAAATTCACTCTTTCGAATCAGTGCCATCTTCCTTCTCCTTCTTTGTTTTTCTTGGCTTCTTCTCTTTCTGCTCAGCTTCTGATTTTTTTACTCTCTTCTTTGTTGGCTTTGCTTCTGCTTGCCCTTCCTGCTTTTCAACAACCTGCACTGCAGACTCCTTCACCTCAATTATTGCTTCCTCTTTCTTCTCCACAACTGCACTTTCTTGCTTCACTTCCTCAAGCTTCACTGTCTTGTCATCAATAATAACCATCTTGTCTGGAAGCTCAATATCTGGAGTCATGATACTCAACTTGATTCCAATAACTCCAATCTTCAAATTTGCCTCAACAATAACCTTCTTTATCTTTGAATAATGAATGTCTCCTGACTTCTTCAAATAGCCTGCGGAAAAACGCCATGACTTTGCACGCGAACTTGGCACCTTTCCTGAAATTACAAGCTCGACACCTGTTGCTCCTGCACTCATCACTTCCTGCAACACCTTATATCCAATGGACTTGAAACGCTTTGCACCAAACCGCTCAAGATTGTATGCAATACGATCAGCAACATACTGCCCATCAAGCATTGGGTTTTGCACCTCACCCACCTCAATCTGCGGATTCTCCATCTTGAACTTGCTCTTCAAGTATGCAGTCAACTTCTTGATGTTCTCGCCCTTCTTCCCGACAACAATTCCTGGCCTTGTGGTGTAAATAATGACCTTCTCTCCCAAAGGAGTCACTTTAATTTCCGTATGTGAATACCCTGCCTTGGACAAGGTCTTTGCCATGTACTGTTGAATCTGCTTCTCCTTCAATTTTTGAGAGACAAATTGACGCTCAATCATTTTTTCTGTTGCTCCTTCTGCGTCGCTTCCTGTTGCTTGTGCTCCTGCTTTTGCACTTGTGGTGCTGGCTGCGCTTTCTTCTGAGGTGGCGCACGCTTTTTCTCTTTATTTTCTCTTTCCTCAGCAATAATCTGCACGTGCGTCCTCCGCATCTTCACTCTCCTCTTTCTTCCAAAATGAAAGGGTCGAGAAGCCCAGTTTGAAATAATTGTCTTAATATACAACGCATCCGTGTCTAAACCCTTGTTGCTTGCATTCGCTTCTAAAGACTCCAACATTTTAATCATGTACTTTGATGCTTTGAAAGGATACCTTCCTGCAGCCATCGTCCTCTTGTGACCTGTATCCTGATTAAACTTCTTGAATGGAATTGCCTTTTGCTTTGCCATCACCTGCTGCAAGTACGCCTTCGATGCTGCAATAGACTTTCCTCTAATAAAACTACAAATTTCATGCGTCTGCTTCGTCGAAATAGGCAAATTCTTCCCATACACTGATGCCGTATGTTCGTTTTCAGCCATGTTACTTCGCCTTTGTTGCCGCAGCGGTACTTGACTTTGTTGCACCAATACCTGGCGCAGAGTGCTCAACTCTTGATCGCGTCATGGTTAACTCGCCGAGGAACAATCCAATCATTTCTTCTGTAATTATGATAGGAACAAACGCTTTTCCTGCATGCACATGAATTGTCAATCCCACCATTTCTGGCAAGACAACCATCTCGCGCGCGTGCGTCTTAATCGGCTTCTTCCTTAATCCTGCCTTTGCCTTCCTTATTTTTTCAATTAGTGGCTTGTACTGCTCGACAATGTTCCGCTTCAATGTCCTTCTTTTCCTTGATGTGACACACTGCATGAACTCTTTCACATCCATCTTCTGCAATTCTTCCAATGTTTTTCCCCGATATGAAAACTGCTTTATGACCATCTTATCTTCTCCTTCCTGTCCTTCGTGCAGCAATCTTTCCTACTTTTCTTCCCGGAGGAGCGTGCCGCGATACTGTCTTTGGTTTTCCGACATGTCGACCACGACCACTTCCAAAGGGATGATCAACAGCGTTCATCGCAACACCGGATGTTCTTGGATACAGTTTTCCTGTTGCACGCATCGCATGATGCCTCTTTCCTGCCTTCATGAACGGCTTTTCCTTCCTTCCTGATCCGGCAATGATCCCAATTGTTGCACGGCAGAGGGGATGAAACACCTTTTTCTTTCGCGATGGCATCATCACAGTCACTTCATGCTCTGTTATTCCCACTATTTGAGCTGAGCTTCCTCCCGCGCGCACCAACTTCCCCTTATCCTCAGGCCTCACTTCAATATTGTAAATGTGCGTCCCCTCAGGAATTTTCTTTAACGGAAGTGTACATCCAACCTTTACCGGGGCATTAAAACCGCTTGCAATTGTGTCATGCATCTTCATTCCTTCTGCAGCAAAAATGTACCCTTTATCATTGTTTTCATATTTCACCTGCGCGAGTGGCGCAGAATGTCCAGGGCAATCAACCAAATCAACAATAATTCCATTCACCATGCCAGACCGCTCAATCTCATCATACTGCCGATGCTTCACTGCTGCAACATAGTGATGGGAGGGCGCTCTGTAAGTAAATGTTCCCCGTCCGCGCCGTTGCGAGATAATTCGTTTTCCCATTTTATAACAACCCGAGCTGTGTTGCCACATCAATTGCCGGAGTTTCCGGAGAAAGCTTTACATAGGCCTTCTTCTTTCCCCACCTATTAATTAATGTATTTACCTTCAGCACTTTAATTTTAAACATTTCTTCTGCAGCCTTCTTAATATCATTGCGCGTTGCTTTCTGATCAACAATAAACACGAGCTTGTTTTGAGATTCCATTAATCTGACTGCCTTCTCTGTTGTGATTGGATTGTGAATAACGATATAGGGATCCATGGTTTATTCCTTTGTCTCTCCCTTGTCCTTCCGCTGTTCTAATTTTCCTCTCCTGTTTTTCTTGTGCATGAACAACTGCTCCTTTTCCAAGCGAGCAATTGCATCTTCACTGTAAATAGTAAGCCGCCCAGGATTTCCACCTGGAGCTAGACGCTCTGCATTCACCTGGTGCACTGCACACACATCCACACCTGGAATATTGTGCGCCGCTTTTAACAATGCACACGCTCCTGCAACTACAATTAATGGCCCTTTTTTTGTCTTGTACCTTCTTCCGCGAAGCTTTCCTTTTCCTGCACGCACTTTTCTTCCTGCAACGCGATCAAGCTCTTGCCCTAACTGCAATCGTTGCAACACCTCATAGACTTCGCTCGTTTTCGTGATTTTCTCCATTTTCTTTTCCACAACAGAGGGAAGCTCAGACACTTTATGACCGCGATTCTTCACCCATTCAATGTTCACTGACGCTGCAAGCGCAGACCTGATTGCCTTTCTTCTCTCCCCTTCATTAATACTCTTTGCAAATATCTTCTGCGCTTTTGGAGGATGCGCTCTTCTTCCTTTCACCATTCCCGGAGCAAACGCGCCCACCCATCCAAATTGCCTTCCTCGCTTCCATAATGCTTTTCTCGGCACTCTTGAAATACCATGCCCATATGATGTCTTGTACTTTCTTCTTCTTCTGGACAAGACTGCAGATGGACGCTGACCAGCCTTTGGAAACGCACCATATGGCTGCCGCGCATTTGCTTGCATACTCACCACTGCACGCCGAATTAAATCAGGACGCACTTCCTCTGCAAACTGCACTGGCAATGCTATTGTGCTTCCTTTCTTTCCATCAATTGCATAAATTGAAGTTTTCATTTGTGAATATAGATAATCTCCTTCTGCTCTGGTTTGTGCAATGGACGAATACATTCAGTTACTATAAGAGGCCTTTTTCGCGAACCGGGAAGCGACCCTTTAATCAGAAGATACTCATTCTTGACATTTCCATATTTGATCAATCCAGACTTTGGATTAATCTCCTCGGGATTTGCACTTATCTTGATCACTTGCTTATTATATTCTGTTCGTGCATGATATCCCATCTTTCCTGGCTGTGGAACACGATAGGAAACTTTCTTTGGCGTCCATGGACCTAATGTACCGACGCCCCTCTTGACTTTCTCTGATTTGTGCTGGCGAATCTTCACTCCATATCGCTTGACTGTTCCTTGATACCCCTTTCCTTTTGTTACTCCATGCACATCCACAAATTGACCCTCTTTAACAACTTCAGAGACTTTTATATCCTTATTTATTAAATCTAAAGCATATTTAACCTTTTCATCATTATTTGAACCAGAAACTGTTATTTCCATCACATCAGGAACTTTTTTACCAATCCCCGTCTTTTCAGGGTTTGTTTCAATAACCAAACGAACTTCATCAAACACATCAGGCTTCTTTCCCTGCTTTTTTCCTTTTTCAGGATATACTTCACCCACCAGATGCAAGCCATACACTGTTTTTTTATAAAAACGGAGAGAACGAGGAGTTATCGGAGGACACTCAAGAATAGTTACCGGCATCATCACCTTTTCACCCTTGAACCGCGCATTTGAACGAGTCTCATTATACAGAATGTGCGTCATTCCTGCCTTATACCCAATAAAACCCAGAAGCTTCGGCTGCGCAACTAGTGCCCATGACCTCACCCAGGGATACGGGCGACGAGACCTCTTTCTGGGCCAAAATTGCATACTTCCCCTTCGCGGCCAATTCAGTCTGTTTGCACCTGCCATGTCTTACCAGTTATTCATGTGTGTCTCATTTTTCGTGTGCTACACCACCCTCTTAGGCGGTATTCGCTGAGAATCAGCGGCTGTTTTGGCTTATTATATGGCAGAGCCATATTGTTCAGTAAAGGGTAACATAGCAGGCCTATTACTAGTTTTTAAAGATTGTGGTTTTCCATTCTTTTTTCCTCCTCACGTTCTTCCCTTCTCTCCCTCTCTATGAAAGAACACCCTGTTCAAGCAGAAAGTTTATAAACAAACTTATTTTCCCCATTCATCAATAAATCGTACGCTCTTTACCATGACACGCACTATTCTGCCTTTGGCAGCCATGGAAAAACTCCTGAAAAAAGCAGGAGCTGGCAGGGTTAGCGAGGACGCGAAAGACGCCCTCAGAGAATACCTTGAAGAAGTCGCTGCAGGACTTGGTGTGAAGGCAATCAAGTTTGCACAACACTCCGGCAGAAAAACCGTGAAAGGGGCAGACGTGAAACTTGCGTCAAAAGAATAATATTACTTCATCTTCTTCGTCACGTCAATATTCTTCCCACATTTCCCACATGTAAAGCGCAACGCATCCACAGTGGCTTTTTTCTGCAACTCCTCATCAACGCGCTGCACCTTCCTCCGATTAAATGACACTTGTATTTCTCCTTGCAAAGCACAATACGGACAAGTATATTGCACATTCGCTGTCAATGTGTCTTCATACGCCTCTTTTTCAACAGTGTAGTGACACGATGGACATACATACTCTTTTGCACGAATCTTTGGCTTTCCTGTTTTCGGATCCCGAGGCTTTCCCATCAATGCTTGACCACACTTCGGGCATTTCTCCCGAAAGACCCACATCCTTGCCTTTCCCTTCCCAATAGAACGGTTTGTAAAATAGACACACTCATCCATTGATGTCGGCTCTTGCAATGTCATTTCACTTCTCCTTGTAACCACGCGTGATATTTACTATCTTTATGCTTCACTGCAAAAGACAGGATACATGGTGTCTTATATGAATGCACTTTTTTAATCTCTCTACTCACTTCATTAAATTTTCCTTTTTTCGTCTTTATCCATACTGCCCATTCCTTTCCCTTCACCAGGCTTCCCTCCCACCAGTACATTGAAGCAATAGGAAAGATATTCGTGCACGCGCACAGCCTCTTCTTCAACAAACGAGTAGAAATCTTCTCCGCCTCTTTCTTATCCTTGCATGTTGTGTATATAATGATCATTGCAACCCCTCTTCACTTGTGAGAAATGTTTATTAACGTTTGCTGTTCCCCTTCAGTCACATAGCCCCGTAGTCTAGCGGTCTAACATTAGCTCCAAACGGTTAATGGACCAAGGATAGCGGACTCTGGCTCCGCTGACGGAGGTTCAAATCCTCCCGGGGCTACTTTTTCATAATATTTAAATACTTCAATATAAAAGAAAGAGTATGGAAAAAAGAGGGTATCACCATTTTGTGCTTATTATTACACTTATTGTTCTCGCATTTTTCTTATCATTCCTTAACCCTACAGCTTCTTTCACCTCAAATTATTATTCAGATTTTATTACCGGACAACAAGTTACCACCACTCAACCCAGCACACGACCAGCACCGCAACCTCTCCAACGTGTAGGACCAGCACCTACAGGTATTGCATGTGATTGTGTTATTGCTGGATCAAAACCATATACTGAAACAACACCTTATACCTGTCCAGGAGGACATAAAGGGAAAGTTGTTTGTACCATAGAATGTAAAGGCCCTTGTGATCCTGTTTCTAAAAAGATCCCTAGTAACCTTCCTTTTCCCGGAATTAATGTTCAAACAACAAAAGACGGAGTTTTAACCAACACCAAATGTGAGTTTATTTGCGAATAAAGAGTGCTTTGTTCCAATACTTT
This sequence comes from Candidatus Woesearchaeota archaeon, assembly GCA_964367375.1. Classification (GTDB taxonomy): domain Archaea; phylum Nanobdellota; class Nanobdellia; order SCGC-AAA011-G17; family UBA489; genus CAYIXG01. The sequence continues at coordinate 18,391 of CAYIXG010000001.1, read as the reverse complement.
TTTAAACATCTTTTAGAGATTAAAGACCATGCTCCCGTCGTCTAGTCCGGTCTAGGACACGAGCTTCTCGAGCTTGGAACACGAGTTCAAATCTCGTCGGGAGCGCTTTCACTACTTTTAAAAATCTTACTCATTTGTTTCATTTATTATGGTTGAGAAAATATTGCTTGCAGAACCCAGAGGATTCTGCGCAGGAGTGGAACGAGCAGTTGAAACTGTTGAACGCGCACTCACGATTTATGGAACACCTGTGTATGTACGACACCACATAGTTCATAATGAGCGAGTCATTCATGAGCTTGAACAGAAAGGAGCTGTTTTTGTTGATACTCTTGGTCAAGTACCTGCTGGCAACCTTATCATCTTCAGCGCACACGGCACTTCCCCCAATGTCAAAGAGGAAGCAGCAGCACGCGAACTCAAAATGATTGATGCAACATGCCCTCTCGTGACAAAAGTGCACTTAGAAGCGCTTCGCTACAACCGCGATGGATATTCTCTTCTTCTTATTGGCCATAAAAAACACCAAGAAGTTATCGGCACCATGGGGTATGCACCTATGATTCTCATTGAAACAGTTGCTGACGCTGAAAAAGTTACTCTTCCAAATCATGATAAGGTTGCGTATTTAACTCAAACAACCCTCTCTGTTGATGATACAAGAAACATTATTGCAGCACTTTGCAGACGGTTTCCAAACATTCGTGCACCCCGCACTGATGACATTTGCTACGCAACCCAAAACAGGCAAGATTCTGTCAAGGCACTTGCAGAACGCGCACAACTTATCCTCGTGCTTGGAGATACTACCAGCTCAAACTCCAACAGATTAGTGGAAACTGCAATCAATAGAGGCGTTCAGGCACATCTCATTCCTGATGCAACTGCCATTGATTATCATTGGATGGATGAAGTGCATATTATTGGAATCACTGCAGGCGCATCTGCATTAGAAGCAGCAGTCCAAGAAACAATTGATGCCTTGAAATTGAGATACCCACATGCTGCTGTTGAAACACTTACTACTACCACTGAAGACATGACCTTTGCACTTCCAAAAGAAGTTGACGTTTAATTCTCTCACCACTACTTTAATAAACCCTCTTTGATTCTTTATTTTATGAAATTAATCCTCTCTACTATAAGCATTTTTATTGTTCTTTTTAGTGCCATTGTTTCCGCACAAATTTTCACCGCACAATCCCTCTGTGAATCAGATGAAATAGCAATCGGAGCAACTGTCGAATGCAGACAATTAGGAACACAAACAGCACAAGGAGCAGTGCTCCAATCAAGCACATCCCTCCCTGGAGGAAAAGGATGGGAAGTCACTTGCACTGGAGACGGCGTTGCACTTGTGCAGGCATTATGTGCACCACGATCTTCACTCTCCTATCGCGTTGCAACTTCAGGAACAGTGCCATCAACAGCAGGCATTCGCACCCCCTCCACAAACCCTGGAAGATATGACAACTCCTACTTTGCAGAATCCAACTGCAACACCAATGAAATTGCCATCGGAGGACAAGCACGCTGCATTCCAGCAGGAAACAATGCAATTGTCATGACTGTATCTAATGGCATCCAACGCATCGGCACCTCAACAGGATACGGCTATTATGAATTGCAAGGGTGGATGGCAGGATGCGCGGGAGAAGGAAAAGCAGAAGTCGAGGCATTTTGCGTGCCAAAAGAAACAACCATTCTGCACCACATCTTTGAACAAAAACAGCAATACACTCCAGAAGTGTATGAACCGTACAGCGCAATCGCATCTTGTGGTAGTGGAGAAATAGCACTTGGAGGACAAGGTGGCTGCAATGAAGCAGGATCCACAGGATACGAAAATAGGCCGCCGTTAAGTGGCTATGGAGGTTTAGGAAGTACAGCTCCCTTCACAAACTGGCAGTTCACCTGCCGCGGCATGGGAAGTGCTGTCGTTGAAGCCAATTGTATCAATACACCAGGCATTTCATACACCCTTGGAACACAAGGATGCAGTGGATGCATGACTGCAGATAACAGATGTGTTCCCTTTGCATATCGGGAAAACGGCTACTACTGCGGGCTTGACAACCAATTTGCTGCACAAAAAGAAAAAACACAAACATGCAAAAACGATTTTGAATGTGTCTCCAATTCTTGTCCAGAAAAATATAACATGTGCCTTGATCCTTGCGAAGGATGCTACGACACAGAAAATAATTACGCGTGTTTGACTGTAGGCACACGGAAAGAAACAACATTCTGTTCTCTCGAAGGAGACGTCCTTGAACAACTCCCTGTTGATAGCTCATGCAGCAACAACTTTGAATGTTCTACCAATCTCTGCAAAGGAGAAGTATGCGTCGAGCCAGGATTCTTCAACGCATTCTTACGATGGCTGAAAAGTTTAGGAAAGAAATAATTCCGACAATTACAATCTTAAATCAGCTGGCGTGAGTACTTCTTTGATAGTGGTTATCTGCTTACAAGAATACAAGTACCTTAGTTTATATATTTAAAAAAACATACATTACGTAGGTACCTGAAGTCTTGTGATTAGGTACAGAACCAAAATTATTACTAGGATAATTTGCCAATTATTTTTTAACCATTCTATGACTTTATTCATTTTTCACTTTCACCAAAATCCACCATATAAAAAGATAGATTATCACTATTAATAAAGATTCTGATATAAGGATGTGTATCATCTTACTATTTATCATTTTTAGATTAAAATATAAGCCTACCATCAGACCAGAAATTGCCGTAAATGCTATCACTGCTGTAGCTACCGTGTTCATTTTATTTGGTTCCATAACGTTGTAGAACTACAATTCTTATTAGATTTTTCTTCTTACTAACCAAAACTCTTTCGCCTCTTTCGAAAAAGAATGGGCCCGGCAAGAATTGAACTTGCTACCTCCACCGTGTGAAGGTGGCGTCATGCCGATAGACTACGGGCCCGAAGCGCGGCAGGCGGGATTTGAACCCGCATCGCGACCGTGGGAAGGTCGTGTCTTGCCAGGTTGGACTACTACCGCACGGCTTCTTACTGAAGAACCGTTCTTTTTTAACGTTTTGCTTCCAGAGAAAAAGATATAAAGTATTCTCTTTCACATGACATTATGCCTTCAAAAACCTTCTATATCACCACAGCAATTGACTACGTGAATGCTCGCCCCCATATTGGACATGCCTATGAGAAGGTTATTGCAGACGTTCTTGCACGATGGCACCGCCTGAAGGGAGATGATGTTTTCTTCCTCACAGGCACAGATGAGAATGCTCAAAAGAATGAGCAAGCAGCGCAAGCAGCTAGCATTCCTACTCAAGCATTTGTCAATCAAAACTCAAAAATCTTTCAACAGCTTTGCACCGAGCTTCATATTTCTCATGATGATTTTATTAAAACAACTGAAAAAAGGCACGTGAAAATCGCACAAGCTATATTTACCACTCTTCTTTCCAAAGGAGACATTTACAAGGGAGTCTACAAAGGATACTACTGCACTGGCTGCGAGGCATATATCACTGAAAAAGACCTTGTCAATAAAAAATGTCCTGAGCATGACAAAGTACCAGAATGGATTGAGCAAGAAAGCTATTTCTTCAAGATGAGCAAGTATGAGAGTAAGATACATGCATTGCTTGAATCAAAACAATTTGTCTTTCCAGAAGGAAAACGAAAAGAGATGCTGCAACGTTTGCAAACTGAAGGATTGAAAGATTTGTGTGTCAGTAGAATGCATGCACAATGGGGAATTCCAGTGCCTGGAGATGAAACACATACTATTTACGTCTGGATCGATGCGTTAAGCAATTATATCACTGCTCTCGGATATCCTGATGGTGACGCATACAAAAAATACTGGCCTGCAAACATCCAGGTTATTGGAAAAGGCATCAACTGGTTCCATTCAGTCATTTGGCCAGCAATTTTATTAGGCATTGACGCTCAACCTCCAAAAACCATCCTTGTTCATGGATACTTAACTGTCAATGGAAAAAAAGTTTCAAAATCGACAGGCACAAGCATTGACCCTTTTCCACTCATCCACACCTATGGAAGCGATGCACTCCGCTATTTCCTCATTCGAGAAATACCTGTTCATGAAGATGGCGACTTCAACGAAGAGGCACTGAAAAACAGATTGAACAACGAGCTTGCAAACGACTTAGGAAATTTGATTAGCAGAACACAATCCCTTGTCGTGAAGCATTGCCAAGGAAAAATTCCTGAAGGAGAGCCGGATGGCGAACTGGTTGAAAAACTAAACTTGAAAAAAATAGAGAAGCACATGAAAATATATGAACTTCACCACGCGCTCGCAACCATCTGGGATTTTGTGCATGAGGTAAATAAATATATCAACGAACGAAAACCCTGGGAAAACGCGAAAGACCGGAATGAAGTCTTGTATAATGTGCTTGATGCCATCAGAATCATTGGCATTCTCTTAAGCCCTTTTATTCCCGAAACAAGTGGCAAAATCAACACCTTCCTTGCTATTGGATGCGGCAATTATGACGATGTGAAATTTGGCCTCCTTCCCACAGGAAAACCCATTTGTACAGTAGAAAATTTATTTCCAAAGCATGCATCTTCTACGAAGTAACCTGCACACCACTCGTTAAATCTGATTTCCCGTCAAAGTAAGAAGTGAATCCAACGCTTACCACATCACCACTCAAAATATTAATAATGAATCCTTTTTCTTGATACTGATATTCTCGATACACACGCGCGCTTGAAGATGACACCTGCCGAAAAAAGAATTCTTCCGGAGCACCCAGCCATGCATACATTTCATTCTTTGTCATCACTCCCAGAAGGGGATCACCTTTCAATAGCTTGTTGAACGATGGAAGAAGCATGATTCTTGCAACTTTTCCATCCTTTACAGTAAGTATCATCCCTGTTTTTTCAAGGCCTATGCTTGCTCCAAACTCCCATCTTTCAGAACCATCATTCTTCTGCCCTATCTTATCCGGATTACCTTTCCTCTTCTTCACGTCCTCTGCCGTATCACCTAGTTTTATTCCGAGTATTGTGAGCTCATTTGCATGCAACTCATTTACTACTCTCATATCTATCTCAGTCAGTTCAGTATATCCTTCTCTTTTCCCTCCTTGAATGTTTGCAACTTCAGGACCAAACTGTATTAGAAGTACAATTGCACCAATAAAAAGCATGACTAATACAATGACTGCGATGATATTATTCCTCTTATCATGAAGCTGTATGTGCATCATCCCCGCCTTTATCTTGAGATTCATGATCCTCTTTAAAAAGATTCCTCATTTTTATATGCTATTTACTTATTTCTTCTTCCTTATTATTAATCAAACACTGTTTATTTATGATCCTGTAGGCTGTAGAATTTTTCTAAAAAAAAGAGTGGGCCGGAGAGGATTTGAACCTCCGACCTTTATCGGTATCTGTTGATACTCTCGATGCCTGACCTGATGCTATCAGTCGATAGAGCGGAATTTCAATTTTCATTCCTGTGCTCCAGCCAGGCTGAGCTACCGGCCCATCCGCCTCAGGAAGGATTTGAACCTTCGACCGCGTGGTATCTGCTGGTTTATAACAGCCACGTGCTCTACCGAGCTGAGCTACCGAGGCACTGCATCAAAAAACAGCGAGGTTTCTTTAAAAACGTTTCCCTACCCATCCTTAAGTAGATCTCTTTCTTTTTCTGATTCACTATACACAAGAAAATTTTAAAAAGCTTCCAAAAAGTGTTTCTTGAAAGAAAAGTGATATCTATGGACGCTAAACTCTTCCATCCTGAACTCATAGGATATGCACAGAAGGCACAGCAGGCATTAGAAGAGAGAAACATTCGCCGCGGCATCCATTATGATGATATTGACGCACGGCATGACATTTTTGGACTGCACGTGTGTGATGTTCGCGAAGAAGGCATTGCAAAAAAGATTGATATTTTTTTACAAGAATTCTTTGATGATCTTCCCCAAGGACAGATTTATACTGTTGAAACAAGATACCATGTCATCAGAAGCAGAGGACCACCCTCTTACAAAGAAGAAACTAGTTTAAGTAACTGATTATGTCAAAAAAGAATAGCAAAAAACTCTTTGATTGCATTCAACAGCCATTGGAGCAAACTCTTTTTTGGCTCTTCGGTTGCTGGAAGTTCCTGCTGCTCCTCTTGCACAGGCTCTGCAGAAGGAGTAAAACAACAGCAGGTCATCTTATTCGCACAATATCCTCCACCAAAATCACTTTCCCCAGACAAACAGGAAGGAACATTCGGATTTGATTTCACATTTCGACAAAAGGACTGCGCGAATTTCTGCTCTGCACACAATACATAACAGCTCTTTTGCAAGCAATCAGCAAAACAAAACACTTTTTCTCCTGTTTCACACACATTATCACCGCACACAAACTCGGACTGCTTCTTCACTGGCTCTAGAATAAGCAGTTGATATTCCAAAGAGTCTCCCTTCACAATGACCTCTTTCTGTTTTTCCAACAACGGAAAATCTTTGTAATGCGTGATCACTTCTGCTGCACGCCTCGTGTCCTCAGGGGTTGATCCTGCAATAATCAAATCATTCCCAATCATCTTTATGAGCGCTTCTCCCTCATTATATGGCCAATCATCACAGGGCAGATCAATCAACTTATTATCACAGGGATGACCAACAAGAATCTTGCTTACCTTTGCGCTTACCTTCCCTTCAACGCCAATTTGCAAATCAACGGAAAAATCCTTCTTCATCGCTGCAGCAATTTCAGAGGCTGCAAAGACATCTTCTCCTTTGCCTTCAGCACCCACAACAAGATAATACTGATCATCCATCTTCAGCAGATAATCAACAATATTATCTACTGCACCAAAAGCAGTTGCAGTAAAGACTAGCATCCAGAAAACAAAGAACACAACCTGCTTCTTCATAACGAGCGTATGATCACATACCCTTTTAAATTCTTTTCCTTGTACATTTCTGCCTTCTTTGTGACCGTTCCTGCAGTCAAAAAGAGCGTTGGCAGCTTTTTTTCATTCCCCCTATTGTATGCAAGAATCATGTCATTATCTGTAATTGTTTTCTTATTCTTTGCAAGGAGGTACATCTGCATTGAACCTACATTTGATGGCACCTGCACCATCATTCCTAATTCCCTATTCTTCTTGATATATTCTTTGCTGAGTATAACAATATTATTCTTCTTGATATAATTATCTACAACATTCGTAAAATCATCTATTCCCTCATCCTTGACACTCTTCTTCACTGGGAAAAGGCGCACCTGCTTCTGCTCTTGTACTTGCATGATCTCCTTTTTTGGCTGCACTTGCTGTTGCAGATTAAACTCTGTTTGCGGCGTCAAATGCCACCTCCAGAATAGCCTCCCTTCCATTTCCATAGGCATTGCAAAATCCTGCAACATCCGCAATGCAACCCGCACTGCAGGCTCCGCATCCTCATCTGCAATAAACTTCTTCTCCTTCAAGAGATTATACACCTCTTTCTCCTTTTCTGGAAGCGAGTTAAAGAGCCTTGACAGATTTTCTTCTTGACCAGCAGCATAATACAAGGGACTGCCACCCACCTTCGCTTTCGAAATCTTAATCATCTTATTTGATAACAAATCAGACAAGACAGCGCCCACAAAAATACTCTCCCGATCGACCCCTTTTGATACTTCCAAAGGCACTGCAGGACCGTGCTCCTGCACAAACTTCAACACTTTCTCTTTCAATGGCTCCATACTATAGCATACATGATTGCAGTCTTATAAGGATTATGATGCCACACTATGTGCTCCTTTTCCTCTCCCTAACCCATATTATGATTATTAAGCGTTTATTATGAGTTATGTTTATAAACCTCTTTCAAAATCCTCCGATGATGATCACCAAACAACTCCGCCATTTCGACCAAAAAGTACAGAACTCATTCCACTACGTTCAGAATGACATCATTGCTTTAGAAAATAGACAATATGACATCATTCGAAGACTTGAACGCATCGAACGCGTTTTCCTCCAATCCACAGGAGTTATGAGAGCATACATTGGTGACAAACAAACAAGAGAAGTACACGATGTGCACTGCACCCTTGCAGAAGACATCAACACCAAGAACAGAATATCCTTCCAATCACTCAGAGAAGCACGAAACTTTGGATTTCAAAGCTGCATCTGCCTTGACTAAGAAATATATCATTCTTTCTACGGACGAATCCACTGTGATTCGTAAAATGTCACATCATCCTCTTCATCAACAACACCAATTAAAAGGTGCTTTCTTGTTGAATGCGCAACCCGATTCTTCGCGCTCAACTCATACCACGTCAATGTTTCTGATTCTTTTACTGGAAACACAATCCACCGCGCATGATCCTCACCCGGCTTCACACCCTTATCATACACCCGAAAATCTGCACCGAACTTTAACGCTGTCTTTACAATATAGCCGCGAGACCGCAACTCGCGAAAGACGCAATACCTCACCCAAAAATTCTTCTCTTTCTGCTCTGCCCTCTGCAACAGCTGCTTTTTTGTTACTTTCTTCCTCCCCTCCTTTATTTCCAACTTATTCTGCTCAAACAAATAGAACGCTTCAATGAATGAATAATTCACCTTATCATCCTTCACCTCACCAAACCTACTCTTCGTATGCAACGCCTTTGCCGCACCTCTGTGCTCGGCAACAACTCTTCCCTGTGCAAAGGTGCCTTTCACTTTTTCCAGGTTTCCTTCTGTGTCAGACATCCTCCTGCAAAGCACAAATTATTTAAAAACGTTTCCCTGCACAAAACCATGGAAATCCTCTTTCTCGGCACTGGAAGCATGGTGCCAACGGCAACCCGCAACCACAGCGGCATTTTGCTTAGTCACACCAATGAACACCTTCTTATTGACTGCGGCGAAGGCACGCAGCGGCAACTGCGCATTGCAGGGTTTCCCCCGCCCAAAATCACCAAAATTCTCCTTACACACTGGCATGGCGACCATTACTTTGGCTTGCCAGGGCTTATTGAGAACCTTGCAAAGAACAACTACCACGGAACACTTGAACTCTTCGGACCAAAAGGAACAAAGGCACGACTTGCTCAACTCCTTACCATCTTCACTTTAGAGCGAAGAATTCCCATTAAGGTACATGAAATTACAAAGGACGGCATTTTTTACACTGGCAAAGATTACTCCTTACTTGCACACGCCCTCAATCACAGCATCCCCTGCATTGCATACACCTTCCTCGAACATGACAAACGAAAAATAAACATAGATTATGTGAAGAAAATTGGCATTCCTCAAGGGCCAATTCTTGGCACACTCCAAGAGGGAAAACCTATCACCTTCAAAGGCAAAAAGATTACCCCTCACCAAGTAACCTTTCTTCAAAAAGGAAAGAAAATCGTGTTTATCCTGGATACAAACATCTGCGCAAACATTGCAAAAGCAGCGAAAGAAGCAGACATCCTTGTTGCAGATTCAACGTTCTCCTCAGCGCTCACAGAGAAAGCAGAGGAATACAAGCATTTAACTGCAGCGCAAGCAGCAACCATTGCAAAAAAAGCAAAGGCAAAAAAACTCATCTTAACCCACTTTAGCCAGAGATACAAAAACGTTGATGAGCTCCTTGCAGAAGCGACAGCCATATTCCCGCACACCATTGCTGCTGACGACTTCATGAAAATATCTGTTTAATTTTATGATTATGAGTTATGCTTAAAAATACCTGTTTATTCTTTCTTTCATGACAGAAACGGTAAAAGCAGACCTTCACGCACACGGCCCAATTGGCTTTCAAGACCACTGGCTTTGCGCACAAGGATACGAGGGCAGAAACTTGCTCCAGCTCTTTGTCGACGCAGCCATCACCAGAGGAATAAACCTCTGCGCAGTCACCAGCCAAGAGCGCGAAATCCCCCACGGTTCTGTCCATGACCGATTTGGATATCTTACCCAATGGAGATATACTTCTACACTCCGCCCAGGATACACGCACAATCGTGTGGGAAAGAAGGTCTCTGTTGTTGAAAAAATGCCTGGCATCGAAGGAGATTTCAAGCGCGTCATTTTTGTCAACAGCCAAACAGTTATGGCCAGGGAAGGCGACCGCGTCATTGACCATCTCGTCATCGGAAGCAACAGTGTACCTAATGATATGAGCCTGCAAGACACTCTCACCTATTGCAGCGACAGAGGACTTGTTCAAATTGCAGAACATCCGTTTGTTACTCTTCATAGAGGCGTTGGCGAAGATTTGCTTGAACGATTTTTGCAGCAGTATGATGCCATTGAAGGACATAACGCACAGCTCACCCTTCCGCGCTTTCTTTCACGATTCCCCTTCCTCGGACAATACAGCAGAGCAGCAAATGACAGAGCGCAAATCTTTGCACATCATCACCGAAAACCAGCTATTGCTGTTTCTGACGCACATAGGATCGAAGACATCGGCATTGCGTATACTGAATTTAGAGAAGACCTGGATCTTTCTTCTGAAGAGGCCTTGATTGCATGCATCAAACAACGGCTTCGATCAGGAAGATTTACTACAAATAAAAGTTATGAAGCTTTGCATGATTGGGTTTCTTGGGTCCTTCCCTTCAAGAAAGGAACACTCTTCAGACGAGAAGCAAAAGGAGTCTAACCTTTGCTGCTCTTCTTCCCGCTTTCAAGATATGCGTGATACAAAAACAGCGCAGACCACGTGCTGATCATGATGCCCAGCACAACGCTCACCGTTACTCCCACTACCTGACCAAACGCAGACTGCAACAACTGTGTGAGAATGTTGACTCCTGTAAACATCAAATAAATGATTGCAGCTGTGACAATAACAAACTTCTTATCCTTTTTAAAAAAAGTGAACGCATCCTTCATTGCTTGCATCCCTGTTTTTTCGTGCCTGAACAACGCAGGGTACCTATAAAAGAATGCCACTATAATGAAAAAGTACACAACAATGATTAATAAACCGCCAAGAATTGCTCCTATAATCTTCCCGACAAAACTTAAAAGAACCAGGAGAATAAGACCACAAAAGGTGACCAGTGCAACGTACAACGCCATCACCAGCTTCACCGCAGCAATCCTCCAGAAAAACGCTGCCCCTCCCTTCAATCCTTCTTGAAGAGAAGACTTCTTTTTTACTATGACCTGCTTCACCATGGAAAAAAGCATTCCTGTACAAAAACAAGAGATAAAAAAGAACACCACGACTGCGATAATTGTGGCAACGCCAAACGAGGAGAGGTTTGCGCTCACTAATTGCCGAACTTGGAATGGATCATCAATCTTTTTTAACTCAAACAATAGATTCAGAATACCTGTTGCCTTCAGAATAATATACCCACATACAACAAAAAGAACAAGCTGCAACGCATCAGGAACAAGAACAATGAGATTCTTCTTGAGGTCATCAACGCTCTTTTTGATTAACGAAATAAACGCACCGATAGGCACATCACTCTCCCTCTTTTTTCTTCTTCTCCTTAATCATATCCTTCAACTTTAACCGCTTAAACAGCTCTTTATATCTGTTTCGAATAGTCACTTCAGTCACTCCTGCAATATCTGCTACTTCCCTCTGCGTTCTCTTCTCATTATTCATCAAGGCAGCAACATACAATGAGGCTGCGGCAATCCCTGTCGGACCACGACCTGAAGTTAATTCAGATTTTTCCGCCATCTCCAAAATTTCCACTGCCTTTGACTGAGTTTCCGCAGTTAATTTCAATGCAGATGCAAAGCGTGGAATGTAATCCACAGGGTTACTCGGAAGAATTCTAATACCTAATTCTCTAGTGATAAAGCGATATGTTCTGCCCACTTCCTTCTTATCAATACCTGAGGCTTCTGAAAGCTCATCTAATGTTCGCGGCACTTCATGACGCCTGCACGCTGCATACAACGCTCCTGAAACAACAGACTCCATTGATCTGCCTCTTACTAATCCACGCTGCACTGCAAGCGTGTAAATTCGTGCAGCTTCTTCTTCCACAGATTTTGGCAGTTTCAAATACGATGCAACCCTCTTCAATTCTGCAAGAGCGAGCTTCAAATTGCGTTCAATAGCGGTCGAAATGCGATACTGCCATTTTCGCAAGCGGAAGAACTTGTTCATTCCCTTGCCCTTTAACTGAAAAATATCTCCCTTCTGACCAATATCTGTGCCTAAACCTCTGTCATAACGCGTATATGTCATGGGAGCTCCAGTGCGCCTTCGCTTCTCCTCAGAATCCTCAAACTCCCTCCATTCCTGACCAAAGTCTATCATCTTCTCTTCGATGACAAGACCACAATCTTTACAGGTGACTTCTCCCTTTTCCTTATCAATAGAAAGATGAATGCTTCCGCACTCCGGACATTTCTTAATATATGTTGCCATACCTGTGTCCAACCCCCACAACAAGTACCATTATTGTACTAAAGCATAACAATGTTTATAAATAGAAAAGTGAAGTTATATATAAAGGTTTCTGTTATTCTGGCTTTGGCCGTAAACCCATACATTGACCGTAAAGTGGGTTTATAGTTTTTTCATGGTATCGAAAAAGATGCGGACCGCTGTTTTTACGAGTTCTCCTCTGCTTGTGTAACCTCTTCAAAATCTATATCCATGTAAAATATGCTATTCCTGCCAGGACAAACGCACCCAGTATTGAAAGGAGCAGACCTGCCTTCATCATGTCTTTTATCGTAATATATCGTGTGGCATACGCAAGCGCAGAGGGTGGAGTCCCCATCGGGAAAATAAAATCAAGGCTTACCCCCATTGCAGCCACAACAACAACATTTGTTTCATTTAACCCCAATGTCGCAGCAAGCACAGTAATCACAGGAACTAACACTGCAGATGCAGCAGTATTACTCAAAAAGCTCGTCATGAGGATCCCTGTCCCTGCCAATGCTAATAATATAACAAAGTAAGAATTTCCGAGAAGCGCACTGTGCAAGCCTGAGGAAAACACATCATCCAATCCAGACACATCAATCGCCATTCCCAGCGCAATACCCCCTCCGATGAGCACTAACGAACCCCAGTCAATCTTCCCAAAATCTTGCGCATCCAAAAGGTTTAACACATAGAGCAGAACCACCGGAATCAACGCAACAACACTATTATGAATCCCGTGAACATTCTCAGTCATCCATAATATTATTGTTCCTGCAAGAATCGCCGCAACCTTCTTCTGACTTGCAGTGAATGGGTGCGGATGTTTGATCATCTTCACCTTCTTCTTTTCAGGAATAAAAAACAAAAAAAGAAGAATCCAACAAATAATTATCATCACCACCATGAATGGAAAACCCCTGATCAACCAATCAAGAAATCCAAATTGCAACCCATTTTCTGTCAGAAATTTTTGCGTCATCACATTTGGGGTGCTTCCAATAAGAGTGCCTATTCCCCCTATTGTCGCTCCATATGCAACAGCCAGCACCATTGATTTTCCGAAATTCGATTTCAGCGGCCTCATCTTGTTTTTTGCAAGAACAATAAGCGCGATCGGCATTGCAATTGCAGCAGCTGCAGAATTGCTCATCCACATGGAAAGGAATGCTGTCACGAAAATCATCCCTAACAACAGCATTTTTGAAGAAACGTTAAACTTCCCTAATAATTTGTATGCAAGATATTCATCCAGCTTATGCTTATGCATCGCCACCGCAATTACAAAACCTCCCAAGACAAGAACAACAACACGGTCGAAAAACTGCGCGAATACTTTTTCTGCAGGAAACCCCCCGAGGAGGATAAGTAACACCGCAACAGCAAGAGCAGTGATATATAACGGAAGAACCTCAAATATCCATAAAACCATTGCAAAGACTGTAATAGCAATAGTTGCTTGCGCCTCTCGCGGCAATGGCAAGGGAAGAAAGTATGTGCCTCCTAAAAGAAGGAGAGCCAATACAATAATAGCATACCTGTGCTTTCCCTGATCACCCATTTTTCTCCCTCAACACCAATTCGTCCTTCTTTAATAAGGTTATTATCTTACAGCTTTGGCTATAAACCTCTGGTTTGACCACATATTCCCTTTCTCTTCGAGGATACCTTTTTATATATTTAATTTACTTTTTGTTCTATTCCTGCAGAGGTAGCCAAGTGGTCAACGGCGCAAGCTTCAGGGGCTTGTCTCTTAGTGAGTTCCCAGGTTCGAATCCTGGCCTCTGCACCATCCCTCTTACATACGTTCATAAAATGGTTGAGTGATTAAATGAACCCAAAACAAACACCATGCGCTGGTGGCGTCGTAATCAACAGGAGAGGACAGGTTTTAGTAGTTAATCAAAAAGGTATCTCTTGGTCATTGCCCAAAGGGCACATCGAGAATGGAGAAACACCCCTTACTGCCGCACAAAGAGAAATTGCAGAAGAGTCAGGCATAACAAGATTGGAATTTATCAAAGAACTAGGAACGTACCAGCGATATCGAATTGGCCAGAATACAGGAGACGACACTTCTGAGATGAAAATTATTACCATGTTCTTTTTCAAGACAACACAAGACGCACTTCACCCTCAGGACAAAGAAAATCCTGAGGCTCGCTGGATTGACAAAAACCATGTGGCAGCAATCTTAACTCACAAGAAAGACAAAGAATTTTTCCTCAACATCATCAAAGAAATATCTTTGAGTTAATATTACAATGCTATTCCTATGTTCTCGGTGCCACATAAGTAATGTGTTCCCCTCTTCTGAAGAAAATATCCTTATTACCAGAAACTTCCATTGCGACGTCATAAACCTCTTCTGAAAAGTTTGATCCCGATACCACTAAAGGAGTTACCCCTTTTGTTTTTAACTGCCTTGGAAGATGTTCCGGTCGTGTATGACCATCCCCCCACCAACCAAATATCCTATACCCTTTGCTTTGAGCATAAATCATTTGTCGAGCTATAACACTTTCTCGAATAAATGTTGTTCGCTCATCAGGAAAGAAAGGACCATTATCAGGCGTTCTTCTTTTGTCAAGGTCAAAATAGACATCGGCAGGTATGACAGGAATGTGAATGCCTCTCACCACTTTTAATTCTTTCTTTGTTTCTTCTGGCCCTAGTACTCCTTCAACAAGCTCATCGCCTGATTCATCCCCACCACCAAGGAATCTCTCTAGAATATCTTTTCTTTGCACTTGGAGTGGTTCGCAGGTACATGCAAGACCATCATGACTTATATCACCTAGTAAACGCATCTCAAGATTGCTATGTGCCACATTGCCATGCTGTTCACCAAATAAGGAGATCCTCGCTTTATTTATGATTTGTATCACATCCTCATAAGAGAGCCTATTTTCTTTTATGTACCCTGCTTTATCTTTTACACCATCAAGATTATCTGGTGTTTGAGAACTAGCAAGATATGCAAAGTATAACTTTGAAAATCTGTCTTTTAATCCATCAGGAGCTTCTTTATTCACTAAAAAGTTCATCTCAAAAGCTCCCTCAATTGATATGCCATGTTCTCGACAAAAATCTCTCGCTTCTCTCCATACTGCCAAATAAGGCTCAAAAGTGTCTTGATGTTGATAGTCTGTAAGCGTCCCTTCTTTCAATTGTTTCCATAATGAATCATAGAATTCCAAAATAGATGGATCAGAGATGACTCGTGGTTTCTCTTGCGTTCGTTCTTCCAAACCACAACCGAGTAAAATCAAAGCTCCAGCTGGAATACATCTCAGTATCTGCCTTCTTGTTAGTCCTTTTTTCATTATTATTTTATCTTGATTAAAAGTTTGATAATAAATCTGGTTGATTTGCCATGTGCTATTTTACTTCCGTATGTTCTTGACTTTTAAAATATTCGCATTACTACTATGAAAAGCTTCAGATATTATACATAGTATCTTATGCCTACTATCATTTTATCATAATAACAAAAACCTTAAATAACGCATTATTCCCAGTAATTGGATGAAACTTCACCCTCTCCATAAATTCCTTATCGGCGTTATCATTCTCGTTAGCATATCTGTTCTTTTAAATACAAATAACGTTGAAGGGCGAACAGTCATTCTTCCTTTATGGGATACCACAAACAGCATTGATATTTTTAACACCAACACTGGCAATGTGGGCATTGGCATTGTCAATCCTTTAGACAAATTGCATGTCAAAGGAAACATTATTATCGATGGTGGCGTGCTAAGCCCTGTCGGCGGACAAAATCTTCAATTAATATTAAAACCACCACATAGTATTGTATTAAGCGACAATGTTGGAACTTCTCTTCTGCAGGTGAATGCTGATGGAAACGTTGGGATTGGAACAGCAACGCCTGTTGAAAAGTTAACTGTTGATGGAAACATCAGGATGCGTAGCCAATACCAAGGATCATTCATTGACATGACCACCACAACCGCTAACATTGGAGCACGAATGTTTTACCTTCCATTAACACCATCATTCGGGTTTAAACTACCAGGAATTCCCTTTGTTGTTGATCATGACAATGGCAATGTTGTATCTTTACTCATTACACCTACAGGAAATGTAGGCATTGGCTTTGCAGGCAACTATAATCCTGCACAAAAGCTTGAAGTTGACGGAACAATCTTGGGAGCGCTTCCATTAACAGACGCTGCAATTACACACGGTTCTGGAAACATGCGATATGGATTAATGGCTGGTGCGGTTCCCTCAACAGGAAGTGTCATGATGCGGTACAGAGAAACCCAAGGAGGAACCTTACAGGATCCAGCAACTTGGTCGTCATGGACAGACTTTGGAACACCAGATCCTAACACGAACATTGAAGACGTGAGCGTAGACATAACCACAGATGACACCAATTACTTGTTTGGCATCGTGACTGCACGCATGACTGACGGAAAAGTGTATGTACGCTATCGCGAAACACAAGGCGGCGTTTTCTTTGATCCTCTATTATGGACTAGCTGGACAGATTTTGGCAACCCAGGTATCTAACTTCTTCATTCTTATTTATTGTTTGTACATGCCTACTACTCTTTTAAAGGGATACTTCTTCCACCAATTATTATGACCTTGGTTATTTCAATCCATCCTCAGCATATTAAAAAACAGAGGATTCGCCATGCGGCAACTCTTATTAAACAGGGAGGTATTGTTGTTTTTCCCACAGAAACCGTGTATGGATTAGGAGCTGATGCCTTCAATGGAAAGGCAATAAAAAAGATCTTCACAGCAAAAGGAAGACCCTCTAATAATCCCCTTATTGTGCACATTGCAACCTATCAACAGCTTCACACTGTTGCAGCTCATATTCCCCACAAAGCACGAACACTTATAAGGACATTCTGGCCAGGACCACTTACTCTCATCTTAAAAAAAGCACATCACGTACCAAAAGAAGTCACTGCAGGTCTTAATACTGTTGCAGTCCGCATTCCCAATCATCCTATTGCTCTTGCTCTCATCAAACAATCACGAACAGCGATTGCAGCACCCAGCGCGAATCTTTCAGGAAAACCAAGCCCAACGACTGCTGCACATGTCTTTCATGACATGAACGGGAAAGTTGACTGCATTATTAATGGAGGAACATGCAAAATTGGTGTTGAATCAACCATCCTTGACATGACCGTTGACCCACCACTTCTTCTCAGACCTGGAGGAATATCTATTGAGCAAATTGAAAAAATACTTAAGCAACCCATCGCGTTTCATCCTGCTGTTTCACACCCAAAACAAAAAGTATCTTTTGCCAAAGCACCAGGCATGAAATACAGACATTATGCGCCGAAAGCACAGCTTATTCTTGTTGAAGGAAAACATCATGAGGTTATCTCCAAGATGGATGCGTTTGCACGCATGTACAAGAAAAAACAAAAAAAAGTAGGTATCATTCGCTGCACTTCTGATGGAATGTTAAAAAAGGTTGATGCAACTCTCTTTATTGGAAACACTCCGCAAAAGGTTGCACATAATCTCTTTACTGCATTCAGAACCCTTGATCATAAAGGAATGCATATCATCATTGCAGAAGGCATTGATGAAAAGCATATAGGACTTGCAGTGATGAATCGCATGAGAAAAGCAGCCTCTCGCATCATTCGGGTATAAAAAATTTATTTCTTGATTAATACTGCATTCAACATGCCATGCTGCGCTGGTCTTGAAGTGATGCGCGCATGACCTTTGTCTGTTTCCACAATGGTTCCCTTTGTGATGATATTTCTTCGAATGAAATGCCTATTTGCAGGATTATCAACCACTGTTTTTATCGTTGCTTTTGCAAACTTCTTCGTTGCAGGATCTAGCAGATTAACAGTGCTAGCAGTCAACATGATTCTTTTTGTATTTCCCCCGCGAACCCTCAACATTTTTGCATGATCTTTTCCCATCTTCGTCAATGCAGGCAAACTTGCAAGATAATGCCTTTTCTTCTGCTTTGCTGACTTATAGCGACCACCACTCGGCT